>CAXSEH010000065.1:0-14635 GCA_964236345.1 uncultured Bdellovibrionales bacterium
GGTCCAGGCCATTTTCTACAGTATCCCTGGCGGAAGTATCGATGGTCAGGTCGACATTCGATTCATTGTGCAAAGTTAAATAGGTATTCATCGTGTAGGCCGCATAATAGCTTAAACCGATCGAAAAATTGTCGGATACCCAACGGCGATACCCCATCGTTACGTGCAAGATTTCGGCTTTTTCCGCCAAGTAAAGATCATTCAGATTGCGGTAAAAAATCTTGTTCATATGGAATAAACCGATTTCAAGACTACCACGATCTGTCAAATCTCCGTTTGTGATAAAGCCGATGTCTCCCAAAACGGGTGATGGCCCCAACTCTTTTGAACCTTCAAACTTAGTTTTGTACAGAAAAACGCCAGGGCTAGCAGTGATGGTCCCTTCCGCTGGCTGATATGCATATAATTTGAAACTAAATGCGGATATTAAAATAAAAATGCTTTTCATCATGGGTCCCATATAAGAAGATTAAAGTCGATGAGTCGTAAAGTACAATCAAATTTTTTCATTTTCCTAATGCTTTTAATATTTTCTGTTTCCTCGCAAGCCGAAGAGAAATCCGACAGCTTAGAGAAAAAGTTTATCGATAGCAACATAGCTATTTCGAACTGGCTTGATCGTGCCGCAGAACAAATCGATTTATTCTTGGTGGGACGGAAAGTGACGACCCGAAAAAACGAAACTTCGGTCAAAATTCAGAACTCTTCGTTTGCATCCGAGGGTCAGGCCGTCAGAAATAGCTTCAGCATCGGTGTCAATCCACGCTTTCCAAACTTAGAACAGTTTTTGCAAATCAAGTTTACCACCAACGAAAATCGCGAAGATGATCGAACGACGGTCAGTAACTCATCTAAGGTCAATCAAACCGAAAAAAATTACTCGACATCGAATTTTCTGTTCAGAAAATTGGGTAGCGTTCAAACAACTTTTCAACCGCGGATTGCCCTGGGAAATCCAATTAAACTTTCACACTCGTTAAATTTTGAAACCGCGGTCAAATTTAATTCTGCAATCGCGAACCCGAAGGTAGAATTATTTGCCGACGCCGATCGAGGAGTTGGATTTTACGACGCCATCAACTTTCAATTTACTTTATCGCCCATCTACAGTTTAACTCTGATCAACGATGGTGAGTACCTTGACAAATTACACTTGTACACGGTCAACAACGGTTTTTCGATTGGGCAATATATAAACGATCGAGTTAATTTCGCCTACAGTTTGGTTTTCACTTCGCAAAATCAACCGAGCTATCATTTAGAAAACTACACTTTGGCATTTGCTTGGAATCAGGAATACTACAAAAGAATTCTTGATATTCAGTTTATTCCACAGCTTGATTTTCAGAAGAAGAATCATTTTAAAGGTTCGGCCGGTTTTACCTTCAATTTCACGGTGAAGTTTTAAGGCATGGGAAGTTTCGCTCAGCAGGCCTTGGTTTTTATATCAGCGGCCGTCATCCTGGTTCCCATTTTTCAAAAGCTAGGGTTCGGCTCGGTCCTAGGATACCTTATATCCGGGTTGGTGATTGGACCCTACGGACTTAAGCTCATCGAAGACTCTGAAAGTATTTTGCACTTTTCCGAATTCGGAGTCGTCTTTCTGTTATTCTTGATTGGCCTCGAAATTCAACCTCGCAAATTATGGTCAATGAGACGCCATCTTTTTGGATTTGGATTTTCGCAGGTTTTTTTGTGTACGGCCGTCATTTCGTGCGTGGCTTATTTTTACGGACTAACCCCGGTTGCATCCGTTACGATTGGTTTTGCTTTATCGTTGTCGTCAACGGCATTTGCGGTCCAAACGTTATCAGAAAAAAATCAGTTTAATACCGAGTTCGGTCGACACAGCTTTTCTATTCTACTGATGCAGGATTTATTAGCCATTCCGGCTCTGGCGATCATTCCGTCGATCGCCGCGACCACGGTTAACAAAATAACTAGTAGCGATACAACTTTCTCGTCCTCAAAAGTTCTTTACGCAGTTTTAATCATTGGGTTTTTGATTATATTAAGTCGTTACGTTATGCGACCCGTTTTTCGTATCATTGCTTCTACCAGATCTCGAGAAGTTTTCACCGCCGTCACTTTATTTATCGTGTTGGGAGTCGCGGGGATGATGCAGAAGGTTGGTTTGTCTGCAGCCTTAGGAACTTTTTTAGCGGGTGTTTTGTTGGCCGATTCCGAATATCGCCACGAACTAGAAGCTAACCTTGAACCTTTTAAAGGTTTATTGATGGGTCTATTTTTTATCGCGGTCGGGATGAGCGTGAACCTAGATTTGGTTCTGGTAAATCCGGTTACCCTTTTAGCCATGTCGATCGGCTACCTGTTACTGAAAGCAGTCATCATTTATGGGGTAGGCCGTATTTCTAAAATGAACCACCAAAATTCAAAAATGATGGCCCTGGCGATCGCGCAAGGCGGGGAATTTGCATTTGTTATTTTCGGTACAGTCGGGGCGATGGGCCTCGTGGATAATTCGGTCATAGAATATTTGACCGTCGTAATAACCCTTTCGATGGCGCTGAATCCTCTGGTTTCGATGCTGAACCAAGTTTTTGCCAAGGCTAAAAAAGAAATTCCTGAATATGACGAAATAAAAGACGAAAGACCCGAAGTGATCATTGCCGGTTTTGGACGTTTCGGACAAACCTTTGGACGAGTGTTGAAGGCGCAAGGCATCGCCTTCGTCGCAATCGATCACGATTCTAAGCAGGTCGATTTGGTTCGAAACTTCGGTAATCAATGCTACTACGGCGACGCCTCACGAAAAGGAATTCTAGAAATGGCCGGAGCCGCCTACGCGAAATATTTTATTTTAGCCATAGATGACGTCGAACTTTCGTAAAAACCGCAGAACTCGTTAAAGAAAACTTTCCGAATCTTAAAATTTTCGCCCGAGCCCGAAATCGGGGCCACGCTTTTTCACTGATGGAAATGGGAATCGAAAATATCAAACGCGAAACTTTCGATAGCAGCGTCAACTTCACCAAAGAGCTCTTACTATCCATGGGAATTGCCAAAGAAAAAGCTGTTCGAATCATCGAACGATTTCGGGTTCATGATGAAGTCATGATCCGCGAGCAATTCAAAGTCCGCCAAGATGACAAAACCCTGATAAGCGTTTCGCAACAAGGGGTTGCTCAGTTAGCCCAAGTCTTAAACGATGACGATCGCCAAACACATATCGATCTAGGCCCACCAAGGTGATGCGTTTACACAAATCGCCACTTTGCATTATTTTCAATAAGACCTTTCTCCTTCGGTAAGTCGGGTCGTTATGCTATTTAGTCCGTATGGAAATCACCTCATGCTCAATCTGCCAAAAGCCCAAGTCTCAAATCCAATGCGGCCTTTGTGCTTGCATCGTCTGTAAAGGTTGTGCGGAGTTCATGGATGAGGGTACTTTTTCATTCTTAAAAAAGGTTCCTGAAGAACTGACTCACTTGGCCTATTGCTTATCCTGTTACAACGAAAAAATTCAAGGTCCCTTAGCGCAATATAAAGCAACGATGGAAAAAGCAAAAGAGATCATGATATTTACCAAGTCGCAGGCGAAGGAGACTCGCTCCGTAAAACGCGATCAAATTCCTTTTAAAATAAAAGAATGTACAGATCCCGACGAGGTCGTCATGCGGATGGCTTTCCGGGCCGTTCAGATGAATTTTAATTCAGTCATTGATGTGGATGTTATTTCGGAAAAAGTTCGTAACGGGTCCTACCAGACATCTAAATTTACCGGCAGCGGAATGCCCGCAAACGTCATCCTCAGCAAACTCGTCAAAGACCGCTCTTTGTGGAGCACGCCGAACTAACTTTCTAATACTAAGAACCGAGTTTCTCGGTAATGACGTTGATGAATTCTTCCCTATTAAAAGGCTTGTTAAAAGTGTGGGTGACATTCATCGATTCGATGTCACTACTTGCGATATCGTTGTATCCCGAGCAAATGAAAACCTGGGGTCTTCGCTTTTCTTTAAAATATTCATTAATAGCTCGAATAAGTACGACCCCATTGCCACCTGGCATACGGGCATCGGTAATAACGGCGTCAAAAGTTTGTGACTTAACCATATCGATCGCAACGGTTCCATTGGCGGCGCCACTGACGTCGGCCCCGTTTTCAGTTAGATCTTCAATCAAGATTTCTCTCAACAGCTCTTCGTCGTCGACGACCAATATTTTTTTGCCGACTAAATGTTTCATGTGAATATACTTCCGGGCATTGCCGTTTAGGATATATCAAATGGGTAATGAAGACAAATTCCTCGCGGAACCAAAATTGGCAAATCAACTTGTCAAGAGCTGCAAATCAAGATCTGTTAAAAAAATTTTGCAGGGAACCCCCGTAAAGGGTCGTCTGAGGGACCATCGACCTAAGCTTTAGCCCAATTTTTTCAACAATTTTGTGGTTACCGCTTATATTGAGCCCCATTCGCACGGGGCCCAAAAAATCTGGTAGCTATTTTAGAAACCTTAGGATATCTTCGTTTTTAGAAGAGTAATCGCTAGTTTCGAGTCTTAGTGCATAATGCCCTGTCCTCCGAAGCGGCTCCCAGCCTTTAGGAGGTTATAATGGGTAAGAAATTATACGTTGGAAATTTACCATTTTCAGCAACAGAAGAAAACTTAAACGAAACATTCGCATCTTGCGGAACTGTTGATTCAGTTAAGATCATCACTGATCGTGAAACTGGACGCAGCAAAGGTTTTGCATTCGTAGAAATGTCTTCAGATTCTGAAGCACAATCTGCAATCAGCAAATACAACGGCGCCGATTTCGGTGGACGCGCGATGACTGTTAATGAAGCGAAGCCAATGGCTCCTCGTGACAATAACAGCCGTGGTGGTGGCTTCGGTGGTGGTGGCGGCGGCGGCGGCGGCGGACGTAACCGTTACTAGTTGCTAACAGAAAATTTATTTTCTAATAAAACCCAGTTCGAAAGAGCTGGGTTTTTTCGTTTTGGGAGCTTATGGAAAAAATTAGCATTTTAAATAAGGTTTCATCAAAATCAGTCGCCAAAAATACCGGCAAGAACTGGGATCAATAGATCTCCATTTTAGACTTGGCCGGCGCAATGAATCTTACGCACAAAGAAATCGTCTCACACCTCGCAAAAAAATATAAACTCAGTTTATGGTGGCGCCAGATTGTCTCGAGTTCTTATGAAATCCACATCGGTCGTAAAATTGAGGGACGCAACAACAAAGGTGAATATGCAACAGTCGCAACAAAAACTCTTTCGATTGAACAAAAAAAACTTTGGAAGTTTTTAATCTCTTCCGATGGGCAGCAACTTTGGCTCAAACCCATCGTTCCAATCAAGTTCGCACCCAATCAACAGTTCGAATCCGACGGAGGAATTTTCGGCGAGATCAGAACTTTGAAAGCTCCGGAAAGAATCAGGCTCACTTGGCAAGACAGTGATTGGGAAAAACACACGGTCGTACAAGTCATTTGTCACGGGCGACCGAATGGCAAAACAATGTTTGGGTTTCAGCATGAAAAGCTAAAGGATTTACGTTTGAAGAAACAGATGCTTTTGCATTGGAAAGACGTTTTGGAACGGATTTACGAACAAGTTGGATCGGCTGATTAGGCTTAATTTGTCGTTACATGGCACTTGCGTTGCTTAGTCACCTTTCATGAGCCACGCTTTTTATCGCAGCTTTTTATTCATCTTCTTCGTGTTCATGGTGACTACCTCGACGTCTCATTCTGAGGCGTTTCAGCCATCCGTCACCGATGACGAATATGCGCAGCTTCTAAAATTATCGACACTCAATCCAATCAAGCAAGATGATCTTCAGACCCCGGTCGATGGAACATTATTCCAAGCACGCACCTACGCCCACCGCGCTCGACTTTCTCAGCTTTTCACCTGGTTTCACAAATTCAGCCGAAGTCGGGTTAGTTTTCCTGAACTAAAACAAATTCTCGAACAGCGAGAGGGTGCGCTTGAAGTTTTTCTCGCGCATGACGCCGGTAAGAACGATCCGATCATTCAGAAATCAATCGATGCCCTCGCCCTTTTACAGGGATTTAATTTTAGAAATCCTCCTCGCAACATGCCGGAAAATGCGGTCACGATTTATAAAAAAGTTCTTCGTCACGCCATTGATGATATAAACCATAGAGATCAATGAATAACGGAAGAGAAACTTAAGAATTTTAGTTCTGATATTGTTCTTCAGCAGAAGCTCGAAACGGTTATCGCTATTTTTGATTGGTACGACACCAGTTTCTCTCGCCAACAAGAACTTAGGGCGGGCGGCGAACTGATAAAAACTAGCAATTGGATTTTTAAATTAAGACAAGAAAAAAGGCTTCCCTCTTACGTTAAGGAAAATTATTCGCTGGCTTTGAATTTAGCGTACTTCGTGGATTTTTATCATCCTCTAAGCCTCGAAGAATTGCGTTTTGCAAAAACCGAAGACTTTTTGATCTCACAACCCGGCGGTGAAAACCGTGCGAATATGAGTACGGCCTTCGGGGAATTATCGCGTCGACTTCGTACGGCGAATCAACCATCAGTTACGTGCAAAAGCTTTTTCTAGTGCTTCGGTTTGCGAAGCGCGATGTACTCTTCGTACGTCGCGTACCGATCATCTAAGATGGTACCATCGGGTCCAATTTCAATAATTCGATTTGCAACTGTTTGAATAAATTCGTGGTCATGACACGTAAAGATGACGGTGCCCTTGAAGCGCTGAATGCCTTCGTTCACCGAGGTGATGCTTTCCAAATCCAAGTGGTTTGTCGGGCCATCAAGTAATAGAACGTTCGCTCCTGACAACATCATCTTCGCTAACATACAGCGAACTTTTTCTCCACCTGATAAAACGTTCGACATTTTCATGGCTTCATCACCGCCGAAAAGCATTTTACCTAAAAAGCCGCGGATGAAAGTTTCTTCTTTTAATTTTGAATATTGGCGCAACCAATTGACCAGGCTCATCGGATCGGAATCAAAGTACTTGGTGTTATCGGCCGGAAAATAACTTTGCGTCGTGGTAATGCCCCAAGCAACTTTTCCCGAATCGGCTTTCTCTTCGCCCGCTAGAATATCTAAAAGCGCCGTCTTTGCGCGATCGCTGCGACCTAGCAGAATAACTTTGTCTGATTTTTTTAATGAGAAGCTTACGTTCTTAAGAAGAACCTCGCCCTCGAATTTTTTAGAGATTCCATCGACCGTTAATATGTCTTGTCCGGCTTCTCGCAAAGATTCGAAACCCACGAAAGGTCGTTTTCGTGAAGAGACCGGCATGTCGGTGAAAGTTAGTTTCTCGAGTTGTTTTTGTCGTGACGAAGCCTGCTTTGATTTCGAAGCGTTCGCGCTAAAACGCGCGATGAATGCCTTCAGGTCATCGGCCTTGTCGGAACTTTTCTTATTTTGGTCGGACATCAGTCGTTGGCTTAATTCGCTGGCTTGTAACCAAAAGTCGTAATTTCCGGTATAAGTTGAAACTTTACCGAAATCGATATCGGCGATGTGCGTACAGACTTTATTTAAAAAGTAACGGTCATGCGATACCACGATGACGGTATTCTTGAAATTAAATAAAAATTCTTCAAGCCATTGAATTGCGTAAATATCTAAGTGATTCGTAGGCTCATCCAGTAAAAGAATGTCGGGTTGGCCAAACAAGGATTGCGCCAAAAGTACTTTTACTTTTTCGCCGCCCGAAAGTTCTTTCATCAATTTTTGGTGTTGATTCTCTTCGATTCCTAAACCGGCCAGCATCGTTGAAGCTTCGGCTTCAGACTCCCAACCATTCATTTCTGCGAATTGCATTTCAAGTTCTGAAGCCCGCTCGCCATCGGCGTCAGAAAAATTAGGATTAGCGTAAAGGGCTTCTTTTTCTTCCATGATTTTAAAAAGTTTTTGGTTTCCCATAAGGACCGTCTTTAGAACGGTGACTTCGTCAAAAGCGTAGTGATCCTGCTTTAAGACCGAAAGGCGCTTATCGCCCGGCATGATGACTTCGCCGGTGTTGGGTTCGATTTCTTTAGATAGGATTTTTAGAAACGTTGATTTACCGGCGCCATTTGCTCCGATGAGCCCGTAACAATTTCCCGGGGTGAACTTAACATTAACATCTTCGAATAATTTGCGTCCGCCGAAACGAAGGCTGACATTGGCCGTACTGATCATCTTTACCTACTTGTTGAGAGCAGATAAGTACTTTATTTTGTTAGAAATTTCAAGTTGACCCTTAACAGAGAGACAATATTTCATACTGGCGCCTCATCTGGCCGGCTTCAAGTTCAACGAGGTCACCCACGTGGCGACCGATCAAGGCACGCCCCAGGGGGCTTTCGGCGGTGATGACTTGCACGGGCTTTCCTTCAAACACGATACTTTGTCCGCCGCCTTTGGGCATAATCAAAACAAAGCTTAACTTTTCCTTCAGGCTCACTTCGACAAGCGCGGTTGTGGCAACGGCACTTTCTTCCGTGAATTCTTTGATGGGTAAGTTTTCGAAGATGGCTAAAACGTCCATCATTTCATTCACCCTTTTTGCTTGGGCTCTGGCTAAGTAGGAAGCCTCAAGTCCGCGGGTATCGTATTTGTTTTCGGCCTTATTATCTTCGTGAGTTGCGATATCGTAGGTATTCTTCGCGGCCTGGGTGATGGCGGCCAATTCTTCGGCAATCTGTCTAGTTATTTGAACGATCAGTGCTTTTTTGTTCACAACCTATTCTAAGCACATAAAATAATACTCAACTATGAATTTTGATAAAAAAATTGGTTTGCAGGACTACCTGGAAGCCAAAAAACTTCACGAATCCGAAAGGCCCCAGTACCGCAACTTGTGCTTGGCCTGTATGAATCCAGAGTTTAGTTGCTATTGCTCAACGATTCAAAAATTTGATCCCGGGGTTCAATTCGTCATTCTGATTCATCCTATTGAATTTCAGCGTCGAATTGCCACGGGTCGCATGTCGCATTTAATTTTAGAAAAATCTTCGCTAATACGAGGCCAAGATTATTCAAAAAATCTAAGGGTAAATGCATTGCTAGAAGATGCAAATAACCACTGCGTAATTTTGTACCCGAGTCCATCTTCAATCAATTTGTCCGAAGTTAATATTGATTCCCAACGAAAAATTTTTCCAAAAGACAAAAAATTAACCGTTTTCGTCATTGACGGAACCTGGGCCACCGCTCGTCAAATGATGCGGCAAAGTCAAAATTTGCAAAACCTTCAAAAAGTCTGTTTTACACCGAAAGCCAAATCGAACTTTCGAGTGCGCAAACAGCCAGAAGCGCATTGCCTCTCAACGATCGAAGCCATCCATCAGTTCATCGACATAGCTTCCGACCATTTAGCGTTCGACGCCAGCGCAAGACCGCACGACATCTTGCTCAAAGTTTTCGATACCATGGTGGAACGCCAAATTCGTTTTGCCGAAGAATATGACAGGCCAAGAATTAGTAAGAGTACAGAAATGTTAAACCGCTAACGTCCTGTTGGGAGGTCGGCATGATCATCCAGTTATCTTTCGCTTGAAGTTTGGATTCTTCTTTTGATTTTCCTAATTTGGTCGCGGCTTTTCCGAAAACAAAACCCATCGCGATTCCCAGTGGATAATCGGCCGCCCAGTGAACGCCATTGTTTATCATCTCCCAGGCAAGCACCGATGTCCAGGTCACGCCAAGCGGGACGATATAGTTAGAATATTCCGGATAGTTTTCGTTAATGATGGTGAACACCATCGTCGTTGTCATGACGTGTCCGCTGGGCATTCCGTCGTATCTTGAAGTGTGCGCTTGATATTCGGGTATGCTAGCGTAGGGGCTCCAGCGGCCAGACGGTTCGGATTTGACGTACGGGCTTTCACGACCAAAAGAACGTTTCAAAAATTGGTTAAACATCGTCGAGACGACCATCCCGTGAACGAGTTGCAGTCCCGTGTTGTAAGTTCTGGAGTTTTGATTCGAATACCCGTTGTACAAAAAGCCGGCGGCAATTCCACCATGAAGCCAGCCATCGCCCAGGAAATACATGAATGATCCCCAGTCCGTTGGCAAACGAAGAATGTCAATGTCCCCCACCGACCAAATTGATTTAGTGTGATCTTCATTCCCGACTCCTAAGTTCGTACCCGAAGATTGAACATCGCGAAGAATCACCTCATCATTATGGTAAAGAATCGCGGTAGATCCTATGATCGCCGTCCATTCGGGAATCGCTTCTTTCGAAAATGCGCGGTCTAAACTGATCAGCGAAGTCTTCGGAATGTCTAAGAAAACCCGCTTATAATCGATGTATGCGCTGGCGGTTTTGTCGCCAGAAGCAAGCTCGTCTGCGGCGGCGAAGATTCCCAGTAAATAAATAAAACAGAAAATAATTTTCGACATTGATAATTCCGTGCTCTCTTTTTAAAATAAGGTGCTAGGGTATATTAAAATGAATTCAAAAGCTATTGCAACGGGTAGTCGACGATGACCGCGATTAAAAATTTTTCCGAAAAGCTGATGGGAGCTCGGATTTGCTTATGCAAAAATGAGCAGTCTAACGCGGAAGAAATGTTTCAGATCATTGATGAAAACCGAAACCAGCTGGCCGAGTTTTTACCCTGGCCCTCTAAAATTAATAGCGTTCAGGATCAACTCAATTACATTAAAATGACAACCGAATCATGGAATCAAAAAGCCTTATTTGATTTTGGTATTTATTCTTTATCAGACCAGAAATTCATTGGAAACATTGGGGTTCACTCCATTGACTGGCGCAACTCACGCTGTGAATTAGGCTACTGGATTGTGAAAAAATTTGAACACCAAGGATTAGTTTCGGAAGCGGTCAAAATTTTGGAGACCGAATGTTTTAAAATTGGTTTTCATCGAATCGAAATCAGATGTTCAAACCGAAACGAAAAGTCCGCGCTCGTTGCGTTACGTAATAATTATGCTTTAGAAGGAATCTTGAAAGACGAAGTGATGGAAAATGGGCAATTTAGAGACACCTATATTTTCGCAAAACGTGCAAATCACACGGAAAAGAAAGATCAGACATCATGAGAATTTTTTTATTTAACGTATTATTTTTGTTCCAAATGAATGCCCATGCATTCGAGCCGGGCGTGTCGCCATTGGGCGTATGGCTGGTTTCGTCTGGGGATGCGAAGATTGAAATTTCGCAAAAGGGTGACGAGCTTGAAGGTAAAATCATTTGGTTGAAAGAGCCTAATGATAAATCGGGGTCCCCAAAACTAGATATTAATAATCCAGATGACGATCTAAAAGCCCGCCCGATACTAGGATTAGTTTTATTAACGGGATTTAAAAAAGAACCATCCGGCGGCAAATGGAGCGGTGGAAAAATCTATGACGCGAAGTCTGGCAAAACTTATCAGGGTTGGATACAATCCGAGGCAGAAAATAAGTTAAAACTTAGGGGCTACGTTGGGATATCTTTATTTGGTCGAACCGAAGAATGGACTCGCGCAAACTAGCCTGTTTAAGCGGCTTCAGATTTTGTATCAGCCAATATTTTTGCATCAAGCTTTTCTTCAATTTGAAGTAAGCCTTCAATTTCGGCCATGGCGTCGAAGGTCATTGGGTCCAACGTCGCTATTCTTTTCTGTGGATTTAACTTATTAAAAGATTCTGCCTTCAAGTTAAAGACCTGCGTAGATTCTTTCATCTCTTTGATCACTTTTGCTATGTACAAAGCTGTTTGTTCATCGCCCGTTCTAAATCCTTCGATGGGGCTTTCAAAAGTTTTAGGCAATTCGGCTAAAGTTAAATGAATTTTTTTGATCATTTCAAAGTAACGTTGGAAGTCAGCCCCGGATTCAAAACGAATTTCGCCTAATGCATTCAATTCGCCATCGATCTGCCCATTGGGTGGAATTGCCTTTGGAAAGTAGCTTCTGAATGAGTTAGAACGTTTTTTAACTTTCGACTTGAGCGCGATTCTTAAGGTTGAAACACGGGCCTGTAATTTGAGAAGTTCATTGCGAGCCATGACTCTGCGACGATACTGCAGAGATTTAATAATCACGAACAGCACTGCTCCCGCGATATCGAATAAAGTTGATAGAAGCCGGTAAATCGAATCCATCTTCGTTCTTATCGGATTAAAGTCCTGATTTACTTAGTGAATACCCGCTCATTTGAAACAATTTCTGAACAGTGTTTAAAGCTTATTCACCGGTTTCCGTCTCAGAATGATTCAGTCTTTAATAGAGGTGGCCTTGAATATGCTTTTAGAAGGGTTGGCCCTGGTTAGTGATCGTTGATTCAAAGGAGATTATATGAAGCAAGCTCTTACAAATACTTTCTTATTAGCTACATTCGTGGTGCTTTCCGCATGTAATAAGGGTGGCGATGGCGGCGGTGGTGCCGGCGGCGGCGGACAACAAGTGGCGTTAGTTCCGGGACCGCAAAGCCGGATTCTTGGAAACGACCAAGCAACTTATTGTGATTTCAACAACGGAACGGTTCTCTGTGGAAACTTAACGGGTGGCACGTGCGGAAGTCAGTTAACTTACAAGGATATTGCAACCCTCTGTTCTCAATTAACTCAGGTCCAAAATTTTTCAAGGTCGGGTCCACATTGCCAAAACATATCAACCATTACCCAACAGGTGAGTACCCAGTATTGCGCTGGCGTGTTACCAACCTCTCAGCTTGGCTATCCCCAGACTTTGACTGCAGGTGCTAAAACAGTTCAGTGCGAAATTTCTGGCTACCGCGGAAATTACAATTTGGGAAGTGCATCTGGAAGCTTTCCAATTGGTGGGCAATACCCATCTTCCGTAAACCTTTTGGGCGGAGGAAATGGTTTTTCTAAATTTATTAACAAATTAAGTGGGCTTTCGAAATTTGGTTCAGTTAACTTAAGTTATTCGTCTGCAGGATTTGGCGCTAGAGCCGACATGCTGACACTGTCAAGCAAAGGCTTCGACGGTCCTTTAGTTGTTACTCAATCTGGTTTTGGTGGTGATCGCGTTGGCATTAATGTGTCAAACGACGACGGTTCAATTAGTTTGAATGTTTCGTGCACGGGTACTTCTGGAAATTTTAGAAAAAATACGGCCTTAACAAACATCTTTACGCAATACGTATGTGTTGGATCTTCAAATCTTTACGAAATTGAAAGCTTTAAATCACGAAAAGAAGAAGTTCGAATTTCAATTCCGTATAGTTCGTTAATGGTTAACGGAATGATCACATTGGCAAATCATTTGACCGCGGCGGTGACTGGCGTAGGTACGGCCTCTGCCGCCATAACTTTTCAGTCATATGGCGTCGCCGCACCTGATAATCGTTTCGATAACCTAACGATGGTTGAAACGACTGCCAATTTAAATGCGACAACAACTTTGCTCGCAACCGATGGTCTAGCTAAAGTTAGCTTAACTTGTGGGCCGCAGTAATGAAGACTCTCGTCAGAGCCGACAAATCTGTCGGCTCGCGTTAAATATCTGCATTGACTCCTTTTTTTATAATTTTTAAACTGTGAAAGCACCGATCACTAAGATTTGCATGAAGCAGGTCTTAACTCGATTTTTTTTGCAGGATGTGAAATTCAATTATGATCTTTTTCGACAAATTTACAGATTATTTTTCTAATGATATCGCCATCGACTTAGGTACTGCGAATACTTTGGTCTACGTCAAAGGTCGAGGAATCATATTGGATGAACCCTCGGTGGTCGCGGTTCAAAAAAACTATCGTGGTATGCAGAATCGCGTGCTGGCCGTTGGTAAAGAAGCCAAAGAGATGCTGGGCCGTACACCCGGAAGTATCGTTGCTATCCGACCAATTAAGGATGGCGTCATCGCCGATTTCGAAGTGACTTCATCGATGCTTAAATACTTTATCCAAAAAGCGATGGGCGAAAAGAAGGCCTTAGTTCGTCCGCGCATTATCATATGTGTTCCATTCGGTATTACCCAAGTTGAAAAACGAGCCGTTAAAGAAGCGGCTCAGTCAGCCGGAGCCCGCGAAGTTCATTTAATCGAAGAGCCTATGGCGGCAGCTATAGGCGCGGGTTTACCGATCACCGAGCCTTCGGGAAATATGGTCGTGGACATGGGAGGCGGTACGACGGGTGTCGCCGTTATCTCGTTGGGCGGAATCGTTTATTGTAAATCAATTAAAGTTGCTGGCGATAAATTTGACGAAGCCATTGTTAACTACGTTCGTCGTCAATTTAACTTACTGATCGGTGAACGAACGGCCGAATCAATAAAGTTAAAAATTGGAAATGCCTATCCCTTTGAGCAAGAAAAAACGATGGAAGTCAAAGGTCGGGATCTGGTCGCAGGAGCTCCGAAAACAATCGAAATTACAAGCACCCAAATAAACGATGCATTGATGGACCCATTATCCGAAGTCGTCGATGCGGTACGAACGGCGCTTGAGAAAACTCCACCTGAACTGGCTTCCGATATCGTCGATAACGGAATCGTTTTGACTGGCGGCGGGGCTTTACTGGCGAACCTAGACGTTCTTCTTCGTGAAAGAACGGGTTTACCAGTTTCGATCGCCGAAGACCCCCTTACGTGTGTCGTAATGGGCTCAGGTAAAGTTTTGGACCAACTGGATCTTCTCAGTCAGCTTACAATTGATTAGTATAATGAAATGGCAGTTTCAATTGATAGCCGCATTT
>CAXSEH010000066.1:0-14621 GCA_964236345.1 uncultured Bdellovibrionales bacterium
ATGGGTTTAATTACTTGGGTTATGATCAAAAATATTCGTGGCGAATTCAACCCGCGATATTACACACCGATTGAAGGTGTTGGAATTTTTTGGCATATCGTCGATTTAATTTGGATCTTTTTATTTCCATTACTTTACTTAGTCGGTTAAACCGCAATTTTTCGAGGGAGACACGCGATGGCACAAAGTCACGAGCACAGTCAAGAACACAGTCACCAGCAACATCACATCACACCCATGAGCACTTATTTAAAAGTGGGTGGGGCTTTATTTTTACTAACCTTCTTAACCGTCGGCGCGCACGTACTACGCGAACACTTCGAAACGTTTGCACCTTTGATCGCATTCTCTATCGCGACCGTGAAGGCTTACTTGGTTTTAGCATTCTTCATGCACTTAAAATATGATGTTCCTTCAAACCGAATGATCTTCGCCACGGGATTTATTTTCTTGGCTCTTTTATTCGGAATTTGCATGCTTGATATCTACACTCGAGTTGCGCAGACAAGCGTTCTATAGTGTTAAAAGCGTATTCCAGCCTGACGAAGTTTGGCATCGTGATATTTGTTCTGCTTGCGGGCCTTGCGGGATACGCGACGGGTTTTCAAATTGAGAAAACCTTTAGTTTTTTACACCTTCTCACATTCTTACTAGGCCTATACTTCCTGAGTTCGGGAAGTTTAGCCCTGAATCAGGTTCAAGAATATAAGCTTGATCAAAAAATGCCCCGCACCGCAAATCGACCCATCGCTGACGGACGTCTTAAGCCCGCAATCGGGTTAGCCATCGCGGCCGTGCTTCTATTTCTTGGAATCGGTATCCTTTGGTGGCAGTCAACCGAGGCCGCCATCATTTCGATGGTCTCGGTACTTTTGTACAACGGCCTTTACACTTTGTACTGGAAACCAAAATGGATTTTCGCCGCGGTTCCCGGGGCGATCCCGGGGGCTTTACCTATAACGATTGGCTACGCAGTTAATAACCCAAATGTTTTTAATTCCGACTCGGTTTACTTATTTTTGATTATGTTCCTCTGGCAAATGCCGCATTTTTGGACCTTAGCGATAAAATACAAAGAAGATTACCGGCTGGGAAATATTCCGACATTACCAACCGCTTTAGGGGTCCATAAAACTTTATTTCACATAGGCCTTTATACTTTTACCTATGCCGGGGTCGCAATCGCGTCGCCGTTTTTTCTGAATACAAGTTGGGTCTATGCCGCGTTTATTTTTCCGTTCGCATTCATGTTATTGAAAGAATTTTTTCGGCTTTATAAGAGCGAGGCCAAAGAACGTTGGTTCGCCTTTTTCATGTGGACCAATATCAGTATGTTGGTTTTCGTATTCGTACCCGTCGTTGATAAATGGAGTTTTCTTTTTATCGGCCGAAGCTAGGGCGTCGCGTCCGGTTGCAGTGAAGGGTGGGCTTTTTTAAAAGCCTCAAGCTTCAAACAATTTTCATTGATTTTGACTAACGTTGGATAGGCAGAAATATCGACCTTAAGTCGGTTGGCAGAGAACAGCTGCGGCACGATAAATAAGTCTGCCGCCGTCACCTGGTCGCCAAATGCGTACGTACTAAATGAGGTCGATACTATTTTATCCGTTGCGCTAAGGCCATCGTGGATCCATTTTTGCGCCCATTCGGTTTTTTGGTCACCGGTGAAATGATGTTTTTTTTCTAAATAGTTCATTAATTTAAGATTCTGGTACGGATGCACATCCGAGTTAATATTTTCGCAAACCTGACGTACTTTCGCCTTCAGATAGGGATCTTGAGGAAGCAGTTGATAACTTTGGGGAAAAGCGTCATCAAGGTATTCGATGATCGCGAAAGACTGCGAAATTAGCTTTTCACCATCGGCGAGGGTCGGTAGACCCCCAACCGGATTTATCTGACGGTATTCAGGAAGATTTTGTTCGCCGCCATTGTTGATCAGATGAACCGACCGGTATTCATAGTCTAAATTTTTCAGGTTTAGAGCGATACGAACCCGGTAGGAAGTCGAACTGCGAAAATAATTATAAAGTTTTAATTGCGCCATCTCATTACGCTGAATTAAAAATCTGAAAAAGTCTAGCCGTTTTAGTTGTCGGTCATTTCCGGTTTTTCATGCGGAGGCTTTGGAGGTTTTTCGGCGCGGACTTTTTTAAATTCGTCACGACGTTCCGTCATTTCTTTTCTTCCTTGTTCCACAATTTTTTTTAGTAAGGGATCCGCAGGAACATCAAATTTCTTTATCATTTCAGAAATTCTTTGAATGTTACCTGTCCAGTCGGACACGAAGATCTGATTCGTACCACTTAACGCGCTTATTTCTCCATAAGATGAACTCAACATTCTGAGTTCATTTTGAACACTCATGGCTGATACGTATTTAAGATTTACAATCCATGTGACCATTTTTTGTGGCTTTGCGGGAGGGACGACCGTGAACACTTCGATATTATCTCGCTGCGCGGAACGGGCGTTACGTACGGTCATAACATCACCGTTAGAGACGATCGCGAAACCGTTTAAAGCCAGCGCTTCAGAAAGCTGGTTGAATGCTTCTACCAGAGTCACTTCACCCGGATTCAAAAGGGTTACCTTCCCACGTACGGTAGGATCGAGAATAAATTTTTGGCCAGAAGCTTTCGAATAATTTTCAATGATGACGGGTAGCTCTTCATTTTTGTAATTCATTTTCATCATGTCGGCGGCAGAAGCGAAGATCGAAAAAAAGGTCAGAGTCAGGACGATTGCGTTTTTCATTCAAAATCCTTTCTAAAAATTTTGTTCTTAAAAAGTAGGTTCAATTAAATGCGCCGTCAACCTAGGCAGTCTAGTTCCATTCTGGATCTAAGGTCTTACTTATACCATCGAAAGAAAATTCTAATTCCTTATTCGGGGTGTTCTGGACTACTCTTAGTAGGTGCAGGCTTACGAGAAAAATTTATTCAAATTAAATGCGTACTCTTTTTTTCAAACGTTTTACGTTTTGATCCCCATCATCATTCCTTACTGGCAAGGTAAGGGATTGTCCCTTCAAGAAATATTTTTGCTGCAGGGAATTTTCGGATTTACGTTGATCGCATTCGACCTACCGGCCGGATACGCCGCCGATTTATTGGGGCGAAAGAAAATGATGTTAATCGGTAGTTTTATCTCGGCACTGGGGTTTCAAATTCTTTGGTTCGGCGAAACATTCGCCCATTTCGTTGTGTACGAAATTATATTGGCAATTGGCCTTAGCTTTCAGTCTGGTTGCGACATCGCGATTCTGTACAGCACGTTAGAAAAATTAAAACTGAATACCCGGACCGCTCAGTATTTGGGAAGGCGAATGACCGCAAATACGATGGGTGAAGGCGTTGCCTCCCTATTCGGTGGGGCATTAGCTTTAATTAGTTTAAATTTACCCGCTTACGTGACCGCAGTGGTCGCCTGCATTCCATTTTGCATTGCCTTAACTGTCTTTGAGCCTGAAGAAAAAAGACTTCCGCGTGAATCGCATATTCATAATTTAATTCAAATCAAAAAAGCCTTATTCGGGCATTCGTGGTTTCTAACTTTTCTCATTTTTAATTTTATCTTTTACGGTTTCGCAACTTACTGCGCCGTCTGGTCGTTGCAACCATTTTGGAAGGAAAAGGGAATACCGGTTTATATGTTCGGGTATCTTTGGGCGGCGAATAGCTTTATCGTAGCGCTGGTTAGTCGTTTTGCGCACAACATCGAAGAAAAGTTGGGTCCGGTTAAAGTTTTGGTAGTCATCGCGATATTACCAATCATCGGGTATTTAGGAATGGGTTTAACCGGAGGACTTTTAGCATTAGGATTTCTGATCGCATTTCCGCTTTGTCGCGGTTTGAATCAAGTGATTTTTCAGGATGCGATCAACAGTCGGGTGCCGCCAGAAATGCGCGCGACCACGAACTCGGTCGGAAGCTTAGGGATGCGCGCCTTATTCATCGTGTTCGGTCCCATCCTCGGAAAAACGATCGATCTGCAAGGTGCAAGCACCGCGATGACCATGATGGGATGGGTCTACGTTGCGGGAGTGTTCGTTATTGCAATGCCTTTGTTAAGTCAGCGAAAAGAATTTAAAATCAATTGAACGCTTTTTAAAATACGGCACACCTTGCTGCGCAGGGTCTACTAGGCAACTAGGTTAAGACTTGCTAGGCTCTGATTTTAGAAAAAGGAGTGCCAATGAAAAAATTTTTCGCACTAGGTTTATTAGCTTTATCAACGGTTCTTTCGACGACGGCGATGGCCCAGTCTCCAAACGTTTCTTACTCGATGCCTGCGGTTGAAGTGGGATTTAAGTGGAATTCGGCAGATTATAATTCGGCGGCGGTATCGGGAAAACAGGAAATCGGCTTTCAACTAGGCGTTTCGACAGTGTTTAATTTTGCAACGAGCTTCGGTTTGAAAACCGGTATGTTTTACTCTGAACGACCGTACACCTATGAAGTTGATAATTTGGGATTCAAGACAACCACGAAGGCCAAAATTACTTACTTTGAAATACCAGCGTTTTTCATGTTTAAATTTGAAGACTACGCGGGAATTTACGTGGGTCCCTCGATCGCGGTAAAAATGGGAGACGAAAAGGTCACCGACGCCAAAAGCACGGTCGTTCCGATCACCGTGGGAGCTCAGTTTAAGTTTCTGCCGAATTTTGGAGCCAACGTATTCTTCGAATCCGTTCCCGGCGAAGTGGCTAAAGGAATTAAAGATTCGCGCGCGGTTGGTGCAAATCTACTTTTCACTTTTGACTGAGGTTAGAGATGAAGCTTGCCACCCTCAAATCCTCTGAGTCTTTAGACGGAGAACTGGTTGTTATTTCAAAAGATCTAAAATCTTTTGCGCGCGCTTCATCTATTTCACGATCGCTGCGCGAAGCTATCGAGAACTGGCCAAAAGTTGAATTTCAATTAAAAAAACTTTCTGATGATCTGAATGCGAATTCGCTTTCGAATTCGGAAAAAGTGACTGACGAAAAAATATTTCATTCGGCCTTACCCCGAACCTGGCTCTTCGCTGACGGTTCGGCCTTTATTCATCACATTAAGCTTGTGCGCAAAGCAAGGAATGCGGCCTTACCCGAAACGTTAATGACGGTGCCTTTGATGTACCAGGCCGAAAGCGGCCGCTTCTTAGCTCCTACGGATAATATTCCGCAGGTTGATTTCAAGCACGGGACCGACTTCGAAGCAGAGGTCGGCGTTATCGTGGATCACGTTCCGATGGGAGTTAAACCCGAACAAGCGTTAGACCACATTAGATTACTTGTTTTAATTAATGACGTGTCCCTTCGTGGTCTCATTCCGGAAGAACTGGCGCAAGGCTTTGGTTTTTTTCAAAGTAAGCCGAACAAAGCTTTATCTTACGTGGCGTTAACTCCAGACGAGCTAGGCGACGCCTGGAAAAACGGGCGAGTCCACTTACCGTTAGATGTTCGTTACAACGGAAATTTTTTCGGCAAGGCTAACGCGAAAGAAATGCACTTTCATTTTGGTGATTTAATCGCGCACGCCGCCCGAACGCGCGATTTAGCAGCCGGCACATTGATCGGTAGCGGCACCGTCGCGAACGAAGATACTTCGATGGGTTCAAGTTGCCTGGCCGAGAAAAGAACTTTAGAACAAATTAATGATGGGGCGCCCAAGACGCCTTTTATGAAACCGAACGACACGATCGAAATCGAAATGAGAAATGCCGCCGGCGAAAGTCTTTTCGGGCGGATTTCTCAAAAAGTTATTCTAGCCTAACGATGAATCACTTTTTAGTTAAGCCCTCATTCTACAAAGACTATCAAAAGTTACGAAAAGAATTTGAAGCTTATTTTAAGAACCCTAAGTCCACTCATCAAAAACGGTTTGTTTGGGATTTTTGGTACGACGAAGATCAATATCACCTGATTCGTACTCCAGCTTTTTATTATTTTCAAAAAAAAGTGTACCAAGATTTTCACTCGCACTTGGTACAATGGGGACGGGAAAATTTAGGCTGTCATGATATTTCTCCACCATGGCTTTCTTACTACGTCGATGGATGCTATCAGAATTTACATTCGGATGTTCCGCATGGACCGTGGGCCTTTGTCTATTCGCTGACCCCGAATCAAAAAGTTTTCCGGGGCGGGGAAACCTTAATCTTGAAACCTAAAACTTTGGATTACTGGTCCGATTTTAATGAATCAAAACAATACGAATACGATAGTTTTGTCGATCGGATTCCTTCAAACATGAATCAGCTGACTTTATTTGACCCCCGGTTTCCCCACGGAGTCAGCGAAGTAAAGGGTACGCGCGATCCACTGAAAAGCCGCTTGGTTATTCATGGCTGGTTCGTTAATCCGCGTCCCTACGTGGTGGGGGGATTAGGCACGGCCCAAGTGCAAAAAGCTTTAAAGCCTGCCTTTGATTCCTTAATGAAGATTCTTGCGCAAATTGAACTTCTTAGCGGGACCGTTTCCATTCGATTACGAGTCAATTCTCAAGGTACGGTCACTCAATATAATTTGCTGACCAATACTTTGATCTCGCAAAACAAATCGACCACCGATCAATATTTGTTGAAAGAATTAAAAAGCATCTTAAAGAAAACACTTTTTCCAAAGTCGAAATCGCCATCCGCAATCACGATTCCGCTGCTATTTAAATCATGAGGGGTTCAATGACGTTAACGCAATTAGGCTACATCGTTGCGGTAGATAAATTTAAAAATTTTGGTCAAGCGGCTGCCAGCTGCCACGTCACGCAACCCACCTTAAGTATGCAGATTCAAAAACTTGAAGAAGACATCGGATTAATTCTTTTTGACCGAACCGAGCAACCCATCAAGACGACCAAAGCAGGGGAGCATCTGATTCAGCAAGCTAAAGTCGTTTTGCGTGAAGCGGGAAAATTTGATGAATTGGTTTCGGAAGAAAAAGACGAAACGCGTGGCGAGATTCGCATCGGTATTATTCCTACTTTGGCCCCTTACCTTATCCCTTTATTTATTAAGGATTTTATCAAACAAAATCCCAATCTTCGAATCGTGATTGAAGAATTGCAAACTTCGCAAATTTTGCAGAAGTTAGACGATTCCGAATTGGATATGGGTCTGCTGGTTACGCCCATTGAACACGTAGGTCTAAAGACCGAACCGCTTTTTTACGAACCTTTTTTCGCTTACGTTTCTGAAAAGTCACCTTTGAATAAGCAAGCAAAAATAGATCAAAAAGATTTAAACTCCAGCGATTTATGGCTTTTGACTGACGGCCACTGTTTCCGCGAACAGTCTTTACTATTGTGTAAAAATCGCAAGAAAACCTCTGACTTAAATAAAAATCTGCTTTTCGAAAGCGGCAGTTTAGAAACATTAAAGCGCATGATCGACCAAGAAAGTGGTTTCACGCTACTTCCTTATCTGGCAACCACCGACATGAAGCCTTCGAAGCGACTGAAAGAATTCTCAACACCGGTGCCATCAAGGGAAGTCAGTCTGATCTACAGTCAATACTTCAGAAAAGACAAAATAAAATCAAACTTGATTAGCACGATCCAGAATCACCTGCCCGAAGGCGTGATCCGCTTAGCCTCAAAAAAAACCCAAGTCATCGATCTACCGTCGGGCCACCAAAAACTCTGAGCTGCTTTGTAAGATAGCTTTGTTGTTAGATCGTGTAGCGAATTTCTACTGGAACTTGCACTTCCGGATGTAAGGATTTTTTCACCGGGCAGTTTTCGGCGTAGGCTGTTATCTTTGCTCGGTAGTCTTCGGGAACGGACTTCGGCATTTCGATGACCGTCTTTAGACTCGCGATTCTTCGTGGGGGCGGGGTCATTTCTTTTTCAACGGACATCCTTGAACCTGTTACGTCAATACCGTCTTTTTCGGCAAAAATCGCGATGGTCGTCAAGATACAAGTACCCAAAGCCGTCGCAATTAAATCCGTTGGAGAAAAACTTTCGCCGCGCCCTTGGTTATCCTTGGGCGCGTCGGTTTCTAAAGTTGTTTGAGATTGTTCGTGTTTAGCTTGGCAATGTTTTTGGCCCGTGTAGACCGCTGTCATTTTGACCATAGATTAAATCCTCGTTCCAGTTCGATAGATCGACTTTAAGTGCTGCCGATAAAACGTCGTTGATATGTTCAACGAACGTAAATTCTATCTGCGACTTTACATCTTCCGGAACGTCTTTCAAATCTTTTTCATTCCGTTTTGACATGATGATCTTGTTCACGCCCGCTCGATGCGCAGCGATCACTTTTTCTTTTATGCCGCCCACGGGTAATACTTTACCCCGCAGACTGATCTCGCCAGTCATTGCCATTCTAGAATTCACCGGAGTTCGCGTTACGAGCGAAGCCAGCGAAGTCAAGATTGTGATTCCCGCCGAAGGACCATCTTTTGGGATGGAGCCCGCCGGAAAATGGATGTGGATGTCAAAGCGACTAAAATCAAAAGTCGGATTTAGCGTACTTAAGCGCGCTTTAATCAAAGACTTCGCAATTTGCGCCGACTCTTTCATCACGTCGCCAAGTTGCCCGGTCAAAATCATGTCGCCTTTTCCAGGAACCAGTGCGCTTTCGATAAATAAAATATCGCCGCCCACCGGAGTCCAAGCTAATCCCGTGACCACTCCTGGAGTGGCCAGCTGATCGGTCACCTCGTAAGTGTATTTTTCGGAACCAAAAATATCTTCGATGTCCGCAAGACTAACCTTAACGGTTTCAGTCGTTTTAAGCACGGCTTCACATTTCGCCCGACACACTTCGCTGATTTTGCGTTGAAGATCGCGCACGCCAGCTTCGCGAGTATAATGCGAAATAACTTTCATCATGGCGGTGTCCGAAATTTCAAGCTGCTTCGGAGTTAATCCGTGCTCGCTTAATTGCTTCGGCCACAAGTGGTTTTTCGCAATATGCATTTTTTCGGCAGTCGTGTAACCACTTAGATCAATAATTTCCATTCGATCTAGTAACGGCCCGGGAATCGATTCGTACGAGTTTGCCGTTGCAATGAACGTGATTTTCGATAAATCAAAAGTCGTGTCTAAGTAGTGGTCCGCAAAGGTGTGGTTCTGCTCGGGATCTAAAACCTCAAGCATCGCCGATGACGGGTCTCCGCCGTAACTTCGACTTAACTTATCAATTTCGTCTAGTACGAAAACCGCATCGTTTTCACCCGCTTTTTTTAATGCAGACAGTATTCGACCAGGTAATGCGCCAATGTAAGTGCGACGATGCCCGCGAATTTCGGATTCATCACGAACTCCTCCTAAAGCTATGCGTTGATATTTTTTACCCAGCGCTTTCGCAATACTTTGTCCTAATGAAGTTTTACCAACTCCCGGAGGGCCGATGAAAAGTAAAATCGAACCAGATTTTTCTTTCTTCATTTTTAGAACTGCTAAGTGCTGTAGAATTCTTTTTTTAATTTTATCCATACCGTAATGGTCTTCGTTCAAAACCTTTTGCGCCGTTTCTAAATCAATTTCTTGATGCGCCGAAGATTTATTCCACGGAAGGGCCAACATAAAATCAAGATGAGATCTGATCATCTGAAACTCAGGGGACTGCGAGCTGGCATTTTCAAGTTTGTTCACTTGAGATTCAGCTAGCTCTAATGCTTCATCTTTCAGACCAGCATCCGCGATTTTTTGTCTATAAGTATCGACCATACTTTGTTCATCTTTTTCGCCAAGCTCTTCTTTAATTGTTTTCATCTGTTCGCGTAAAATATGATCGCGTTGATTTTGTCCAATTTTAGAATTTAATTTTTGGCGAATGTCTTGTTGAACTCGCAGATTTTCTTTGAAACTGTGTAACAAACCTAAAAGGCTCATGACGCGGTCTTTAGTTTGTACGGTCTCAAGCAAAGTTTGCTTTTGCTGTAAAGTGATTTCAGAATTCGCCGCGGCCATATACGATAGCAGCGAAAGATCTTCTATCGCGTCGACCATATCTTGCACCGAATCCGTATTACCGGGAATCAATTGCAGAACTTGCTTAGATACTTGTTTTAAGCTCGCTAGCAAAGCCGCCTCTGTCGCTTTGTCTACGTCGACGATGTCGTCTAAACGTTCAACAAAAGCTTCGAAGACTTCGGTTTCCGGCTTAAAGGCGGCGACTTTCATTCGGTGATAGCCACGAACGACGATAAAGTAGCCTGACTCGTGATTGCCTTTGACCGACTCGATTTTACATAAGGTACCGATCTCGTGAAGGTCGTCGACATTTTCTACATTTTTTTCTGGATTTTTTTGGGTCAAAGTTAGAATCCAATTATTTTTTTCTTTAGAAAGATCTACGGCCTTCAGACTTTTGTCGCGCCCGACCTTAAGGGCCTGCGTAACGCCTGGGTAAAGCACCGTGTTCTTAAGTGGCAAAACGGGGAAAGAACCTGCTGGGATAATCATGGTGACTCCTTACAAGGAAAGATATTCTCCTTGGTGTGTTCTATTGAATTTGAGTCTTCATCTGTAACTGTCAAGGTGACAATAAAACAGGTTGCTCGATTCTACGGTTGACGCTATGTTCGGCCCCATGAAGCGTCCAACAATGAATCGTTTTATTTTTATCTTGTGTATTTTTGCATTAGCCATCGGGTGCACAAAAAATAAAGAGATAGGCTCGAAGCAGAACCCATTAAAATTTTATTTAATTCCTGCGCAGGATATTCAGGCCTTAAGTGACAATGGCAAAGTACTGGAAGCCTACTTAAAAAAAGACTTGGATATGGAAGTCTCGGTTGAGCTTCCGACAAGTTTTATCGCAGTTGTTGAGGCGTTCGGTTCAAAGCGGGCCGATGCGGCAATTTTAAATACCTTTGGGTACATATTAGCGCACGAAAAGTACGGAGTGGAAGCGCACTTAAAATTGATGAACCGTGGGCGCGATGAATACTACGGACAAATCATTGCTCGGGTTGATGGACCAAAATCGATTGCCGATCTTAAAGGAAAAAAATTCGCATTCGTAGATCCGGCTTCAACGTCAGGATATTTACTGCCCCTTAGACTTTTCAAGCAGGAAAACATCGTGATAAAAGAACACGTATTTGCGGGACGCCATGATAGTGTCGTTTCGGCCGTTTACCAACGCCAAGTTGATGCGGGTGCCACCTTTTACACGCCTCCTGACGATGATGGGTCCCCAAAAGATGCGCGCATGTTACTGAAGACGCAGTACCCTGACGTGTACGATAAAATTAAAATTTTGAAATTAACCGGTCCCATTCCGAACGACCCGGTTTCGTTTCGCAAAGATCTACCCGAAGAAATTAAAACGAAGGTTGTGGATTCTTTGGTTCGATATATTAAAACCGAAGAAGGCAAAAAAACGATGTACAACCTGTACCACATTACTGATTTCAAAGTTGCAACCGACAAAGACTACGACAAAGTTCGTGGTTACTTAAAAGATCTAGGCCAATCGGCTCAGGAATTTGTTAAATAAATTTTAAGTTCATCAAACGTTGTAGCTGGATCGAGTTCCCTTTTAAATTCAACATTGGGTAATTCTAAAATGACTAACTCGCAAGTTGTGAAAATCAGATTTTGATCCATTAAGTGTCCTCCAAAGACGCATCCTTGGGCGTCCGCGATAGACAAGTGGATGTGCAGACCACTTTCTGCAAGGGTTCCCGTCATCGAAACAATTTCAAATTTTTCTTCTTTAGTTAGACATTTTTTTGCACTCGCTAAACGCAAATTTGCCTTTTGTAAGCTTCCCACCCCAGAAAGAATGCAGGCTGCCTGTATTTTTTTATCAACGCAAAATTTGATAAGTTCCAATTTAAGATCTTGGCCCGGACTTAGTCTAAGACAGTGAGTTCTATATGCGTCCAAACTATTGCACGTAATCAAGTTCGGTAAAGGTAGAAAAACTGGGTCTGACTAATGCGTTCAGTTTAACTTTTGGTAGACCGGGCAACTTAATTTCTACGGGCACGACGTAATTCTCGGGATGGTTTAGACGAGAATCTTCCACGCGCCCCGTAATGTGGATCCGCAAGCGGTCGTACGGGTCTTCGGGGGTTGCTTTTCGTGAAATGATGTCTACCGAATGTTGTTCGTCCTTGTCGCCTAAAATAATTTTATAATCCGCATTTGATGCGACTGATTCTTGGGTTCTTGCATCCGTTCGTAAGTCGACAACTTTACCCTGCAGCGAATATTCGTTGAATTCCCACGCGTCGTATCCAGAGTATTCGGCTTCGCCGCGGTATTTTTGCTTAAAGTATTTAACGGGGAAGGCATCAATTTGCCCCGGCTTTAATTTGATGTTTATTTGGATTGCGATGGATTCTAAAGATTTCTGAATTTCATCACGGAAGTAAACGTGTTCTTTTTTATTTACGAGCTTTAATTTTTCGACGATATCTGAAAAGGCCGCCTTATTACATTGTAAAGTGTTTTCACAATTCGCAAGCTGTTCCAAAATGTATCGATAGGTCGGGTGATCACAGGTTTCAACTTCTAAACAAGATTTTCCGATGTACGCCATACTAAACGTATTGTCGGTATCAAATGGTAAATGGGCACTTTCGGTGAAGAGCACTTTCGTGCGCTTTCGAAAGTGAGCGAAATCTTGATACTCATCAGGGTTTACGGTGACATCTTGGGTAATGAGTTTTGGCATTGTATAAATGAAATCCCAATGACTGCTTGTAATGGGGACTGCGATGTCTGACTCGACTCTTTTGTTTCCGGCGTAAGACTTCGTAAATAATTTATACACCAGATTGATCATTTTTTTTGTCGTGCTTGAAACCAAAGTTTCGGCTTCTCTGCTAGCGAATATGTCCGACTGGTTTCGTGGTAAAACGCCGGTGATGTTAACTAATCTGACCGGAAGTTTTTCAAGTTCGATATCCAAAGCCGGATCATTATCCATTTGCACGGCCAAGCGCCTGAAAGTTGCAACCGTGTCGCTTCCGTAAGCTAAATCCGCAATTTCTCGACGGGTCATCTTAAAATTATCAGGAGCAAACAGTTTTATGAAGGGGATGACATCTACGTTTCTTCGATCGGTTAGAACGGATGAAATCTTCGTGCCCCAAAACGGGGTCCCCAACGTAATGAGACTATCAACTTGGCGGACGTACCGGAAATCATCACTGCGATTCAAGATACTACTAAAGAACCAAAGGTACGCGATCAATCCACCTTGAGAATGACCGACGATCGAGATCTTATCGGCGATCGTCACCGGTCGATCGGCAAATTGTGCTTTGATAAACTGCCCTAGGCCCTGAGGACCTAAAGCAAATTCGGGCGCCCCGGTTTTTTCACTTCGTCCAGAGGGATAAATGAAATTAACCGTTCGGACATCGTAGTTGGGATTAAGTTGCGTTAAATATTTGGTGGTTGCGGGTCCGAACGATCCAAAAGTATCGATATTGCCACTTAATCCGTGAACCGTAATGACAATATGCCGGGGTTTGAAAGTCGCCGCTGCAGGTACTCTGTCTGATTCTCTGTCTGAAAAATGTGAACACGATGAACATACAAAAAATACTAAAATCAAGCCGATCGTTTTCATTGAATTCCTTTGCTCTGCCATGAATGAATATAGTTTGGCATGCTAAGGGGCAGTTTGAAATCCGACCAAAGTCGCAGTTTCTAGTATGATCGTATGAGGGCTTTTACTAATCCACGAATATCGACTTGCTTCGGATGAAACCACATTGACGTTAAAGTCTTATTCGCCGGTCGAAGTTCAATTAATTTACCTAATTCTGGAGTCTTGGGATTTGGTTTGTGGAAGAATCTTTTGACGGTGGCTTCCTGATCGATACTAGCGACAACCAGGTCACCATCGCGGGCCACTTTTTGCGATTGGATCACCAAAGTATCGCCATCAAAAATACCTTCTTCAATCATTGAATCACCTTCAACTTTTAAAGCGAATAAATCTTTGGTGTTCTTTACTAAGTTCATCGGAATTTCAATAAATTCATTATCACTTAGCCTTTCAAGTGGAAGTCCGGCAGCAACCTTACCAAGGAAAGGAATAGGCAGAACCTTCGAATGATCTTCAAAGTTCATTTTGCTTGGGGAAGACTGACCAGTAAAGGAGCCACGAGAAGGTTCTGCCGAGACCTGTAATCTTTCAACTAAATCTTTATGATAATCCTGCGCAGAGTGCAGAATCTGAATCGCACGTTTCTGGTTTTGAGGAATGCTCAAATAACCTTTCGCCGACAATTGCTTCAAATAATTTTGTACCGAATTAAAAGAAGCGAAACCAAAGTGGTCGCATATTTCTTGATACGAAGGCGAAACTCCTTTTGTGAGGAGTTCCGTTTCAATAAATTGAAGAACGGATTTTTCTTTAACGGTTAATGCTGGGAGGAGCGAGTTCGTTTTTTTCATACACATAAGTTACACTGTAATTTATGTGTAAGTCAATCCTTACGGAAAACTAATTTGCAGGGTCTAGTTTGAGCGCTTTTTCACTCGGGGATGTGGCGTCGGTCGAAGCCGTCATGCGAGCCTGATGTTGGGAAGTCGAGCAATTTTGAAAGAAGAGGAGCATAAAAGGATTCGCAATTAGCAATACTGCCAACATGAAGCTGCTTTTATTTGCCACGAATGGCCTCCTGACCTTAGTCTAGTTATCTTTTCGGAGGAGTT
>CAXSEH010000067.1:0-14357 GCA_964236345.1 uncultured Bdellovibrionales bacterium
TTTCGATTTTTTGCGCGTCTAAAAGTTTACGCCGCGAAACAACTACGTTACGTTTTTTCAGATCGAGCTGCGTAATGATGAAATCAAATTTTTTATCGACGTAAGATTGGTGATCTTGAACTTTATAATCCATCTGACTGACAGGACAAAAAGCCGCTTTGCCTTGAACATTCACGCGAAAGCCGCCGTTACAAACTTCGGTCACGCGCCCTTCAACGGGTAGTTCCATATCAAAAGCGTCTTCCAAAGAATCTAAATCGTGACTAGATTTCTTCGAGCCTGCCTTCATAACACGAATTTCGCCGCCCTTAACCTTAACGACAACGACGTCGATGCGGTCGCCGGCTTTGTATTTAAGTTCCTTGTTTTCATCTAAAAGTTCTTGGGTCAAGATCATCGCGTCTTGTGTCGTCGAAGTCGAAACGAAGGATTCTTCTTTGCCGACCGATAATATTTCGGCGTTAAATGAATCTCCGGTCGAAAGCTTGCGGCCCACGTTTCCTAAAGATTGTTCAAATAAAGAAGCGAAATCTGTTTTTGCTTTTTGCTCGACATCGTCCCCGAAGGCATCACGTTTTGACATAAAATTCCCACCTGTGTTGAGGAAAGATCCTATCGCAAAGTGACTGTTGAAACTAGCCTTTTTTTGAGGCGATATTTAGGGCCGCTTCGAACGGTTCTTGACCGACAAGGTCAGCTCGAAAGTGGCGGATCTTTTCCGTTTCGCTAATGGAAGGAACAACGGCGTAGGCCGTCATGGTGCGATTAATACGCTCGGTTGAATTCTTGGCTTCGTTGATTTGATCCACCACAACCTGGGCCTGTTCGCATATAAAATAGACATCACCCTCGGCGCGTTTCAAAAATTCGGCCTTGTAATCCTTAAACAAGAAATCAATCTTAAGACCCGACTCTTGAATTTTCTTTACGGCCAGCATGGCGATGCAAAGTTCGGAACCGATGGCTAAGGCCCCGAAATACATCGCGCCCAAATGATTTTTAGTTCGAAATCCTAACGGAATTTTTAACACGGTTTTTTCGTTCGACGCTTCGATCACCCGCGGTGAACAAAAACCGATTAACGGAATTTTCGACCAGGCGTACAGGGACAGAAATAAATTCTCTTTAAATTTTTTGAATTGGCTCATGCCCTTTATCCTAGCTTTACTGTTTTGATGCGTGCAAACTGTATTCATGGATATTGATAGTTCGATCGCCACTAGCTTTACGAAAATGATGAAAGTGCGTTACCCAATCATCGGCGCACCCATGTTTTTAGTTTCAAATGCCGATATGGTCGTCGCGATCAGTGAAGCCGGAGGCGTTGGCACTTTTCCATCGCTCAATTACCGACCCGAAGAAAAATTTCGCGAAGCCTTGGTGGAAATTAAAGCGCGCACGAAAAAACCGATTGGCATTAACTTAATCGTCAATAAAAGTAACACGCGGGCTTCCGCCGATTTAAAAACGGCCTTAGATCTCGGAGTCGAATTATTTATTACCTCGTTAGGTTCACCTAAAGAAGTCATCGAGCTTGCCCATAAGAACGGTGCAAAAGTCATTTGCGACGTGATTAACCTTGAGCACGCAAAAAAAGTGCAAGACCTAGGCGCTGATGGCGTCATCGCGGTTGGCGCCGGGGCCGGCGGTCATGCGGGGCCCATTTCACCGATCGTGCTTGTTAGTTGGCTGAAGCGCAAATTAGAAATACCCGTGATCGCGGCCGGAGGAATCGCCGACGGAGCAACCATGGCTTCGATGCTGGTGTTAGGCGCATCCGCAGTCAGCATCGGCACGCGATTTATCGCATCGACCGAAGCTCGCATCGATCAGTCGTACAAAGACGCCGTGGTTCAAGCTTCTCCGGAAGATATCGTGATGACTTCACGAATATCGGGAACACCTGCCGCAGTTATCCGCACGCCCTACGTTGAAAAAATGGGTCTTGATCTACCCTGGTATTTAAATTTTTTAAAAAATCAAAAATTAACAAAAAAATACGTCGTTCCGTTGATTCATCTTTTAGGATCGAAAGCTTTAGAAGAAGCGGCGACCGGCCCTACGTGGAAAACCGTTTGGAGTGCGGGTCAGTCAGTGGGACTGATCGAAGAAATTCTACCCTGCCAGAAAATTATTGAAAATATCGTCAGCGAGTACCATGAGTGCGTTAAAAACTTACCACGTTAAACATATTCTATTGAAGCATCTGTACGAAGCCGACGACGTTTTGCGAAAGCTTGCGGCCGGGGCCAGTTTCACCGAAATGGCACAAAAGTTTTCGCAGTGTCCGTCGGCACCCAAGGGCGGAGATTTAGGTACCTTAAGGCAAGGTCAAGCGGATGAGGCCTTCGAAGAGGCCGCTTTAGCCCTACAGGTTGATCAACAGACTGCGAAACCAGTTCGCAGTCGCTTTGGATACCATTTGATATTACGAATTAAGTAAATGGACCGAGTAGACTACAGACCTTGAACGTAATCGACAAGTTCCGGGACGCGGTCTAAATTCAGTTTTGCTTCGCGAATGACTCGGACCGCTTCGGCTTGTTTGATGTGCGCTGAATTAATTTTTTCAAAAACCAATTGCTCTAACTTATCGGTTTTTCCGTACACGCTTTTGTGCTGCGGCCATAAGTTGTCGGAGTTATTGCTGCCGCCGATGCTTAACGGAATAAAATGATCGATCTTAAAATCTCCGCGTGGCATCGTTCTGATCGCGAATCCTAATTCATCGTCGTACATTTTGATCAGCTGATTTTTTAGTGAAGTTGAAACATCTCGCTCACAGTAAACAATATTTTCAGGGTAACGGTGGACTGGAGAGTTGGTGCAGAGAGAACCTGGGGTAGTATTGGGGTTTGGTCCGATGGGATACTTTTGACCCGCGTATGAAAAAACTCCGGCAAACAAGAAAACCGCTAGAACGAAAGACCGAACAGAAACAACTGCTACTTTCATTTACTTCTCCATCTTAGACAGGCATTTACGGCACCTGGTAGAAACGCGAAACCATATCATTCGCTTATAAAATTGGGGACTAAGGACTCTATTTGTGATTCCAATAGAACCTAATGGAGTAGGTTGTTTCAACATAAAAATGTAATACTGATCAACGCGTCAATTATCTTAACGAAATCCTAATTAGCCTCGAGCAATTCGCCTAAACGAAGGGCGCCATCCGCCGGTAAACTAATCAAAGTCCTGGCCGGCAAGTACGTTCCCCTTCGTAGAAACTTTACGTAAATGTGAGGATTATAAAGACGTAATCTTTCAAGGTCGTTTCCGAATAGCGACGCCAAGTCTTCAAATTTCATTTTGCGTTTCAGATAAAAATCTTTTTGGCTCAGCTCGGGAAATTTAACGATGGGCTCTGGAAAATAAAGATTCGCATTTTTTTCGACGTGAAGAGCAGCTAAGAAAGTGGCGTAAAAATTTCTTGAAGCGAAGCCGAAACTTTTCTTGGTTCGAACGTTGTCCGCTAAATAACCGATGTCATTACTTTTATACTTTTTGATAATTTTAAGCAAACTGCCCACCCCATGGTTGTAACCGGTAACCGCTAAGGGCCATGATTTTAAAATATGGTAGTTCTCTTTGAAAATCCGCGCGGCCACCAGGGTCGAGTAATAGGCGTGATTACGTTTATCAAAAGAGTGATCATTGTATTTAAAAATTCGTGCGACCGCCGGCATAATTTGCCAAAGCCCGCTCGCTCCTACTTTTGATCCTGCGTGAATATTGAAAGAACTTTCAACAAATACCACTCGAGAAAGCTCGAGCGGTAGTTTTTCTTTTTCGAAAATTCGCTCAATCATGGGAAGGTACATTCCCGAAAGCTTAATCGCCTGCTGCATGCGATCTTTCAGTCCCATCTGTAAGCGCACTTGATTCACGTCACGAATTTTAAATCTTCGCGCAAGAATTCTTTTTTGTCGGCGTACGATCAGTTGGGCTTCTAGTTCCCGTCGAATAGGAGACCATTTTTGATTCGCAAACACGTCGGTTAAATCGATATACCCTAAAACTTTATCGGTTTGGCCGGCGAGGTGGAAGACCCCTTGCTGAGTTGTGTACTTGGAATAAATATCAATCCAAAATTGCACGTCTTTTTCGAGAGCTTGGGGAACTTGAAAGGGGTAAGGGTCGTAGCCCATCGCCTGAGAATTGCGAAGACCAAAATCAGGAGGAGACCAGTAAACTAATTCACGCGCCTGCGCCGCACCCAGACAGGAAACCAAAACGCCTAAGGCAACGACAAACGATGAAATCTTCATCCTTTCTTTTCGGGTTTTTGGTCTAAAAAATTAACATTTTGTGACCTAAGTCTTGAAAGTTTTTACGAATTCTTACTATCAGAAGCGTGGATCGTCTAAAATAAATACACGAGGAGAATCAAATGAAAACACTTATCCTTTCCCTGTTTACCTTTCTGCTGGCCACGTTCACGGCCAACAACGCCTACGCCGTTGTGGGTGGTTCAAGCTTTTTGTTCGAACCTTCCGTCGGGTACCGGAATGAGACGATTCAATTCACAAACAAAATTCAAATCGAAACCAAAATGAAGACGGCATTACCCGTCTACGGGTTAAAACTTGGTTACCGAAGCCCCATCGGCGTCGACCTTAACTTAGCCGGTGATTATTCAAAGGGAAAAGTCGAAATTAGCGGTGAAAGTGATAAAAGCGATTTTTCGCATCAAACCGCTTCGGTTCAATTGGGTATCAATGCTTTGGGCGCAATGAAAATTTATCTGGGCTACGGATTTTTGAACGAATTTAAGGTTGAAGAAAGTCTGACGCTTGCGGCTTTCAAGTTGTCAGGACCGGCCTACATTGCGGGACTTCAGCTGAAACTTTTTCCGCACCTCAACTTAGGAGCCCAATACAATCTGAATCAATTCAAAAAAATTGTGGGAAAAGCCTATGCCTTAGGCGATGAGACCGAAACTTACTTCACTAAGATTGACACGCAAGATTACTCGCTTTATCTATCCTTAGATTTTTAAACCGTATTTTGATTTAAGGAGAATTTATAATGAACTACGCAGGTTTCTGGCGCCGCTTCGCGGCCGTGGTGATTGACGGAATTATTTTGTGGATTCCAAGTTTGGTTTTAGGCGTGGTCGTTAGCGGACAGGGTATTGCCTTAGGCGGCGGAATTATCTTGGGGTTTTTATACCGACCCTTTTTCGACAGCTCGGCTTTAAAGGGAACTCCCGGTAAAGCGCTGATGAATATTGAGATTCGTTCAGAAGCTGGTAACACATTAACATTCAAACAAGCCGTCATCCGCTTTTTTTCTTCGTACCTTTCCGGTTTAATTTTGTGCATCGGCTACCTCATGCAGCCATTTACGGCGAAGCGCCAGGCTTTACACGACATGATTGCCGAAACCGTCGTCCTTAAAAGAGAAACAACTGAAGACATCAATTACTTTAAAGTTTGGAAAGACCAATTCAAACTGGTCATGGATAGACTCTAATTATTTTAAGATCTTTTGACGGAATAAAAAAACCCGATTCTTTTTAGAATCGGGTTTTTTTTTGCGCTGGCAGATCTTAACTAAAAGCTTCGCGCTTTAAGGTTGGGCCAAGGCGGCTTGCACCGCTTTATCAGCCTGTACGATTCCGGCACCGTATTGGTTCGTTTCGTTTGGCGAAAGCACCTGGGCCGTCGATGTTAAAATCAACCGCACTTGCGCCGGAGTTAATTTCTTATTCGCCGATTTAATCAAAGCGACAACGCCCGCTACGTGCGGCGCCGCCATCGAAGTTCCGTCGAAAGAAGCGTAATCAGAAGGGGCTAAACTAATGCTGGCCGTAACGGCAGCTCCGGGCGTGGTCAACGCCGCGATCAATGCCTGTCCTTCAGTTTGTTCAATCATGACAACTGGAAATCGAAGCAAAGAGCCATCTTCCGTGATCGCACCTTGCATAAGTCCTGCAGCATTGTTGTAAATGATGACGCCCGCCGCTTTCGCCGCGATCGCATTTTGAACTTTTTCAGAAAATTTGATTTCGCCACGAGTAACGAGCGCGAATTTTCCTTCCGCTTTGATTTGGGCATAATCAGATGGTCGGCCCATTCCCGGAACAACGACGATCGAATTCGTAATCGGAGTCGAAAAAAGTTCGGTTCCAGAAAAGGCGGCACTTTTAACTTTTTTAGCTACGCCCTCAACCGTCAATGTCACTTCACTAATACGACCAGAACCTGCGGGCACCGAAGAAATGACGCTGACGCCTGGAGCGGTGACATCCAATTCCGGTCCCCATTGCGAGAAATTTCCACGAACTAAATTGACATCAAGCGCGCCTACGGCAACCGCCGTCGGGAACGCGGCCGGAAAGCTAATTCCGCAGTTTGAAGGTTGAAACGGATTATTCGATTTACATTTAGGATCTTTCTTATCGAATGAATAATTCGGTTCGATCGCGCTGTTTCCAGAAGCCGCAACGACAACGACTCCAGCCGATTCGGCCGCTTGCATGGCCATCAATTCAGATGTCGTGCTCATCGGTCCACCGAGCGACATGCTGATGACGTCAACGTGCTGTTCAATTCCCCAGTTAATGCCGTCAATCAACGCGATGTTGCTGCAGCCTTCGCCGCCGCAAATACGGCCCATCAAGAGCTTTGCCTTGGGCGCAACACCGGTGAATCCCGTTTGCTCATTGTAGGCTCCTAAGATCGTGCCCGAGCAATGCGTTCCGTGCCCCTCGCCGTCCGCGTAAGCTTCGGAATCAGTTTTACCGGTTGCAGAATCTTCGACGAAGTTTTTACCTTTTTCAAAATTGCCCACAATCGCCGGGTGAGTCGAATCAACGCCGGTGTCTAAGACAAGCACGCGGGCATTGGCTCCTGCCGCTGAGCCTTCCCAGGCTTCGCCCGCTTTAACGGCCGTGATGCCCCAAGGGGTCGCGTCACCGACGTGCATAACCGGAATTCCGGTATCGATTGGCGCCGCTGCGCCGCCTTCAGCAAAAAACTTTTGGGGCGCCGGAACGCGGGCAATCTTAAAACCGTTCGTGGGCTTTGGAGCGGGAACAAAAAATTCTTTGCTAACGCTTGCTACTTCAGGATGATTTTTTAAACTTTCAAGTGCCGACGCATCGCCACCCTTAAGAACGACCGAGCGGACAAACTTCAAACTTTTTTGCAGCTGGGGCCCAGAGCTTTTTTCGGCCGCAAAATAACTTTTCATGGCGTTAAACCCTTGATCACTTTTAAATGTGATTAAATAACGATCCGAAGCTAAAGCCATTTGCGCCATCGTCGTTAAGGCTACTAACGTTAAAACTAATTTCATATTCCCTCTTTCCCTAGGTTTATGCAGACAAAAAAGTCTTTCGAAAAAAATTGAAACCCACTTTGGCACCCATTTCAAAACAAATTTGCGGTGAAATTTCAAAGAGTTACAGAGTTAACGAAAAGTGAAATAGTCTGTAATCGCTAGGAGGTTCCAAAATGGAACCCATGTCAAAAATAAATGGCAAAGAGGTTAAAGAATAATAAAGATTAGGTACAAGTATAATTAAAACTTATGGAGGAACTTAATTTACGGGCAGAAAATAAATGAAATTACTAATGACCTGCGTTAGAACTTAAAGTCTCGCGCCATCACCGTCTTACGACCATCGGCGCGGGCATTCTCAATGGCGCGATCGCATTGCATGCGAATCAGGTCTGACAATTTTTGATTCACATCTTCGGAGGTATTCATTTCGCTCATGTCCTTAATATACTGTTTCATTTTGGAAACCACGACCAAAACTTCAGTCGTCATGCCGGATTTTTTCATTCCACTTGGTGCGGCTAGGGAAACCCCCGTGCCCGCCTGAGTGGCGTTCACGATAATGCGCCGTTGGGGACCGGCACTTTCCGAAGGGCCCGGCGCGGGAACGGCGTTTGCGATCGCGGGAGATCTTTTTTCAATGGCGCCGGCGTCCCGATGTTTTGCTCCAGGCAGATGCACTTCCCAACAAGGTATGCTGCAAAACACGTAGCCCGTACGCTGCCCCGTGCAAGTTGAAACGCTGCACTCGTAGTATTTGGAGTTGAGCAAAATATCTTTTTTGCAGGTACTGCATTTTCGCCATACATTTGTCGTTTGATTCATGGGAAACCTCTGGCTTTTATTGTGTTTATATTTGGCTCAGTCGTAAATGTTTATTATTTGAAAATTAAAATGAATCGGCTTAGGGTGACCGCATGACTTCAAACCATCCTATTATCATCCAAGGCGGCATGGGCATCGCCGTATCGGGTTGGATTCTGGCGCGGACCGTTTCGCGATTAGGACAGCTGGGAGTTGTTTCTGGTACCGCGATTAATTCGGTCTTGGTCCGGCGACTTCAAGATGGCGATCCCGAAGGCCACATGCGCCGGGCTTTAGCCGCCTTTCCATTTCAAAAAATTGCGCAGACTGTTTTAGAAACTTATTTTATCGAAGGCGGTCGTGACAAATCGAAGCCTTACAAAAGATCACCACTTTTCGCGATCGAACCTTCGCTGGCCGTTCTTCAGCTGACGACGCTTGCGTCCTTCGCCGAAGTTTGGTTAGCCAAAGAAGGCCACACGGGACTGATCGGTCTTAATTTGCTGGAAAAAATTCAACTTCCGAATTTAGCCTGCCTTTACGGGGCGATGCTTGCCGACGTTGATTACGTGATTATGGGGGCGGGGATCCCGCGTGAAATTCCGGGCGCCTTAGACCTCTTAGCCGAAAATCAAAAAGCCAGTTTGAAAATTCCGGTGGTCGACGGCGTTGAAGAATGCGCCACTTACTTCGACCCGCCCATTGTTATGGAAGAGACGAATCTTAAAAAACTAAAAAGGCCCTACTTTTTTCCCATCGTCTCTTCCGCCGTTTTGGCGATGACCCTTAAAAAGAAATCCACCGGACGAGTCGATGGATTCATCGTTGAGGGACCCCTGGCTGGCGGTCACAACGCGCCTCCGCGAGGTCCCATCAGGCTAAATGAACGCGGCGAACCCATTTACGGCGAACGTGATCAGGTCGACCTTCAGCAGATGAGCGAATTAGGACTTCCGTTTTGGATGGCCGGCTACTACGCGTCGCCGGAAAAGTTAAAACAGGTTCAGGCCTTAGGGGCCCACGGAATTCAGGTTGGGACGTTATTTGCTTTTTCCGAAGAATCGGGCCTTGACCAAAAACTTCGTCAACAGTCGACCCATTCGGTTCTGCACGAAACGGCCCCCGACGGGGGTTGGATTTTTACCGACCCGCTCTCTTCACCGACGGGCTTTCCGTTTAAAGCGGCCCGGTTTCCGGGAAGCATTTCGGAAGAAGCAAATTATCTGCATCGCAAACGCATTTGCGATTTAGGCTACCTTCGTCATGCCTACCGCAAAGAAGATGGCGGCATCGGCCAGCGCTGCCCGGCCGAACCGGTGCAGGACTTCATCAAAAAAGGTGGTCGCCTTGAAGACACCTACGGAAAAAAATGTTTATGCAACGCTTTGATGGCCGACATCGGCATGGCGCAAATACAAAAAGATGGAACGGCCGAACTTCACTTACTGACCGCGGGGGATGATCTTAATAATCTTTCGCGCATTATTAAAAAAGATAAAGAATCGTATTCGGCGGCAGAGGTTCTTGAGTATCTGCTTTCCCCTACTTAAAATTGAGCGTTTTACGACTTTCATTTCGCCACCGATTTTTTAAATCTTTAAGCGCTACTGCCGGTTTTTTTTCGGCGTAGACAACCGCAACGTAATTTTTAGATATATCATCAATTGTCATTTTTAGTGCGGGATATCGTTCCGCGATGGCCCCCAAAATTTGGAGAGGAGTTTGCTGATTTTCAAAGTTCAGCCCTTTCAGTCCCGCCCATTTTTCAACTCGGGTAAATAAGTCGGCCATTTCGTGCGAGGTTACTTTTCGTGTTAGTAATTTTTTACGATTATAAATTCCTACTAATGCCAGCATTAAAATAAATGCGACGCCCACTAAACCATTCGCTTTAAGTTTACGAAGGTATTCAAGCTGCGCTTGCAAATCGTAATTTAAGAGAAGGATGGTCCAATAGTAATTTAAGTTATCGAGTGCAAGTTTTGCTTCAAGGATATAACTCGCAAAATTTTCTGGCTTCTTCCAATCGCGATTTTTTGAATAAAGAATTTGTTCATCTTCGGATAAAGAAAAATAAGTCTCGCCTCCTAAAGAAATTCTAAGTGGCGTTACCCACGCGGTTGGATCCACCCGAATCCAACGACCGTCAATCCCAATTTCGACCCAGGCGTGGGCGTCTTTTTGCGAAACTTTCCAGAAATTTCCCAACGAATTATACAATCCACCTTGGTAACCGAGAACAATTCGCGACGGTATACCCAGGGCCCGCGCTAAGGTACCGAAGGCGGCCGCGTAGTGTTCGCAAAAACCTTTTTTTCGATCGAACAGGAAATCGTCTAAGTTGTTGCGGTAGGTTTCGGGCTTCAACGTATAAATGAAACCGCGATTTGCGAAAAACTTTTTTAGGTAATCGACCTCTTCCTTAACGGTTAATTTCTTCGCCCTAATTTCGTCGACGAAGGCTTTGGTCTTCGGTGGAAGGTCCGGGATATTTAAATATCGTTTGGGGTCCGTGGGATCGTCTTCGTCTACCTTGTTGTTATTAAAGGCAGACTGCCCTTCGAACTGCACTTGTTGGGATTGCATTTCACTTAAGGCAAACCTTAAGTAAGGAAGCTGCAGGATTGGCGACGAGGCCGAAATAATTTTGATGGGCGTATCTAACACGAACACATTTTTTAAATTTAAAGGTTCAAGAATGATGCGGTAAACGACGCCGTTTGTGTCGGGATCGCTCGACATCGGGACCGGCTTCTCGGAACCGCCCTTATGCCAGATGAACCCGTTTGAAATACTAAGAACCGATCCTCGCCAGTAAAGTTCATCAGTATTCATGCGGTTGTTTTTAAAATCGGCGCGAAACACCATTTGATTTTGCAGCGCGACTTCTGAGAACTTCCCGGGATTAAGTTCTTCACTGAATCCCGATTGCACGATCACCCGCTGAGTTTGTTGCTTACTTTGAAATATAACTAATCGTGGGAAAAATATGAATAACACGATTAAAGTTGGCACCGATTTAATCGCGGTTGATAATAAATACTTAAATTTATTAAGGCTCGCGCTACTTAACAACGAGTACCACAAACCGAAAAATGAAATAAGGGATGGGATCGTCCAAATAAAATCTAAACTAAAAATGGACTTGATCACCAGGATCAAAAAACCTAACAGCACCAAAAACAAAGTGTCACGTTCGGTTTCGTAATTTAGGATTGAAAGCGATACCAACCCTAGAAGGACGGTCGTTGATTCTTCTTGGCCCAAGATTGTTCGATATTGCAAGTAGACGATCAAGAAAACGAGCGCGCCCAAAAAAGGCGTTACGTTAGTTGGTAGTTTGGGAACACTTAATCTTTCGTTTAAGAATTTCCAAACAATTAAAAAACCCGCGAAGCCGCTAATCCAGAAAGGAACTTCGGTGGCGGCAATAGCAATCGAAAGAATAAGCGAAAATGCCAAGCCCGGATTTTTAAAAAATTCTTTCTTCGCGATCGTTTTCACGCAACATCTTCGATCTGCAAGAGCGCAAGCTTTTCAAGGCACGCCTTACGGTGGGTTTCGGTACCGGCGTACTCGGTTTGGTCGTCTTTCAGTTTTAGGGCAAAAAGTTCGTTCTTCTTTTTACAAAGCTCAATCCAAAAAACTAATTGCGAAATTCGATCCTCAAATTCCGGAATGAAGGCGGTCATGTCCCAGTCTAGCAGAACCCGCTTTTCTCCCGAAGCTTCGAAATTTTTAACCAAGTGTTTTTGATGCTTCAGACTGCGCTTCCAGTCGATGCGCTGAGGCGGATCAGACTTTTGAAATTCGCGAAAATCCCGGAAAAGGCCTTCATCATGGGCGCGCGCGTTTTTTTCTTGGTCATCGGGTTTACCGTCGACTACGGGAACTCGCTCGATACCTTTTCTTCGTGGGTAAATAAGGACCGTCATGTTCTGATCATAGTATTTCCAAGCCCGCAACATCTTAAAAGGGAAACGGCTTTCGATCAGCAGCCGAGGCAGGGCCTGCTTTCCCCGACGGGCGGGATTCCAGGCCATGAACTGTTGGCGCTCGTATTTAACTTCTTCTAAAGTTATCTTTTCGGCGTTTTGCAACTTGTCGGCAAACTGAACTTCGATGCCCCACAAGATGAGTTTTGGATCTTTGTTTTTCACGGTTAAGCACAGCTGATTTTCTTCGCCCACGAACAAGTCTTCAGAACCGATCGCGGTGATTTGAAAAAGGTCGACATTTTTATTAGTCTGCATCATTCCGGTCAGGGCCATCGAAATTAGTAAAAAGACGAAAAAATAAAGCAGGTTATTTGCGTATCCGATCGCCATGATCAGAAGGACGAACGAGATCGCACCGAACGCGATGCCGAACCCGGTCGGGATAATGTACGTACGATGACCCTTAAGTTTGATGCTGTTACCGAGGGACCGGAGTTTGTTTTTCAAGAAGATGCGCCCACTCGCGCCCTTGGCGTAATCCATGAGTTCCTCCTAATCGGTGCCCTAAGCTAGGTAACAAGACGGCCTGAATATCTTCCGGCCGCACGTGATCGCGCTGATCAAGATAAGCCCACGCCTTCGCGGCTTTCACCATGGAAATACCGGCACGCGTGGATATGGGCTCACCCATAAAATCTTTCTGGCGCGTATTTTCTAATAGAAGTCCAACGTACTCGGCGACGTTTTTCGAGACGTGCACTTTGTCGACTTCTTTTTGGATTTCGACTAACTCTTTCGCCGACAAGATCGCCTGTAGTCCGCTGATTCTTTCGCGAGGATTCTGCGCCTGAAAAATCTGAATTTCGGTTTTCTTCGAGGCAAAATTGAGCTCAAGACTGAACATAAAGCGGTCAAGCTGACTTTCGGGTAACGGAAACGTACCTAAATTTTGGTGCGGGTTTTGGGTCGCGATCACGAAAAATGGTTCTGGTAAATTCCACGTTTTTCCGTCCAGCGAAACTTGGCCTTCTTCCATCGCCTGCAGCAATGCACTCTGCGTTCGTGGACTTGCGCGGTTAAGTTCGTCCGCGAGAATGAGTTCCGCGAACAAGGGCCCCGGGTGAAAATGAAATTCTTGGTCTTTCGGATTAAAGATGTGCCCACCCAAAATATCTCCGGGTAAAAGATCGATCGTGAATTGAATGCGGTTCGTTTTTAGACCAAGCAGCTGTCCCAAAGTTTGAACCAACGTGGTCTTCCCGACTCCAGGCACGTCTTCGATCAAAAGATGACCTCCCGCTAAAAGACAAACCGTCGATAATTTGATGGCTTCTTCTTTGTCTAAAAATATGGTTGACGTTTTTTGCATGAGGGAATTGATCTTATTGTGCATGTGAACCATCTTCTCTGAAATAAGTTTGATTGTGCAGTCTAAGCTTTGGTTTTAAGACTCGACCATGGTCGGATTTTCGTCTCAAACCGAGACGAAAACTTAAAATTTCCGATGGCCTCGAATGTGAAATGATGAACACCATGTCGAAGAACAAATATTAAAATCAAGGTGATCTTCAGTTGCGAAAGTTATTAAATTTCCTTACTTGTAATTTTCGGGAAAAAGCTGGCGCTCAACCGTTTCGATCACGATGTGAATTATTTTAATGTGAAGTTCTTGAATGCGGTCAGATGATTCTCCAGGAACGATGATCGCAAGGTCGGACAGCTCTTTCATGGCGCCGCCTCCCCGCCCGATAAGGCCGACCGTTTTTATGCCTTTTTTCTTCGCCACTTCAAAAGTGCGGATAATATTTTTTGAATTTCCGCTGGTTGATAAACCGATGACGAGATCACCCTTGCGACCTAAGCCGTCAAGCTGTCTTGAAAAAACGAATTCAAACCCGTAGTCGTTACTAACGCACGACATGTGGCTGGCATCGCCCAGGGCCATCGCGCCGATGGGTCTACGCTCTTTGCGGTAGCGGCCCGTCATTTCTTCGGCGAAGTGCATGGCGTCGCACTGGCTTCCGCCGTTTCCGCACGAAAATAAATTTCCACCGTCTTGAATCGTGTCGGTCATCAGTTTCGAAAACTGCGCGCACTTTTCTAGATTTTCATTTGATGAAATAAATTGATTTAAACATTGAGTCGCTTCTTGAAGACTATTTTTCCAAGCTGATAAACTATCCATCCCCTGATGATCATCGATTTTGCCTTCCGGCGCAACGGCGAAGGCCCACGCGTCAAAGTGTCTAGTCCTCAGTCAGTGTCTAGCCTTTTGGGATAAACGCCCGACCCGCAGGTGGCCAAATGAAACTGATTTTAATTGAT
>CAXSEH010000068.1:0-14244 GCA_964236345.1 uncultured Bdellovibrionales bacterium
AAGAGCTTTGGACAACTTGTCCAACAAAAATATCGGAGTTCGTCGAAGTATTATCGTTTCCACAAGTATAGGTAGACACAACTTTGCTGCCATTTGAGAGGGTAATATAAAAATACTTTTTAGCTTCGTCCCTTAGTAAGATTTCAACTTTAGTAATATCTGCGCTACAAATGACATCAACGTTATTTTTTTCACAGCTCTTGACGCCGACTTTATAGGTGCCTGAATACTGGTCTAAAAATCCAGCCCAAGATAAATTCGATATGAAGAGTACTGAATGTAGTAAAATTTTGGTCATGTAAAGCTCCCTCAGGAATATTTTAACTTCCAGAAATTAAATTGGGTAGTCCAGTTCCCAACGTTTGCCGTTCGCATCGGATTCAGAACACGCATCAAACGCGGCTAAGCATTTGGCCCGAAATCACAATTTTTGTTCTTCTGACTCAGAAGAACAAAAAATCATTACTTAATTTACAATTCATCTATCGCTTTGACATCAATTCGTAAGCCTTTAGAATAAATCCCAGAGGTAAAATGTCAGAAATCTCAGAAAAAATATCGGAGCAGGTCGGGCAACATCCATCGTCTTTTCTGAATAGTTGCATCGCTATGGCCGTTGCGATATCGGCGGCCTTCGTTACAATTTACAACATCAAAGACAACAACGTGGGTCAGGCTATGTCTCAAGCGCAGGCCCACTCCATCGATGCTTGGTCCTTTTATCAAGCTAAAAGCACGAAACAACACCTGGCGGAAAACACGATTAAGCAGCTTGAATTGCAGCTGTTGATTCAAGAAAAAATGAGTTCAGCTGCGAAGGTGAAAATTGCAAGTCTCCTGCAAAAGGCCGAGCTCGATATTCAAAAGTACGAAAAGGAAAAGGCCGAGTTGAAAGCGAGTGCCGAAAATTTTCAGCGTCAGTACGATGAATTAAATATTCATGACGATCAGTTCGACATGGCCGAAGCCATGATCTCTTTGGCCATTTCTATTTTAGGAATTGCGGCCCTGACGCAAAAGTATTCGCTCTTCATTTTTGGAATCTGCACGAGTTTGGCGGGAATCGTTTTTGGCCTAGCGGGCTTTCTGGGTTGGAATATTCATCCCCAATGGTTGGCAAGTTTATTAGGTTGAATGAAGGTACCGCGGGCAAAGATACAGACCCGCCCCCAGACCCGCACAGTACAAAAAATTAAAACTAATCACGGCCCAAGCAAATCCCTTACTATAACCGAGACGATGGGTGACCAGCAAAAACTCGCCGAGGCGCTCGCGAATGAAAAACGTAAGCAGAAACAGCGCAGAAGCCGTGGCGACTAAACCGAAGAATAAGTTCTGTCTTTGAGAAGAACTTCGCACATCAAAGAGTTTCATGGCGCTGTTTAGAGTACTTTGTGAGTTGATGAACAATGAGACCGTTCGTTTGTTTACAATGTCTTCCAGTTTTTTAGTGGATAATGAATCCCCTTCGACCAAAATTAAATTTAAAACCTCTGACTTCCAAATTTGGTCCGCAGGCCACTGCGCACTTTTATATATTTGGTCGGTCGCCGAATTGCTCGCAATGGCTAATCGGTCAAAGGCTTCAACCGAAGAGCGAAAGGTGCCATGGATCTTCCGCTGGATGGTGCCACCGAGACTCTCCGGAAGGATAAAAGTGATGGCGTCGCCAAGATGCAGACCTAAGTTTGTGAAAGACTTTTCCGAAATTAAAATTTCGTCTTCTTTCAGATTTTCCACGAGATCGGATGGCGAAATCCAGGATTGCGCCGGTCCGAGCATGGATGCGCACACGAATTCTGAAGAACTTTGGCCGCAGGTTCGAAGCCCAAGCATCTTAATGGACCCATTCCTTAAACTATTAAATAAATTCAATGGTAAATATTCTTTGGGCGGCTGCGAAAACGTTAGAAAATTCTCAAGAATTTCTATGTCGCTTCCCTTTGGTGAAATGAGATCGAAAGGAAAGTTGTGGTAGCGATCAATCAGCAAATTTTTCTCGTGGGCCATTTTAACTTGGGTCACGCTGAAAAGTACAAGCGCCGATATTAACAGACTTAAAATCGCAAAAAGTCCAAAGTGTCGTCGAAAAACTCGAACGGACCAATAGAACGCCCTAAGCATGTTGCACCCATTGGGTGAAATCAATGACCTTCGTAAAAAAGCCTTTCAGACCATGATCATGAGTCACGACGATGAGCGATTTTTTGCTCTTGATGAGACATTGCATGACAAGCTGGGCATGTGTTGGATCTAAATGAGCGGTGGGTTCGTCGGCCAAAATCCAGTCAATATTTTTTGCGGCGGCTTTTGCCACCGCCACTCTTTGCCGTTCCCCATGGGAAAGTTTTTTGATGAGCGTATGAAGCGACATCTTAAGTCCCAGAAATTTGCAGTTTTCCGAGAAAGCTTGGAGCTCCGCTGAAGTCGTCAGATCGAGTTTGGCATTTTCGATTATGCTAAAACTCTGTATGAGATTCAGATCCTGGTAAATTCTTGTAGCCGTCTGATTTGAAAAATAGTGATCCATTTGTCCAATAACGACGGGAGATTGATTTTGGAGGAAGTCCAGAAAAGAAGACTTTCCACATCCGGAAGGTCCGAGAAGAACATATTTCTGATCTCGTAAAAATAAAACATTGGTGCACCGGAAGATCGACTTTGTTTGTCGGGGTAGTTTGAGCTTAGCCTGGATGACGTTGAAACTATCGAGCATGGTCAGCCATGGTAACAACGTGTGGGCCCATCGGCAAAGTTTCCAAAGCCATGACCGACTTCATGTATTGGAGTCCTTCAAGGCCGTGAGGAATGGCCATGCAAATGGTTGATCCCAAAAGAAAATACCCGATTTCGTCTCCACAATTTAAAAAACCATCTATTTCGATGGCGCTGTTTAAAACGATTGTCCCGACTCCCATTCCTCCGACAATCGCGAGACGCCAGAGTTTATCTTTTAAATCTCTGATTTCCAAAACAACGCGCTCGTTGATCAACGACGGTTTTGAAACCTCTGACTTTTTATAAAACCAGGGCCGCAAAAAAGAAAGCTTACCGGGAATGCGTTCTATCTTGGCCACGCGACCCGATACCGGAGAGTGAAATCGGTGGTAATGGTGATTATGCAAAAATATATTTACAAAAAAAGACTCCGAAATCTCGGATCGCAGACGGCCAAATATCTCACTCACGGGGCGAGCCTGCCCCTTGACGTTGACAAGACCCATCTCTTTCACTTTTCCGAATTCGACGACGTGGCCCTGACACGGCCACACCATATCATTAAGAGCCAATTTTGGTGGTAGCGCTAGCTTGCGTACAAAAAAGTCTTGAAAGCTCCGATAATCTCTTTTGCCGGAGGCGGGTTTGTAAGCGAGCATTTTATCTGCGGACAAACCATAACGCCTGGTAAACCATCCGATCATCAAGCTTGAAAATGCGATCGTGTAAATGCGGGCGTAAATTTTTGAGATAATAAGCTGCACCCAAGCCGGCATTGGATTCCAGATTCTGGTCGCGAAACTCTTATTTAAAATCGTCGAGATTTTCATCCTGGTAATTCTTCCCCCCTTATACTCTCAACAATTTAATCGAAAAGTCCAAGCACAGATATTTTGCGACGCGGGGTGAAGGTGAGTTGAGTTATGATGTGGTCTCGGTTGGATAAATAGGCAGCGTTAGTTTAAAGATGCAGCCTTTTTGAGGAAGACTCGAAACGCTGATTTTTCCGTTATGAAGTTCTGCTGCTTGTTTCGCAATTGTGAGCCCTAGGCCAAGCCCAGATCGATTTTCGTTTTGTTGCTCAAATGCCCTGAACAAATCCACTGCCTTGCCTGTAAGACCACCGCATTCGTCTTCAACTTCTATGAAGACATTCTCCGATGCTGTCGTACCACGGACCGTAATTTTTCCTCCGGCCTGAGTGTATTTTAGGGCATTCTGAATAAGATTTGAAACAGCAGAATAGATAAGCTGTTGATCCGCTTTAAACGAGATTGATGAATCGACTTCGATTTCTAAAATCTGTTTCCTATTTCGCGCTTCGATTCCTGCCGTAACCGCAATTTGGTCAATGAGTTGCAATAAATTGATGGACTCAAGATGTATTTTCGGGTCCACGCGTAATCGAACTTCCGTTAAAGATCGGTCGATCAGCTGCTCGATCCTTTTTATTCCCCGGTCAAGCACAAGTCCCGTACTTCCGCCGAATCCAACGGCGCCATCTTTGATGAGTTCAAGTGCCAAGGTCACAGTTCCTAGCGCATTTCGCATTTCATGCGCCAGAAATCCGAGTTGTTTATTTTCCCGGTCACTTTCCCGAATATCGCGATCCGTTTGAAACTCGGTAACCGCACCCGCAATCGCGACATCTAAGCAGCGGTTTAAATCATGAAACTCATCCGCAGTGATGGTTGCTTTTTTTATCGTCGCTAGTTCTGTAATGGACTGGCACATGGCTCCATATGCATGAACGACGTGGGACAAGGTGTAGCCCAATCGAAAAAGTTCTTTTCCATGTGATCCGGCGGACGCGGCTAAGCCCATTTCGGCCGGTCTTCCCTCGGCACTCGCCATTGCCACTTCGTCGTTTTTTGTCGCGGCGGTTGCCATCTTGCTAATTTCTTTTTTAGGTTCGCCTGGTTTGCTTCCGATTTCGAGCTTAAGAACAGTCATCAGTTGTTTGTAAAAGATGGGAAGCCCCTGCATCAGTTGATTTGAATTAGGCCTTACGCCAGCTAACTCTAAGGATTTCGCCGCGGTCATCGCTAGAATTTCTTTTTGATGTTCACCTAGAAATTTATAAAGCATATCAATCCTCCACAGTTCGACGCGTAGTCCATTGTTTAGTAGCTAATTTTCTAGAATTGATTTTAATTTCTGTAGGTCTTTTTCGACTCGCTTCGCATCGCCAGCAAAGTCGACGTCGGACATGCGCGGCAGATGAAAAATCGTAAAGGTCACCTCTGATCCCTTACCATTGCGCACCACTCGCAACGGATTGTAGTTAACTTCGCAAGACGGAAGGGTCACGTCATGATCTAGAATTCCGAATTTATTATCTTCAACAAATTTAACTTTTACTTTTCCCATCGGAGACTCGGCAATCCATTCACCGTTAACTTTTGTCACCTTTGAGCGGCTTAAGCCCTCAGCCCATTTTGGTAGGTTTTCTGGATTTGCCATAAATTTATAAACGCTCGAAGCCGACTGGTTAATTGATATACTGATTTGCTTAGCGGGAAAGGTCATTTGTTCCACTTTCTTCATTTGGTTTTCAGGCCCCGCCGTGGCGAGTAATGGAAAAATGAAAATGAATAAAAAAATATTGCGCATTCTAACCTCACTTCATCGATCGTTCTATCAACCACGCTTTGTCTTTTACGATCCCGGCCGACTGACCTTGCTCGAGTAAAGTTTTGAGATCGGCCATCACCCACGTATATCCTTCGACGGCGTTAAGGGCCATCTTGATTTGTTCGTCCGCCGAGCCTGTGTAGCCTTCGTTGATGACGGTGACGATTGTGCCCTTGCTATCGATAGATTCGAAGGTCCATTCGGTGGTGGTGTTATTTGAAAACGAAACTTTGATTTTTTTATTCGGAACTAATTCCTGGGTCGTGACCTGATCTGAAGCCCCTGGGACCATGTAATTCCACTGAATGGTTTGACCTACCGCGAGTGAATCACTGGCACCACTCAGCCAGAATTTTGTTAACACATCCGGATGAATGAAAGCATCGTAAACTTTTTGAACGTCGGTTTTGACGAGCGTCTTCACCGTTGCTCTCAGCGCATCTTTTAATTCCATAAACTTCCTCCGTGGACCGGAGGCTACCGCATTTGCATAACTAGTCAACGCTTCGGTTTTTTTGGAACTCCAAGGGACATAGCCTTTCCTCTCTCGGGGTATCCTGCCTCATAGTCCGTTTCAAAGCGCGCGTGCAGGTGATGAGACCGTAATTGGTGGACTTAAATTTGCTTAACTAAAACGAGAGAGTTGAAATTTATTTTTTTAACGTTTGAACTCGTTTTTTTTCGAAAGGCAAGGCTAACCGTATGAACGCAAGTAACGCAATAGAAACTGAAATTTTGAAAATGGAACAAAAATATTGGGACTCGGTGAAAAACCAAGATATCGAAGCCGCCGTTTTGCTCACGAAATTCCCCTGTGTGGTGGTTAGTCCGAAGGGTATGCAAAAAGTTTCGGAAGGAGACTATCGGAAAATGATGGGCTCGATGAAGGGCGATGCCTTCAAAGGAATTGAATTGCAAAATCCCCAGGTGCACATCTTAAACCAAGACGCGGCAATGATTTCATATTCGATAAAACATAACGGCATGAAAATGATGGACGTATCAACTTGGGTTCGTGAAAAAGGGCGTTGGGTCTGCGCATTTCATTCGGAGAATCCGCTAGATTGAGCTTTCGTTAGAATTTCTTCTAGAACAGAGAGCAGTATTTTTTTATTCAGGGGCTTCGTTAGGTAATAGTCGAAGCCCGCTTCAAAAGCGCGGACCTGCTCTTCTTTCATCGCGTGGGCGGTGACGGCGACGACCGGGTTTTTAAAACCCTGCGCGCGTAACTGTGACAGGGCTTTAAATCCGTCCATCACGGGCATCTGGATATCCATTAAGACGACATCGAACTTCTGATGCAAAGTTTTTTGCGTGGCCTCGTGACCATTTAACGCCGTCGTAAGCTGCGCTCCGGTTGATCGTAAGTAGTGATCAATCAAGACTTGGTTATCGACAGAGTCTTCGGCCAGAAGTATCCGCAGCCCACTAAGCTCTTTATTTTTTGGCTTTTCGATTACGGCGTTGCGAGCTTCGGAGATCGGCGTTTCCGCTTTAACGTATAACGTACAGCAAAAAACACTGCCGTTCTCGCTCGAGCTGACCAATTCGAGTTCTCCTCCCAGCGCTTTTGCCAACTGCTGAGAAAGAACTAGGCCTAAACCGGTCCCACCATATTTACGCGTCATGGAACTATCCGCTTGCGAAAAGGGCTTGAAGAGCAACCTCTGCTGTTCGGCTGAAATACCAATGCCCGAATCGTGCACCTCGAAACGGATGTAAAACAAACCAGTCGCCGCCTCTTTCTCGGCCTTGACCAGAACTGTAACTGCACCCTCGGACGTAAATTTAACCGCATTCCCGATCAGATTAATGAGTATCTGCCGTAAGCGCGTGGGATCGGATTCAATCATCAACGGGAGAGGTTTGACAAGTTGCAGGTTCAGGTCGATGTTTTTCTCTGCGGCTTTCAATCGTAAAAGCTGGCACACGTCTTCCACCATCGCCAACCAATCGAATGAAATCTTTTCGGCTTCAAGTTTGTTGGCTTCAACCTTTGAAAGATCTAAAATTTCGCCAAGCAGTTTCGATAACTCGTGAGCATTTCTAGTGATCGCGCGTAAATACTTTTCGGCTTCGACCGGCGTCGCCAGTGACTCAAGTGCCAGTTCCGAAAAGCCCAAGATAATTCCTAGCGGCGTTCGAATTTCGTGACTCATGTTTGCTAAAAATTGGCTTTTCGCTAAACTTGCGGCTTCGGCCTGTTCTTTGGCCCTTTGCAATTCAAGTCGGTTTTCCTCAATCAAACGTCGGGCCGAATTTTGACGGAGTTCGATGCGCTGCAAGGCTCCGGCGGTAACAACGATGAAAAGCCCCATTAGGATAACGGTCCCCATCGTTTGAATAAATACGCCGATGCCTTCACTAAACCACTGGTTCGAAATGCCGTAAAAGGAAATTGCTTTCAAAGCGGGAAGCAATAAAAAAATCGCCAGTAACATCCGGCGTGACATACGCGCACTGGCGGTTTCTGCGGTGAAACGCACCATCAACCCTTGGTTCGGACAACGCCAAAGTAAAACCAGCGAAAGCAGGCTAAACGAAAAGGCGGTGTGAACCGCCATCGGGATGAATAAATCCATTCCAAAAAAATGCGAGATGTTAAAGGCCGTTCCAAGAAAGCTTTGAACCACGTTCACAAAACAAAGCATCAAAAACGCCTGCGAAGTGCGCGCCCAAGGTTTTTTTGGTAAAAGTTCAAAGAGCAATCCCAACGAAAGCAAAACAAAATTGACCGCCGTTACCGGCGAATAGCGCCCAGGGGGTGAATGCCCGTGCATCCCATTCGGATCGATGAAGAACAATTCATCGATACCAAAATCATAGCCGAAAATGTATTCCCAAAGAACCAAGACGGCGTAGCCTAAAATTAAAAAAGAACACCCGAGTGAAACTCGCGTTTGCCACTTCTTTCGTCCATCGAGCAATAAAAAACCGACACCGACGCAAAAAATTAGAAAACAAATTGCGGCATTCGCTTTCATATCTGGCCGGCCCGGCAGCAGCGTTTTATAGATGGAAATGTTTTGCGCCCAACCGTAAATCACCGTCAGTGACAATGCCGCCACCACCAAACAGGGAAGGTACGTCAGAACTTTTTTATTATTTAAAGCCACGTTTAAAGATTACGTGACCGGCGTTGCACGGTCAACTTGGACCGTCGCTTAGAAATTTATTTCAATTCTGACGGCGCCCACTTGTGCGTCATCTCGTCCCGGGGTTACGCCCGGATTGTGGACGTACTGAAAGTCGGGGGTCATCGCTAGGCCACGCTTAAAATTAAAACGATAACTAATCTCGGCCACACTTTCGGAATTGTTTGATCTATTGGCGTTTTCGTAGTCGCTTGAAACCGTTGCCCGAACAAATCCGAGCGACAGGTAATCGTCGGGCCGAAGTGATATCGCACCTAAAATTTTAAATCCGCTTCTGAGCTCGTCGAGAATTTATTATACCGAGGGGCCGCCTGACCGTGTTTAACGAAAAACGAAAACTTTTTCGAAAGCATCTGATCTAACAAAAAATAGATACCTGAATTTTGTCCCAGGTCACCGGACCCATCTAAGGCCTCTACGGATTTCGAGTAACTCCAGATTCCGATGCCATACTTTCGTTTAGCGTCGGTTGCCTGGTCCGCAAGTCCCATTTCCCAGGTGTAGAGCATTCCGTTATTAAGAGTCATGGGAACCTGGGTTCCGTAAGGGTTATTTGGATTTCCGGCAGTGGCGTTGAAAAGGCCACCTTGAAAATAAAAGAGCGAAGGTGATTCGTACTTGAAAGTTATGGCCGGAGCGGCCACGGGAAAAATAGAGGGACCGTTGACTCCGGTCTGCGAAAAAGAAGGGCTTATACCAAAGGCGCTATTAAGAAGGACCCCTGAAGATTAAAAAATGACAATTTGGGCTAACAGCCTTAACAAAATTTAGTTTATTATTACGACCGGAATTTCTAGGTCGTACGAATCGCCGGCCAATGTAAAGTGGGCGCGGATGATCCAGTTTCCGATCATGACAAAGTAGGCTTCCGTGATTTTAAATTTGTTCAAAGCCACTTCGTCGATGACGACGGGAGCGCTTCCGTGCCCGTGAGCTGGCATCCATAAATCGATCTTTAAATCAGAAAGCTTTTCGTGATCAGGCGTTGAGGCGTGAAATACAAATTCCGAAGTAGAAGTCGTCGTGAACCCTTGCTTATGACCGATGTGGGCGCAGACGTTCGGGTTTTTTCGCGAGCAAACTTCGACCGAATGATCATCGTCTTGGGACCAAGCTAAAGATGTAAATGTGAGGGCTAAAGCAAAGAGAGGAATACAAATTTTTACCATAAACAAACTCCATCAAAAATAGGTTGCCTATTCATTAGCTCCTTTTTATATATATTGCAATATGAAGACTTTCTGCATGGGCCTTTTATTTCTTACATTGCCATTATCGGTAGCAGCTGCCGCGATTCAACAGCTAGAGGGCTTTGATGTGGTATCGGGCCATCCCGTCCTTGAAAAATTCGGTCAAAAATCAGAGTCTAAGTTCACGGTTCTAGTTTTTTTATCGGCCAAATGCCCCTGTTCGAACAGCCATATTTCGCAACTTCGTGAATTGGCGAAAAAATACCCGCAGTTTAAGTTCTTCGGAGCGCATTCAAATGGCGACGAGGCGCCTACCGACGCCCGTCAATATTTTACGGGCGCGAATCTTTCGTTCCCGGTCTTGTCTGATCCCCGCGCCAAGCTTGCGGATCAGTTTAAGGCATTTAAAACTCCACACGCCTTCATCCTGAATGCGGCCGGCGAAACGGTCTACCAGGGTGGCGTCACGAATAGCTCTAATGCCAGTTCAGCCACGCAATTCTTTTTAAGCGACGCCCTTACAGATATTGCGAATAACCGCGAGGTTAGGATAAAGGAAGGCCGTACTTTAGGATGCGTTATAACCCGGGCAGGCGAAAAAAATGTTTTCTAAATTTGGTTTACTCATTCTGGTTTTGGTAACCCTGGCCTGCGCCAAACCTAATTATCAAGAGGAATTGCCGGCGCCTCCGAAGGTCCAATCTGATTCGGCCTTACAAACAGATCTGATCTGGGAGCAATTACCCACCACCAATCAGACGGGAAGTTTTCTACTTTACTTTACGGGCGCGGTTGACCAAAAGTCTCAGATCTTGGCGGATGACGTCATCAAAGTGGTCTTGTGGATGCCCGCGATGAATCATGGCTCATCCCCCGTTACGGTGACGAAGGTGACTGATAATGTGTACAAAGCCTCACGCGTCTATTTTATGATGCCGGGACAGTGGGAAATTCGCATTCAAATCTTAAGGGGAGATCAAGTTGTTCATCAGATTACAAAATATTTTACTCTTTAATCTGATTTTTTTTGTAACCGCGAACCGCGCCTTTGCGTCGGCCTGCTGTGGCGGAAGTTCAACGATTCCGACCTTGATCACGACTGACGATAGGCAAACGATATCACTAACACTTTCACGTGCCCAAGCAGATACCGATGTCTACGCAAACGGTCTTTGGAAAAAACGGAATGAAAACGAAGTTAGCGAGACGTATAAATTAGATTCCGCATTTATTTTCGAAGATCGTTATCAGTGGGGCTTTTCACTTCCCGTTGTATCCCGCCAAAAAAGTGGAGCCCTGGGTGGAACGTCCTCTGGCCTCGGCGATATTTCGGCGCAGTTAGGTTATGAATACTTACCCGACTGGGATTACAACCCGTACCGACCGCACGGTGTTAGCTTTTTTTCCCTGACTTTTCCGACCGGGGTTTCGGTGTACGACGCGAAAGAATCAAGCCTTCTTGATAGCCGCGGAAAAGGTTTCTGGGCCGTAAGCTTAGGAACCAGCTTAAATAAAACTTGGAACGCCTACGATGCGCAGTTTATTTTTGATGTTCATCGCTCTTTTGCAAGGTCCGTCAACACGAATGATTTTTCGGGTAGAATCGAACCCGGCTACGGATCAAGTGCCGCGATCGGTTTGGGTTACAATTACAAAGTATGGAGGCTGGGAGGCTCGGTTGCGTGGAATAACGAAGACCCTATCCGCTCCTCAGGCTCAGTGAGTTCGGCCGGTTCCGCACAAAGATTTGCGACGGGAACTTTGGCCTTAAGTTATCTTTACGAACCGAATTGGTCGACCACTTTAAGCTACGCCGACCAAACTTTGTTCGGCGAACCGGTGAACGCCGTTTTAAGTAAGACTTTTTTAATCGCCATCATGAAGCGTTGGCCGCGCTGAAACGATCTGCACCCGCACCGCACGCAAAACGATTTTTAAGTGACAACTCCCCCAAATTTTAGTTCATTAGGTTTTACCTCAAGGAGATTTCATGCCTTCTTTCGACGTCGTTTCCGAATTAAATATGCAAGAAGTCGACAACGCAATTAATCAAGCGCGCAAGGAAGTTGAATCCCGCTACGACTTTAAGGGCAGCAAAGCCGAAATGGAGTGGGACAAAAAAGAGGTTAAGCTTCTGGCCGAAGATGAATATAAAATCGGTGCGATGGTCGACATCCTGCAAACGAAGATGGGTAAACGGGGCGTCGATTTGCGCGCCGTAAAGCTTTCCAAAATTGAACTGGCCGGCGGTCGATTTTTACGCCAAACCATTACCTTCTCGCAAGGAATTGAAAAAGAAAAAGCCAAAGAAATCGTTAAGTTTGTGAAAGATTCTAAACTAAAAGTGCAACCCCAAATCAGCGACGATAAAGTTCGCGTAACGTCTAAAAGCATCGATGAATTGCAGTCGACAATGCAGGCGATTAAGTCGCAAAATTTTGAAATTCCGTTACAGTTCGAGAACATGCGGGCTTAAAATGGAAAATAAATACACTCCACCCGCAGACGTCAAAGCCGCCCTTTCTCAAACGAAGCGACCTAAAAAAGTGGTGGTCACCGCCGGAATGCCCTACGCAAACGGCCCCATTCACCTTGGCCACTTGGCCGGAGCCCACGTCCCGGCCGATATTTACGCCCGCTGGATGCGGATGTTGATCGGTGCCGAGAATGTTTTATTCGTCAATGGCAACGACGATCATGGTTCGACAAGCGAAGTGGCGGCGCTGAAGGCCGGTAAATCGATCCGGGAATTTATCGACACGATTCATGAACAACAAAAACAAACTTTAAAAAATTATTCCGTGCAAACCGACGTTTTTACCGGAACCTCGCGTCCCGAAACGTACGCGCATCACGAAAAATTCTCGCAAGATTTCTTACGACTGCTTCACAAGAATGACATGTTAGAAAAGCGAATCACGAAGCAGTGGTTTGATCCGAAAATGAACCGCTTTCTTCAGGACCGTTTCGTTCGGGGCACCTGCCCGAATTGTCAAAACCCGGAAGCCTACTCGGATGAATGTGACGTTTGCGGGGCGCAATTTGATCCCAGTTCCTTAAAAGACCCCCGTAGCCAACTCAGTGACGCAAAACCAGAATTAAAAGACACCGCTCACTGGTGGCTTGATATGTGGAAGGTCGCTGATCCTTTAAAAGCGTGGATTGAAACGAAACAAAAATCCTGGCGTTCGGCCGTCGTGCAAGAAGTGATCAACACGGTTTTGATCGGTTGCCGTTTCGAAAATCAATTTGAAGAAAAATATAAAGAAATCAAAGAAACCCTACCCAAACACAAATCCCGTTACGTGCCCGGTAAAAAAGTTGAATGCCTTTTCGATCATAAAAAAGATTTGGCCGCGGCGCAAACCACTCTTGAAGCTGCGGGCATTCCGTCGACCGTGACTGATCGCTGGGGCTACCGGCCGATTACGCGGGACGTTTCGTGGGGAATCCCCGTTCCGCCAGAGCTTGATCCTGACATGCAAGGGAAAACCCTGTACGTTTGGCCCGATTCTTTAATTGCACCAATCGTATTCACGCAAGTCGCACTTGAAAAATCCGGCAGGAATATAAAACAATACGAAGAATTCTGGTGCGATCCCGATGCGACCGTTGTGCAATTTTTAGGTCAGGATAATGTTTTCTTTTACGTCATCATGCAGGGTGCAATGTGGTTAGGCCATAAGACCAATCCGCAAACTTTACCCGTAAAAGGTGATTTACAAATGACCGAAATCTTAAGCGTGTTTCACTTGATGGTGAACGGCGAAAAGATGAGTAAATCAAAAGGCAATTTTTATACCGGCGACCAGCTTTTAGAAATGGGCTACGCTCCCGATCAGGTCCGCTATTTTTTAGCGATGCTGAGCTTACCGGTTAAGGCCTCGAATTTTGATTTCGCGCACTTTGCAGAACGAAATAAATTTTTAGCGGGTCCTTTGAACGCCGCCTTTGAAAAACCGATTTCAGCTTGCCATTCAAAATACGGGGGCCGAGTTCCCGACGGAAAATTAATTGGCAAGGCCGAAGCCGAAACCTTGAAGCTGGTGCAAATGTATTTGCGCTCAATGCAAAAAGGCGATTACTCGACCCTACTGGGACAAATCGAAAACTATGCGCGGCAAATTAATTCTTTATTTTCGCAGTACAAACCGCATGATGACCGGGCCCCTGAAGGCGAACGGAATGATGCTTTGTTCACTTGTTTTTACGTCCTCAAAAATTTGATGATCATGCTTGCGCCATTCGTTCCCCACACGATGCACGAACTGCGCAAATCATTGAACCTACCTGAATCGGTTCTTCGAGCCGATGACTTAGGAACGGGCCTTCCCGCCGGTCACACGATTAATCCTAAAGGCATCTACTTTCCCGCGGTTGAGGACACACCGTCCGAAGAGTAGTCCTGTGGAAATTAGTCCCGCGATCTTTTGAGGAAAGCCCTTCGCGTGGGGCTTTTCTTCGAGGTAAATGCAGTTTGCGGTAGTAGCATTCGGCATTAGCCTTGCTGTATGCATTTACAATATGAAAAGATACCAAAAGATCTT
>CAXSEH010000069.1:0-14232 GCA_964236345.1 uncultured Bdellovibrionales bacterium
TTTAACGCTCAGAGAGTCTTTATAAAAATCGCTGAAGTGAGTCACGGCGTAATGATGAATACGCAGTTAGCATTAGAAGTAGCCCGTTCTGAGCTGGGCCAACAAGTCGCGGCCGGCGACAAAGCCACATTCCGCAAAGAAAAAAGATCTTCCGAGTTACGTTCTTTAGCATCGATCGGTGAAGCCGAACAAATTATGCCGAATGGTAAAACTTTATTGGTCGTACAAGCCTGTCAAATTCACGAACGTCCTCGAAGCGCGTCGCCTTCCGTTGGTCAAGTTTCGACAGGACAAGAATTCCGGCATCGACGGGAGTTGGTTCTTGGTTGAAAGTGAAGTCGGGCGATAAAACGGCTTATATCAGAACAGACTGACAATTTAACCGACTCGAATCATGAATCGTACAGTACATTTCGGCCGTATCGGCAAAAGCGCTGACGGCAAAACTAAATGTCGTTACTAAAATTGTGACGGCCAGAAAAAAAAGTCTTCTCATTTGGTGTATATTCATAGTTGGTCCCCTTACAGAGCATTATAAGGTGAGGCGTTTAATGGTCAATGACAGTAACAATTATTTGTTGAGTTTGAGAGATCGCTATGACCTCGGTCTAGCCCCGCTTTATATACGCGACCAACTTTTCATCTTGCTTTTGCCTCAACCTCATCGAAGAGATATTTTCTGGAGGTTGGCTGGGCTGCGGTCATCCAGAATGTGGCTTGCAAATCGATGGTCTTCGACGTTTGCGAAACACATGGCAAAGATTTAGTCCCAAATGTTGTGGTAAGTTACTGAACACGTTGTTCGGTATAATTTTTACCTTCCGAACTACCCGAACAATATTTGAAAAGCTATACGAAAATCTTTTCGACCAATAGTTTTGCGATCGATTCGAGTGGCGCCTCGAAGTTTGATGTACCACCTTCAATTGCACAGCGAGGCATTCCGTATACGATGCAGGAAGAGGCCGATTCCGCGATGACGCGGCCTCCAGTTTTTCGGATGGCTTTCGTTCCTTCGAACCCATCATTCCCCATCCCGGTCATGATTAGGGCAAGGGTTCCAGATTCTGCTGCCTCAGCGGCGCTTTGAAAAAGAATATCGACCGAAGGATGATAAATGGAACTGAGGGGTTCTACCGACACGTCCGCAAAAAATTTTCCTGCTTTGCGAACGATCCGGAGGTGCATTCCCCCCGGCGCAATGACAGCCCGACCCGGAATTAATTCATGGCCGTCGACGGCTTCATTCACCGCAACCGCACCAAGTTTCGTAAGGCGCTCCGCGAGCGGCGCCGTGTACCCTGCCGATATGTGTAAGGCGATCGCGATAGGAACAGGTAAGCCGCTTGGAAGGGACTTGAAAAGTGTCGTTAAAGCCTGCGGTCCACCGGTTGAAGTCCCGATGACTATGATCTGCGCCGTTGATGGTTTGCTTGGAATTGCGACTGGGGCTTCTTCCCCGGGAGGGTTGACCTTCACTGTCAGGCTGGCTACGTTAGCGCTAGCCGCCGCCTTGACCTTAGCGATTAAATCGCTCGATAAATTGTAAAGTCGTTCTGTCGGAAGGGCGGTTGGTTTTGTAACGAGATCAACGGCTCCCGCTTGCAATGCTTCGATTGCAAGATCCGAATTACTGGCCGAGGCACTGACAACGATGATTCGTGGTGCGCCAACTTTCGGTAAGGCACGAAGCACTCCCATCCCATCTAAATCGGGCATGACTAAATCTAAAGTGATCACGTCAGGACGCAAATCAGCAATTTTTTCAAGCCCCTCAAGACCGTCGCGCGCGATTCCGACAACTTCGATCTCGGGATCGCTGGTTAATATTTCCCGAATCACCTTACGCGCAAAGGCAGAATCATCAATAACGAGAACCCGAATTGGTGTCTTCATAATCGATTAACTTTATTATAGACGAAGGTTCCGGCACGCTCTTCGCCCGTGAAATGTCCACCGTAACGAAGTAAAGATTCGGAAACGCCGATGATCAGTACTCCATTTTCATTTAAAGATTTGGACAACGTATTAAGAACCGAACTTACGATTTGATCTGAGAAATAGATCAGTACATTCCGACATAATATTGCATCAAATTTTCCGAGCTTCATGATCTGATCAACTTCCATTAAATTTTTACGTTCCCAGTTTATGGACGTCACCAGTGACGGTCTGATTTGATATTGACCGTCTAAGTTCGTTAAGTATCTATCACATAATTTTTGATTAGGAACGTTTCTGACGGAGCGTCTCCCAAAAAGCCCCGTCTGGGCCTTGGTTAATACTCTGGTGCTAATATCGCTTGCAGTAATTTCGACTTTATCCAGAAGATTGAGGTCATCAAGAAGCATTGCTAGGGAAAGAGGTTCTTCGCCGGTCGCACACGCGGCTGACCATATTCGGGGCCTACGGCCTTCGGCGCACCAAGGGACGATATAAGAATGAACTAACGTTTCGATCGAAGTCCATTCGCGAAAAAAATAAGTTTCGTTCACGACGAGCGCTTCGGTCAGTTCGACCAGTTCTTTTTCACCGGCGGCGTCGTATTTTAAAAAATAATAATAATCCAGAAAAGATTCAAAACCTAATTCCTGAGTTCGGGTGAAAGCTTTGTCTCGCAATAGCTCTCGATCCCGCGCGGAATATGTTATACCGACTTTTTCTTCGATATAAGAGCTTAAGATTGTGAATACCGGTAGCGATAAATCATGTCCCATCATTTATCTAAACTTTCAGCGATGAAGTAAAAGGCTGCATATTTGTCGCACTTCGTGATCTGGATCATTTTCAACGGCCTCTTGTAAGGCATGAAGCATTTCGGGGTCTTTGCGTGCCGCCAAAACCGGGGCCGCGGCTTTTCGTGCGGCCACGTTATGAAGTCTGATGGCGGCCAGTAACGCCGAACGAGCTTCCAATTTCGGAAGTTTTGCTAAAATAGAAATGAGTACGGCCGCAAGTTCATGGTGAGCACTTTCAAGGGCGACCAGTATTCCCGAAACGCGCCCATTGCTAGGAAGTAATAACGCCGCTTTAACCCGGTCGCTTAATTTTTGATTCGGTAAAAGTTCGACAAGGACCTCGGTTGCTTCTTGCTCTTGGCGCGCGCCAAGTAAATGAATCGCGCTATTACTTATTTGTGCATCCGAATCTGAAGCCGCGGCACTGAGCGAACCCAGAACGCGTTCGGTAGGAAAGTTTGCGGCGGCAGAAAGGGCCACTAGTCGGGTGGCGGGATCCGCCGATTTTATCGCCGTCAATAGCAAGGGAAGAGTTTCAATTTTTCGAACCAATCCAAGCCCGATCATCGCGGCCCGGCGTACTTCGATATCACTTTTTTCGGCGGCCGTTTTTAAAGCGTCATGCGCGACAGAAGATTGAAAGTGGGATAAGGCTTCAACTGCAGCAACACGAACTTGCCCCGCCTCATCATCTAATAATTTGGCGATGTGGATTGCGGCCTGATCATATTTTAGTCGGCCTAAGGACTGACAAGAATAATAGCGAGTCCACGAATCTCTATCGCTAAGACCGTTGATCAATGTCGCAAAAACTTTTTCTTCGGGATTTGAAAGTTGACCTAACGAGCGCATGGCTAAAGCGCGCAAACGGTCCGTCGCATTTTTTGTCATTTTAAAAAGAGCTTCTAAGGCTTCGGGGCTATCAATAAATGGCAGACCATGGATTGCGGCTTCTTGAACTCGCGGATCAGAATCGGCAAGTCCCGCGATGGTCGGTACGAGTGCGGATGAATCTCCGAAGTATGACAGAATTCTTATAGCCGAACGTCTAACGACCGGATTTTTTGAATTCGCGGCAATAACCGCTAACTGCAAAGTCTCGTGCGAGCCCAACGCTTGAATGGTCGCCGTCGCCGCGTGAACTACACGAAGATTTTCGTCTTCGAGTAACGGAAACAAAGACGCGATGACGATGGGATTACCAAGCCGGACTAGGGTATCCGACGCTAACGCCCTGATTTCGGGATCGGTATCCTTAAGGCAATTCGCGATATCTAAGGCGGACGAAGAGCGCGTCACGAGGGGAATTAAAATTTTTCGCCTTTCACTTGAAGAATTTTTAATGGTCGTTAATAAAGTTGATTCGGCATCGCTGCCTATTTTTTTCAATGCCACGGCCGCACCCATCGCGATGGCGCCTTCAGACTGAAGGGCCTGCGTCAGTCCAGGAACTGATTCGGCGTCACCGATAATGCCTAGTATGTTACAAATTGCAACGGCTTCGGCCGATTGCGACCGGGGTAAGACGCCAAGTAATCTTCGGACCATTTCTTTTTTAATTTCTGTACGAAGCGTAAAATCAAATTCTAAAAGGTCACCGCCAGATTTTTCTCCATACTTTTCGTAAAGTTCCCAAATTGAAGTTGCGGCCACTAAAATAACCCCGTCGATTGCATTTTTTAAAAGTCCGATTAAAGGAATCAGCGCCGTTCTTTCGCCGGATCTGCCTAAGGCTCGACAAGCTTCGGGAAGGTAAACGGGATCACTTAATAATTTTGTTAATGGAGCCACCGCCCGCGGATCTCCACTGCGGCCTAATACGTCAATCGCCGGAAAAACGCGGAAAAAGTTTTTGCCATTAACAATTTCAATTAACGCTTCTACCGCCGCGCGGCCCCCAATTTTTCCGAGCGCCTCGATTGCGCCCACGGCGACATTGTCGTCAGAGTGTTTCGTTAATTTGACCAAGGTTTGAACGGCGGTCGGTGCGCCCCGACGCCCGAAAATTTGCGCCACGTCAGCAACAATTGCGGGATCCGAATGGTCGGCGAGGGGACTCATTATTTCTTCAACGTGGCCATTTGATGCCGACAACGTATCAACCACCGCGGCGATTCGCGCCTCGCTCCCGCGATTTTCGCAAAGTAATTGGACGAGCAGCTTTACCGCTAGATCGCCACTATGGGCCAGCGCTTCGACGACGGATCGGCGAACCATCCAGCTTGGATCGGTTAACATCTCAAGAAGATCCGAAATTTTATCAGAACCTTTTTCGCGAAGAACTTGAACCTTCGCGAACCGTGTTTGTTCCGCGTCCGTTAATGAAAAGGTATCCGAAGAAATCACGTATTCCCCACGATTTCTTCACGATTAGATTGATGAGCGTTCAACGAACTCATTATTGTGCTGGCGTTGGTTAACTGTTTTGCGGACGAAAGATTAATTCGAGTGAGTTGGTCGGTCAGTTTTATGGCGTCGACCGAAATACTTGATGATCCACGCACGTGTTGGTTAAGACAGGCCGAAAGCTCCCTAGTTTGTTTTCTAACTTCGGAGATTGTCGAGACAAGTTCATTTGCAGAATTACTTTGAACCAGCATTTCGGCGCTAATCCGTTTCATACCCGAAGTTTGTTTCGCGGCGGCGCTCGCTAAAGATGAAACCGCTTGCGACTGTTCAGAAACGGCCCGCGCGTTTTGGCGAGCGATCCGTCTGATTTCATCACTTTCTTTTGCTAGATCGGCCGCGGCGGTGGCCTGTTGATCCGTTGCGCGGGTAACGGCTTGGGATAGACGGGCCACTTCACGGGCCGAAGTTTCCGTTTCCTTTGCGGCGCGCGCTTGTTCGGCTACGGCCTTACCTATTTGGACGGCTTCTTTTCGAGCGTCGTCCATGGCGCGCGCCACTTCGGCCGCGCCGTTCGATTGTTCATTAAGCCCGATCACGGTTCTTCGAGATGAATCTACAACTTCTTTCGATGAATTCGAAAGTTCCACTAAAGCCTTTGATTGCACGATCATCGCGGTGCTTGTTTGTTGCGTGATAGTTCGCATTCTAAGCGCCGTTTTGGCTAACTGATCCGCCGCCGATGCTTGTTCGCTCACTCCGCGGGAAACGCTGTTCGCGTTCGTATTTAGTTGGTTGTGGTTTTTAACGAGGTCTCTAAGTGCCGATGCTTGTTCTAAAGTTGCGTCCCGGGTTTGGCGCGCCATCGTTCGCATCTCGACCGCGTTTTTTGATAAATCTTGAGTGGCCTTCACTTGTTCGTTAGCGGCACGAGAAACGTGCCGGCCTTCTTCGGCAATTCGACCGGTCGCTTGCGAAACGGTTTTAACCGCGTGTGACTGTTCGTTGCTGGCGCTTTCAATATCGCGAACGGCTCCCGAGACGCTTTCGACTCCTTCTAAAATAACCGACAATCCACGTTCGGCTTCGACGGCGTGCTGACCACCTTCTTCAGCTTTTTTAAGCCCGTTTTCGGTTGCGGTAACCGCTTCGCGTGCGGTCGTTTGAAGGACCTTAATGATCTTCGCGATATCGGCGCTGGCGGTTGCGGCCCGATCAGCTAAGGCCCGAATTTCTTCAGCCACGACCGCGAAGCCGCGACCGTGTTCACCGGCGCGGGCCGCTTCGATGCTGGCGTTTAAAGATAATAAGTTTGTACGGTCTGCGATTAAATTAATCGTTTGGACGATGTCGCCAATTTCTTCGGTCCGCAGGCCCATTTGTTTAATCACGCTGGCCGATTCGGCCATCGCGGCCCGAATAGATTTCAAACCGTCGATTGATTTAGCGACGGTCTTTCCGCCATCGCGGGCTTCGGAAGTCACCCGCTCGGCGGTTTTACGCGCGCCTTCGACTAGTTTAACAATATGAGTAGTTGATGCATCTAACTGCGCCGAAGCCGTAGCGGCTCCTGATGAGGCGGTCGCGATTCTTTCCGCACTTTGCGCCACCGATAAACCTGAACGATTCACTTGTTCGATGGCACTGGCGTTTATTTCTACGACCGATGCGTTTTTTTCTGCGGTCGCCGCAACTTCTTCAACGGAAGCGGCAATTTCGGTAACCGTGCTCGCCGCGTTTGAAATAGCAGACTCTAAAAGTCGTGTTTGATCGTTCATCGTACGGCCCGAACGAGCCATCTGTTCGGCACTGGCCGCAGTTTGTTCAACGGCCGCGGCCATTTCGGTAGCGTCGTTAGCTACGTTTTCTAATCCGCTGGTAATTTGAATCAGTGAAGCGCCGACGGAATTGACCTTCTCGCTTGTTGAAGCTGCATCAAGGCTTAATCGCATAATGCCTTTAGACATTTCTTCAATTGTCGCCGCCACCTCTTGAATGGTGGCCGCGCTGGTTTCTCCGCGCTTTGCCACTTCGTTGATGCTGGCCGAGGTTTCGGTGGCCGTCGTGGTCAGTTGTTGGCTGGCCGCCGCAAGGTCATTCGCATTGGCACTCACTCCCTTGATTGAGCGGGCCAATTCTTCGATCGTCGCGGCCGATTTTTCGGTTGAGTTGGCTAATAGTTCGGTGTCTCGGCTGACGGTTAAAATCGAAGCTGATACTTCTTGTAAACCCGAAGTCGTTCCTTCTAAAACGCGCAGGGTTTCGGTCGTTGTTTCGGCGACTTCTTTTTGAGAGCGAGCCAAACCTTGCAATGAAGAGGTTGTTTCTTCAATCGAAGAGGCGACGTTTTCGGTTGCGCCCCGCATTTGTTCGGCGACGGAGGCGGTTTCGATTCCTGTCGTCACCATTCGCTGCGTGACCTCTTCGGCAGTGCGGCCAATTTCCATCGTCTGGGTTAAGGCGGTTGCCATGTTGCTGGCAATTTCGCTAACCAAATTCATTGTCGATTTTAAATCTTGCGTTCCGTTTTGATTAACCATGGGAAATCTCCTCACCAATAATTTTTTCTGAATCTAATAACATAATGATGCGATCTTTTAATTGAACGATGGACTTAATATAGCCGGTCGATTGGACGGCCACGACACCCGGAGGCGCCTTAAATTGTTCCGGTAAAATATTTTGCACTTCCCGGGCGCTATCGACCAAAATTCCGACCAGTCGATCGGATAATTTCATAACCACTATTCTGGAAGTCAGAGTGGGTTTTAAAGTTTCTAGGCCGAAACGAATTCTTAAATCAATAAGGGGAATAATTTTGCCCCGAACTTGAATGAGACCAGTGACGTAGTCGCGCGCACCCGGTAAGGGTGTCGATCGGGTGTACGCCTCCATTTGGAAGACATCGTCGGCCGGGATTGCGTATTCCGAATCGCCAACGCGACAAATGACGAAAAGAGTACTCATGTAAACACCTCGGTCGTTTTATTGTATTCGGAGCCTAGGTTGACCAGATCCAGAACTAAAGTCGGGTCTCCGTCTCCTAAATCTGCGGCGCCGTTCATGCCGTTGGCGCGGTATAACTTTTCATCTAAGGAACGAATAACCACTTCTTGTTGTCCTAACATTCGGTCAACTCCAAACGCGATCGGTCCGTTTATTTGATTGATCACGAGGGCCCTCGAGGGATTCGATGCATCGGCTTTATTTTTTAAAAGAGATTCTAAATTCAAAAACGGAATGGTTTCGCCCCGGCGATTGAGCAATCGTGGCTGCGGACCATTTTTTGAAACTTGCGGTGACTTTGGTAATTTTTCAGAATCTATTTCTAAAATTTCTTCGATCATCGCAACCGGAACGACGAAGATTTGTCCGCCCGAAATGAAACTAATAACATCCACGATCGTGATGCTAACGGGAACGCGCATCGAGAAAGTGGTCCCGCCGCCTTCGACGGTTTTTAACGTCAAACTTCCGCCAAGAAGTTCGATTGTTCTTTTAACAATATCCATTCCCATTCCACGCCCACTGGTGACCGTTACATTTTCACGAGTCGAAAGACCCGGAGTGCAAATTTGTCGTAGCAAGGCTTCGTCAGTTTTTGCAATGGGTTCGCCACATTTCTGCGCCACTTTTTGTCGGTCGATTCCGCGGCCATCATCTTTTATGATAATCGTCAAAGTAGTTCCCGAAGAGTCATCACAATGAACGGTGATGACTCCCGTTTCGTCTTTTCCGGTTTGGCTTCGTTCCGTTTTTGTTTCGAGCGCATGGTCGACGGAGTTTCGAATAATGTGAATGATGGCGGGAAAAATTTTGTCCGCAACGGCCTTATCAACTTCCGCCGAACCCGCTTGAACAAACAAATCAACAGATTTATTTGTATCCTTCGTTAGACCGCGGACCACGAGCGGTAAGCGCTGCAGTAGTTCGGACAAAGACACCATTCTAGCCTGCGTTATCGCGGCCCGCAGGCGCTTTAACTGTCGACCGTTTTCGGAAACGATCATGTTTAAGTCACGCGTATCCACCCCTTCGGCGGAAAGCTTAGCGGTAACGTTCACTAATTTCGAGCGAGTGACGATGAGTTCCGAAAGGCGTTCTAAAATTTCATCTAATTTTTCAATATCAACCCGTAAAGAAGAATGTTCACCCGCTAGGGGCGCTAACCCAACGGCGGCCTCATTGTCATCGACTTCAGAAACCGGTTGGATGGGATTCAAAATATGTACGGCTTGCTTAATCTTAACTTGCTGGATGGAATTTTCTGGAATTCCGACTGCGGTGACAACTTCGGAAAGCTTACACTTCGTTAGAATCAGAAGATAGAAAGCAATGCCGGTCGGCGCCGTGTTGGACGAATGCGGGGTCACTTTAACTAATTCCGAAATTTTACTGATTCTTTCGCGGACGCTGGTAATATTAAGTCCTAATTTTACGTTTTCTTGAGATGGTTCGAAATCAATTATAAATAAATCATGTTGATCAGAAATTCCTTGATAGGTTTGTTCCCAATCACTCTGGGTAAGCGAGCGTCTGATTTCTTCTGGCAGGTTAATTTCGGGTCGAGCCTTAAGTTTTAATTCCGAGGGTTCGCCTTTTTGGAAAGTAATTAGATCTGCAAGTAGGCGGGCAGGAGCTTTTGGAATACCGTCGACGCCCATTTTTGGAATGGCTTTCACTCGTTCTTCAATAACCTGCGTTCCTTTGAGAATTAAATCTAAGGCGGCCTCAGCTAACTGTCCGCCGGCACGGTCTGCAGTTCTTAAGATGCCTTCCATTTCGTGCGAAATATCCACGACCGCTTGCGCCCCAACCATGGCCGCAAGGCCCTTAATCGTATGTAGGGATCTAAATAATTCGCGAACGGCTTTGGGTTCTAGTTTACCGGATTTTAATGCATTAGAAACGGCGATCAAATTTAAGTTTACGGAATGCAAATGTTCTTCAGATTCCAAAATAAATCCGGCAACGAATTCTTGCAAATTTATTTCGGAAGCCATGGTTACCTACTTACGGAAGGTGATAAAATCCCAGATACTTCGGCTTGGATGACTTCGGGTGAAAAGGGCTTCGTCAAAAACCGGGTCGCCCCGGCCTTCATGGCCTGGTCTCGTGAAGAATCATCGCCTCGGGTGGTTACGATGATGATCGGAATATTTCGTAGTTTATCCTGGGTTCGGACGAACTGAACAACTTCAATCCCGCCGATGTCTGGCATATTCATGTCTAATAAAAGCAAATCGAACGCCCTCAGCGAAAGGTGTTCTATGGCCTCAAGACCGCTGTTGGCTTGCGTAAACGAAAGGCCATCTTGCCCCCGGAGGCAGGCAATCAGCATTTCACGCATTACTTTACTGTCATCAACAACCAGAATGTCTGCCATGAGATTTAATCTCCCTTTGCCGGATCTTTGCGTTAAAAAACTGTGTCTTTGCTAACACGAAATTGTTAAAGGGTAAATAAAAACAATCTTTAAAGTGCTTAACTTTTCCCGGTAATCTGGCTAAGGTCGGTTCCGAAACAGGAGAATAAGGAATGTCCATGCGGGATCAACGTAGAACGATTTGGGTTATCGACGACAGCGTGACGGATGCCGATCGCGTGGCCGCAACCCTACGGGAAGAATTTGAAGTAAAAATTTTTCACGATGGCGTGGCGGCTTTGGAACTATTGGCATCGAGTGAACTTCCTGATTTGTTACTTCTTGATTGGATCATGCCCGGGATGTCGGGCTTAGAAATATGTAAATATATTCGTTCGGCAAATGCACAAATGGCGCAACTTCCAATCATTCTTCTGACGGCCCAATATGGTCGTGACGAAATTGCCCAGGCTTTCGAATACGGCGCCAACGACTACATCGTTAAACCTTTTGTAGAAGCAGAATTAAAGGCGCGAGTAAAGACGCTGACGAATTCGAAAAAGAACTTGGAAAGGGTCGAAAAGTTAGTCAAACAGTTAACGCAAAGTGAAGAAAGGCTAACGTTAGCCACAAATTCTGCGGGCGTCGGCATTTGGGAATGGGATATCCGCGAAGGAACGGTGGCCTCGACCGAAATTCACAATAAAATTTTTGAACTTCCTAACGATCGACGCGTACACTTTAAAAACCTCATGGAAAAAATTGTGGCTGAAGATCGCGAAGATGTTCAGAAAAAAATCGACTATGCTATTGAAACCAAATCGGTTTACGCTTGCGAATTTCGAATTGAAAAAGCAGATCGTTCAATCGCATGGATTTCTGGACACGGTCGGGCCATTTATAACGAAGAAAAACTTGCCATAACCATGGTCGGCGTCCACCTAGATATCACCGCGCAAAAAAACGCTGAGTCAGAATTAACTCGCGCGAAAAATCAGGCCGAACAAGCAACTGTTATGAAATCGGCGTTTCTGGCGAATATGTCCCATGAAATTCGAACTCCCCTGGGGGCTATGTTGGGTTTTGCGCACCTGATGCAAGATCCGACGATCACCCGCATGGAGCAGTCGCAATACCTTGAGGTCTTAGCTAGAAACGGTGAACAGCTTTCCATTTTAATAAATGATATTCTTGATCTCTCGAAAGTCGAAGCCGGGTTGTTGGTTTATGAACATCGAAAGTTTGACCCGGCAGAACTTTGTAAAGAAGTGATTTCACTATTTAAAGTAAAAGCGCGAGAGAAAAATCTTACCTTAGAATTCATTTCGGAGAAATTGATTTCGAAAACCGTGTGTACTGACCCAGATCGCCTTCGACAAATAATAGCGAACTTGGTTAGTAACGCTATAAAATTTACCCAGTTTGGGGGAGTGAAAATTGTTTGTTCTGAATCCTTGGATGATCACAAACGAAAATTTTTATCCGTTGAAGTGATCGACACGGGTATCGGCGTACCCGCAAAGCAAGCCGGGCGAATTTTCGATATGTTCGTTCAGGGCGATGATTCAATTACCCGAAAGTTCGGCGGTACCGGTATTGGCCTTTCTTTGTCCAGGCAGTTGGCTCGCGAACTCGGCGGTGATATTACTTTAAAAAGTGGCCCGGGTTCAAACGGAAGTGCTTTTACCGTGTCGCTAAGGGATCATCAATCGACCCAAACCGAGCACGACACTACAGGTAAAACAACGACGACAAATGAACTTACCCAAATCACGTTCGATGGCACAAAGATCCTGGTGGTTGATGATTCTCCGGACAATTTAAGTTTACTTTCGCTTTATTTAAGCAAGCGCGGCGCGGTCGTTGATACAGCTGCCAATGGTATCGAAGGCTATCAGAAGGCTATCTCGCATGTTCATGATATAGTTTTGATGGATTTGCAAATGCCTCAGATGGACGGCTACGCCACGACGAAAAAACTTCGGGAAATGGGTTACTCAAAACCGATTATTGCGCTGACGGCCCACGCCATGTCCGAAGTCAGCGCGCGCTGCCTGGAAGCTGGCTGCAATGGATATTTACCAAAACCCATTAATCCCGTTGAATTAATGAAAACGATTGCGGCGCATATCCAATAAGAAGGTATACCGGTTAACATGAATACCGGATTCCGGTATTGTGAATTGGCGTTCCCAAGGGGATTCGAACCCCTGTATCCTCCGTGAAAGGGAGGTGTCCTAGGCCACTAGACGATGGGAACAAGAAGGAAGACTCAACTCAAAATCCAATTTGTAAAAAAAATTGGTGGCTCGCGATGGATTCGAACCATCGACCCTTTCATTAAAAGTGAAATGCTCTACCAGCTGAGCTAGCGAACCACTTTGAATTGAATCGACAATTTGTATCAACCCCCGCGGGCAGTCAAACGCTTTTTTCGCAGTGCTTAATCTTTATACAAGGGTTTTATCCATAGAGTTTGCTCTCGATCGGGACCCACCGACACGACATCAATCGGGCATCCCGCGTGACGTGAAACGTAGTCGATAAATTCAATCGCGGGCCGAGGTAAATCTTTCACCGATTTGATTTGCGTGAGGTCTTGCTGCCAACCTGTAAGGTACTCGAACACCGGTTCGGCGCGAGTAACAAGATCAGTGGCCGTGGGAAATTCCGTCAGAATTTCTCCGTTTAGTTTATAACCTGTGCAAACACCAATTTTTTCGTGAGTGGAAAGTACATCAAGCTTCATCATCGCTAAACTATTCACACCGTTGAGGCGAATCGCGTATTTCAATGCAACTAAATCCAACCAACCGCAGCGGCGTGGTCGACCCGTGGTCGAGCCGAATTCGTTCCCATCTTTTTGTATCTTCACTCCGACGTCGTCGTGAAGCTCTGACGGAAAAGGACCGCTTCCCACACGCGTACAGTACGCTTTGAAAACGCCGACGATTTTTGATAAATGTTGAGGTCCGACCCCCGCGCTGATCGCGCCCGAACCTGCAAGCGTCGATGAACTTGTCACAAAAGGATAGGTGCCGTGATGAATATCAAGCAAAGTTCCCTGCGCCCCTTCAAAAAGAACGCGCTTTCCCATCTTCATTTTCTGCGAAACTAAAAGGCTAACATCGGCTGTGCGATACGGACGCAAGTCTTCGATGACCGTTTGAATTTGGTCGTAGATGTCTTTTGCTTTTATTTCGGGCTGGTCATACATTTTAGTTAGCAGCACATTTTTTTCTTGCAGCACAAATTCCAATTTACTTAGCAAAGTTTTAGCGTCGAATAAATCACTCATCACTAAAGCTCGGCGGGCCGCGCGATCCTCATAGGCGGGTCCGATGCCTTTACCGGTTGTTCCGATTTTCCCGTCCGACAACGCCTTTTCGCGGCACTGATCGAGAACTTTGTGGTACGGAAGGAGGGCGGTTGCGTTATCCGAGATCAGTAACTGCGAAGGGGAAATCTGGAAGCCACCTTCTTTTAATTTTTTAATTTCTTGAGTGATCCCGAAAATATCAACGACCACTCCGGCCGCGATCAAACACATTTTATCCGCGTGCAAAATTCCGGAAGGTATTAAATGCAGAACAATTTTTTTTCCATTTACGACCAGCGTGTGGCCCGCATTCGAACCGCCCTGAAATCGCACGACCATGTCGGCCTTTCCGGCTAAGACGTCGATCAATTTTCCTTTACCCTCATCACCCCATTGGGCGCCGATTACGACAGTTGCAGACATTCTTAAGTCCTTTCCTTAAACGATAACGAGCCCCACTCATT
>CAXSEH010000070.1:0-14025 GCA_964236345.1 uncultured Bdellovibrionales bacterium
TTACGTTTTAGTTTTTTGAAAAAAAGATTTCCACAGGGCTATCTTCGGATTTGGGCACTTGCTGTTAAGTCTTTGTGAAAGGTCTTTGAAAAGCAGGTCACGCTCTGTTCCGCTATGACCAAACGAGGCGTTACGCGTGAATAAGCCTGTACCGCCGACCATGATGACAACCGGATATGAAGCTACCCCACAACTTGGTCGGTCGATTTCACCAGAAATGTTTGAAAGCCCGTCTCTTGTCGAAATACTAAATTCGCTCGACTCGGCATACGCATTCATGTGACTAAAAAATAAAAGAAATAAACCAATGAGGCTTAACCGCAAAAATGTTGTGTTCATGGCCATCTCATATCAAATTTGAAATTATTTAGCACTCGTTTCCTTAGTCCATAGTCTCTCTGGAAATTTATCAGCGTTAGATTGCATACGGCTTGGAAGTTTAAAGGGAACGTATAAATTTTATATTTGTTGATCGCGGAGTTTTTGTTACCTACGCCGTTACCTATGAGGGAAAATTTAAAATTTTTTAACTAGAAAATTTTCGCGGACCTGCACGCGATTCGAGTCAGATTTTGAATTTTGATTGTATTTAACTTACTGATTTAAGTGGGATTTTAAGGTCTCGCCAATTTTTTCTTTTTGAAAAAAAATTGGTCGGGGCGATAGGATTCGAACCTACGACCCTCTGGTCCCAAACCAGATGCGCTACCAGACTGCGCTACGCCCCGACGAGCTGTAACATATAAACAGCGTCGAAAAATGTCAAAGATAAAGGTCACGGGGCCAACTAAGCCTGAAATTTGGGCGGGAGCGCCGAGACTTAGGCTCTTTGAAGCCGTTGGGTATCCTTCTGTAGCCTTTGATCGGCTAAAATTTGAAACTCTTTCGCTAAGTAGAGGTTCTTTGCCAATAACTTATAAAATTCAGTGCGGTGGATCTCTAAGAGCTTCGTGTTTCTTTGGCCAACGACGGTCGCGGTTCGCCTGCCGTCGTTCATCATGAGCGAGATTTCCCCTAAAAATGAGCCTTGCGGCAGGGTATTGATCATTTTCCCATTTTGCAAAACTTGAAGAGATCCTTGAATGACGATGTAGGCCGAATGTCCAACGTCACCCTGTTGAAATAAGACTTGATGGTCTTTCAAGTCGATTACCTTTCCCGCAAAGGTTAAAGCATCCAGGCAATCCGACGGCGTGTTTTTGAAAAACTCAGAATGCAAAAGGGCGTGTTGCACCCAAAATCTTTGTTGCAGACTTTGCGCCTTTTCTTTATTTAAAGAGCGATCCATGATTTCTGGTTGGTTAGGAATCACCAAAATTTCACTCGCTTTGAGCACGACCACATCGGCGGTTCTTTTTTCTCCAAGCAAAAATCCGGCTTCGCCGAAAACGCTTGATACCGGTAGCATCGAAATAAATTGCTTAAATGTGGCGGCTTGCCGGTAAACGCCCAGCTCACCCTTCAATAACACATAAAGGTTGCGCGAGTCTTCACCCGTCTTGCAGACCAGCGAATCGGCCGCGTAATTACAAACGTAAGCCTGGCTTAACAGAAATCGCGCGAGGTCTGGGTGCAATGAGCGAAAAAAAGGAAGCCGCAAAAGATTTTCGGTCGAGTAATTCGCCGAGCTTCGCGTCGTGGGAACAACTTGAGTTTGGGCAGAGGTGGAATTTCGTAACTGTAAGTTGCCAAAATAGTTATTAATAGTCGGGTTTAAAATCCAATTGTGCTTCGCCAACATGGCGACTAAGTCATAAAGCAGTTGAAAGTTAACCAGCCACCCGTTCGCCAGATACCTTTCACATAAAGTCTGTAATGAGTTCTGCGCGCGAAGGTCCGCCAAATATTGCGTTTGCAATTCTGAAAGTTGAAGTTGCTCAAACCGACAAGCCGGATGAAATTGAAAAATTTCACTTTCGATATTCACGGCGAAACTTCTTGGTAGGCCATTTCATTATAGCTTTTTACATGATCTAGTAATTTGAGTAGTCGCGGAGAAACATCTTTATTCCTATTGAGGTACAATCCATGCAAACTTTTTGAAAGCTTACGGTAGGACATGAAAGTTTCAAGCTCTGCAGGATTCTTCTTTCGGTAGTAAATGATGATGCGACAAGCGCAGTATATTCCGGTAGATGACTCCAGAGGGTTTCGCGAACGAATCATTTTGATGACCTTTTCGAGAGCCGAATCCGAAAGTTGATGAATAGCTTGATTAATGACTAAATTCCCACGGGTTCGAAATGATTGATCATTTTCAATGATAAAAGTTTTTTCTTGTTCGATCGCGATTAAATTTAAATCCTTTTCGATCAAGACATCAACCACCGAAGCATTAATCCTGCCTTCAATATATCGAGAAATAGAAACGATTGCGTCAGTGCAGCTAGCATTCCATTGTGCGGCAGGAATAAGTCTAGAACCTTCTACAATTAGCCTTGAAAAAGAAAACGACAAACCGGGATCCTGATAGACTCTTTTTTCAAAAGCCTTCAATGCCTCCACCCAGGCCGAAATGACCGCTGGGCTTACGATTCGAATGCCCGAATCGTAAAAGTTCACAAACATAAAATTTAGTTTCTCGAAGTCCGATTCAATCTTTACCTTTTCAAGTAAAAACAAAATAGAGGGGTCGGATTTAAAATATTTAATCAGTTCGGGCTTTTTATCATACACATCTTCAATTCGCAAAAATTCTTCAATCAAATATCCTTCAGCCGGCGCCATATTCTTAAACTCAAAATTCTTGGACTCAGTAGGTACAGTTACGAGCGAACTTATTTCGGCAACTTGGCCTTTTAGACAACTTAAAATATTTCTGTCTTTTATATTCACTACGTCCAACAATCTGGTTGTGTAGGTCAAAGCATCGCCCAAGAAGCCATATCCTGGAGCGCGCTTACTAAAAATTAGGTTAGAACTGCTAATTGAACTTTTTAAAGTGAACCGGCGTTTTTCAGATTTAAAATCAAATTCCAATTGCGAGAATTCTAACATGAGGTCTCGACAAAAAGCGGTGGCGCGCAAAAATGAGTCGTTACCCTTAAAAACTACGACGATTTCATCCCCCACAGTTTTCTCAAACAAGCCTTCGTAACGTTGCAGAAGCTCGCAACCGAAATCTTCAAGCACCTTCGTTAGGTTTTGACTTTCTTTTGAATGACCGCCCGAAATTGTTTTCGAGAATCCATTTATATCTACCTTGGCAACCGTTCCACTGAATGAATAAGGAATATGATGATTATTTTTTTTAATTTCATTCAAGATGCTAAATTCAAGCGAGGTCTCAAGTAAATCTTGGTCTTTGGCTAAAATTTCATTTTTGCGAAGCATGGCCGTCGTCGCCGACTGAACAATCTTTAGATCATGCAATTGCAGCCAGCCGAATAACTTGGAAATAACTTTGAACCATATCGGATCTTTACCATTCTTGCGATACTGGTTTTGAATCGATTTAGCTAAAATCAAAACGGCTAAAAAAGAAAATGCAAAAACGATGTAGATAATTCCCAAAAAGCTTTGAATGATGGATTGGATAATAATTTTTGAGTTCCCGGAAGAAAGACCTTCGTAAAGATTCACCGTCTTTCGCGGAACCGAAACGGCCCACTGAACGTCCTTCGTAGCTTCACGAATAAAAAACAAATGAGAATCATTCACTTTAAACTCTTGAATTGATCCCAAAGCCGTAATCGGAGGAAGCGCCATCCCTACGGGATAGTCGCAATTACCTTCGGTTGAAATTAGTGTGTAGGTTTGAATATTGAAAGCAGACTGCTCTGCAGCTAATCTTTGACACGCTTCGACTACTCGATCTTCTAGTAAAAGCTTTTGCACGACATCCCGAACCAACACCAAATGTTCTTTGCGGGTTAAATTGATATTACTTTCAAGTTTAGAAAAGTCCGAGATCACCGAAATCAAAAACACCGGCGTGTAGATAATCAACACGAATATGGTAATTTTGAGCAGATCTCGTAACGTGCTCTTCATTGCACTGACTTAGTCGGGAAAAATTTGTAATGCATACTCCAAGAATTAACCATAGAGCCATCATCAAACCGACAAAAATTATACTGATTATTTTTATTATCCAAAGCCAAAAGATTCCGACCGCCAACTTCGTCACAATGAATGGCAGACATGTTATTCATACCTGGCGCTTTCATCTCTAACTTCTTGGGCCGAATCTGCGAGAACTCATAGGCCATGCACTTGGGTTTCGCACTCTTTTTAAAACAGCTTTCAGTCAACTCAAGTTTTTCAAATTTTTTCGTTTTAAAGATCTTGTACGACTCTTCAAGAAAAATTGCGTACTCATCATCTTTGAACGAGGGAGGAACCGCAAACTCGCCCTTCTTCGCCGAAGTAGCCGCAGCACTAGTACTTGCCGCACTAGAAGCCGCAGGTTTAGCAGGCCCATTCGAATCCTCCAATGACTTCTGCGTATCAAGCGACACTTGCGCCACTTTTTTTGCATAGGGCGTCCCCACCGAAGCAGCAAAAACGGAAGGAAGGAAACCTAAAAAAGAAAATACAAATAGAAGGCCAGTATTTATTTGCATGCAACCTGCTTCAAATTCTTACTCGTGTCGACAAAACATTTCTCCGGCTGAGCCACCGAGGCCCAAAGCGGCTTCCCAAGCGAATTTTCAATTCGAATACTGCGATCATTCAACTGTTTGCGGAACGCCGGATCACTTCGATACTTCGTAGCAATTGCCACGTAATCATTCCCATTAACGGAACTCAAAACCGCAAGACGCTGAATCATGGGATTATCAAGTCGCGATGGCGCACTCGGAGAAGCAGGGGAAGCAGCCTTAGTTACCGGAGCCACGGGTTTTTCATTTTCATCTTTATCTGTGGGAACTGCAACCGGCGTGGTGCCGCCGATACTTGCGATACCACGGGTGGCGGTTTTTGCGGACGGATCAAAGTCTATTTTATCGTCAAGTTTGATTTTTTTATTTAAAGAATTCGTTGATACTGCTTTTTTTTCCGCTCCGCTACTTAACGTAGAACCGGTAGTTGTCAAAACCGCGGATCCCCCTGCACCTTGGTTTAATGCACTAAGGTACTTTTGCGCATCGATATCAGTCATCGAATCTAGCTTTTGCAATTCTTTAGAATCTGGTAAATAGCGGGATAAAAAAATCTGCGTACTATCCATGATACCTACTCGTTCAGAATTATCGCCAGGTAACTTATCAGCCCCGAACTTGCCTGTTGAAGATACAGCAGGTAGGCCCACGGCGGCAGCAACTACCGCTTTGCCTTTGCTACCTAACGCTCCAGTAATCAAGCTATCTGCATTGAACATACTTTTTCCCAAATTGTCGCTAATAACTCGAACGTTACTTTCAAATTCATTGCTGCCAACCACCTGATGAAATTGGCCGTCTCCTTCAAATTTCGCTATGGATTCACCCGAAATAGTTGTCACCGGAACCGCCGCTATCGCACGAATCTCGGGTTCAGAAATGGGAACAAAAATGGTTTCCGGCTTCGCTTTTAGTTCAGCGCTAATGGCTGCAGCTTCGCCACCATTTGCTTGGGGCAACTCCGCCAGCTCTTTCAATATAGGTAGAGTTTCGGGATGTTTTTCTGCAACACTATTAGTCTGAATCTTAGTTATGGTCGAATCTTTATCTAATAAACATTTTTCTACGATGCTGCTACTTAACTTCGGCTTCAAATTTACGGCCATGCTCGAGTTATATTTGCAAGTTTGGTCCAATAGGCCTACGAAACCTTCATCCAAACAATTGGGTTTTAGTTCATTTTTAACTTTAAACTGAGGCATTCCAAGGTGAAATAGCTCATGATTTAAAACTTCGTTTGAGCTGGTCCCGAGATTAAATTTCCCTTCAGAAACCCTCAGCGCGATTACAAGTGGATTTTCACTGAAAGAAGCGATTTTGTTTTTATCCTCTGGCTGCATTCCGCACTTAATTTTTAAAGGACTGGTTCCCTTAGAAATATGTTCTGTGAGACTAAGAAATCTTCCGAGAACTTCGTCCGCATTTTGTTTTAACACTGGATCAGTCTCAAAAATTGCCTGTGCCTCGCTTGACCTATAGCAAGTTTCCAAATTGCCACCTTTCATCTGGAAACTATTTTCCAAGATCTCAGTAAATTTTGTGATTTCTCCCGGAAGCATACTTTTGCACGAATCAGTGTCAAATAATTTCGAAACAGTTAAATTTGCTAGGCTTTTTTTAAAATCGGAATTTGCGAGTTTGTTCGCATTATCTATGCAACTATTCGCGATTGAACAATTATTGCCATAATAAAATTTAGATAATTCACGACCGAAGTAGCCGATGGTTTTTTTACCAGACTTGTTAACTTTGAAATATATTGAATGTTCTTTATTACCTTGAGTTTTATTAAAAGAAACCAAGTTGAATTTGCCGTTATGATTTAATTTTAAAATTCGCCCACTATGTTCCGAAAAAATGTCTAAAGATTTCTTATTTATGAGAAACTCTTTTCTTCCTATTTTATACTGGCGATGGTTTTTGAATTCCCGAATCTGAATAACTTCCTTCAGGGCATGGGCCCGTTCGAAGCTTACACATAGTAAAAAGAATACTCCAAAATTTTTAATCCACACGTCAATTAGTCCCGAAATAAATAATATTCAAAATTAAAATGGTTTTCATGATGTGTTAATGTTATCAAAGTATTATGTTTTTACGAGCAAGCGCATTCATAATCATCCTTTGGTCTAGTGTTTCTTTCGCTGTCCTTAAGACCCAATCAAGTGTACCGATAACTTCGGCAGCGCTAACCAGCGACCCCGCGCTCAAATTCGTGAGTCCGGGATCTTTGCACGATGTTGGGACAATGCCAGCTTGGTCATCTCAAGATACAGTTGGAGACTGTTTTGGCCGTGCTGCAGCTACGATGTTGCAAAAATATATCTGTGACACTGACGAAACTATTTTGAAATCTAAAATATCATGTAATGATCCTTTGTTCCCAAAAAATATGACAGTATCTGCGTTTAGCATGGTAGCCTGGTCCGACACCATCCAAGATCGGACAAAGCCGGATTCTACTCAAGAACCTGGATATGCCTCGAACCACAAAAGTATTAAGCTATATAGAGACCGAACAGATTACTCATCAGGGTCAAATGCGTTGCAAAATGCGACTACTTCGGCAATTCCCAAATTTATGCCGGAGTCCTGTTTTCCGTTTGATCAAATTGTGAATACGTATGGCTCAAAAGGAAAAAAAATTGCTGGTGGTAAAAGTGTCTTATTTGAAGAAATTTATGAAAAAACTAGAATTTTCTACGAAAAGAATAAAAAAAAAGATACTGAATCCAGTGCTGTTTGCGCGACGTGCATAAAAGAATTGAGCGAAGGTTTTGGAAGCGATTTTGAAAGTAAGGCAGTTTCTAGTGCACTCACAAAAGATACATATGGTGAGTTTTTGTACGAGCTTATATTTGGCAACTGCACGCCCGTAAAGCTTTTGAATAAACCCACATTCAAACGCATGCCCGAACTTGCACAAACGCTTCCAAGGAATAATATCTTGGAAAATTTAAAAAACATTATTGGCAATAAAAAAAAACCGGTTCAAATTAGCTCTCTATGCTTAAAACTGGAAGGCGATGTCTGCACGTCATACCACACAACTGTGGTAAGCGGTTATAGAACCGCCTGTCCTTCTATGGATTTTGGGGGAAGCAATTGCCGTCAGCAGCTCTTAGTTCATAATAGTTGGGGAAAGGACTGGCAAAATCAAAATGAGGGCGGCTGGGTAGATGCAGTTCTTTTCATAAAGCATATTGATTACGGCAAACCGGCTCTTTTGGCTGGAGAACTAAGTTGGCTTGAGTAAATAGCGCAAAAATTTGACGTTAAAAAACTTGTGTAAGCAAAGCTAACTTTTGCGTTAACGAGAGATTCTATTTTTTGGAAACCTCACAAGGGAGGGTAATACAAACCACACTTCCAATATTCAATTGGCTTTCGATTGCAATTTGCCCGCCCCATCTCGAAATTAATTCCGTCGCATGATAAAGTCCGAATCCGCGAGCACCACTGTCTGAATCTGGCTTTTCAAAAGAAAAGTTTTTTGAGCCTACTCTTTTTAGTACTTCGGGAGACATTCCTTTACCATTATCTTTTAATTTGATTAATATTTTTTCCTCTCCAAGCTGAGTAACTACTATTTCGAAATTCACTGCAGCATCAAGAGGCAAGGATTCAAAAGAATTATTTAGGATATTTGAAATAATCTTTTTAAAGTTATTTTTAGATGCCTTAATAAGGACATTCTCGACTACATTTTTACTGAAACCAATCTTGGCCGATTTAGGCCACGTCGCAACTTTTTCCTGCATTATGTCGGATATGCATGAGCAAATGTTCACGTCTTCAAGGCGATCGCCATCATAACTTGTAAGTTTTAACTCATTAAAAATCTCTTGAGTCCTGGAAATCGATTTCTCGAGGACGTCCTTTACTTCCGGATCAACATTTCTGATGAGAGAAGTCATCATCCTAATTACTGATAAAGGGGACGCTACGTCATGGGAGATTTGCTTCGCAAAATCCGAAAACGATTCATTTTCCAGCTTGAGTACGGCATTCCTAACTTTTTCCACTTCAATTAGTTCCATGTAAAAGTTTGGTAGAAAAATTCCAAGTGAGATCATGATCAGGTATAAAAAAATCTCGAGAATAAATGCATACACATTAAAATAGGCAATATAATCCAATTTATACGACGTTCCGTTCAAACCCTTTAAATGATCGGTATAACTCAGAAAGTTGTTGGCGAAATAAGTTCCGCATCGCTTGCCAAGCACTGTGTCGTAAAAAACCCTCTTTGAATCAAGCTCTTCCGTTAACCTAGCACACTTAAAAACTCCAAGATTTTCCAGATCCACTAAAGTTTTGGAAAGGGCATATGAATTTGACGCGCTTAACTCGTTTCTTAAAACTGCTGAGATATTTGTACTAACCTTTTTATTCTCTAAGCTGTTCAGAAATCTAAATAGAATAAAAATAAGTATAAGCAATATAACCATTAGTAGGCGTAAGATTAATTTTATATTTTTATAGCTACTAGTTAGTATGTTATTTTTTAAAACCTTATGAATTTTCATTATTAATATAAGAATCTGTTTTCAGAGCCAATATTCCACTGTACCCACCCGTCCAATATCGTTCTCGCAATACAGTATTCGCCAACAGTTTCATGATTATGAAATTTCACCGAGGGAATTGGCCATTCCATTTTTTTCGCACGTCTAATTTGCCCCAGTCCGTCCGATTGATTTTTTGCAAAGAATTTAATTCGATTGCTTGGAAATGAATCATTCAGAACAGAATTATTGGCAGCTAGTAAGTGCCTGAAGCTTTCCAAAAGGGCATGTTGCCATACACTTCCCTCTATTAATTGTGCCGAAGAACCCAAGAATATACCGTCGTTTTTCAAGCCGGCCGTCACTCCGATTTTAAATTCATAAAAGTTTTCGGCAAATTGAACTAATACATTTTTTTCGAACAAAAGTACTTTTTCAAATTGATTATAAAACCACTGCGAAACAGGTTCCAAAGTCATTTTATGTTCAATCTCTTTCAGAAAATAACCATCATCAATCCATTTACTAAGAACCCATCGTTCACATGCTTCACCAAGTGACCTAATAATTGTGTTTTTTAAATTGAATCCTGCCGCAAATCCGCAACCCATCGAATTTATTTCAAACCCCCATTTAGTTCTCTTCTCTTCACCGCCATCTCTTATGCTGATGAAACTAGATCGTTCAAGGTATTCGGAAAAAGCTATTTTTCTCGATACTGAATTAGAATAACCAAAGCCGCTAGCGAATGAATTTCTATTTTGGTCCAAGATGTTAGAGTGCCAATACTCATGACCTATTTGTTCCATTAGGTTGTATTCTTCTAATACTAATTTCTTACTTTTTAGAATTTCAAGAGGGTTCATTTTTTACTTAATTTCCATTTGGTCGAATTTAAAAATTGATAAAACCGGGCTGAATCTCGCAAGTTCAATTGATTCTGAGATAAACAATTGAACGCCATAGTGACTAACCGGCAAAATCGCACTTTCGGAACTTACGGATTTAATGAACTCGCGACCAAACTCGACTTCCGACAATTCATCATTTTCGTATTTCGATATTAAATCACAGACTAAGTTTTTGGGGTCCGGAAAGTTGATACCCATTGATGAACAAAAACAAACATATAAACCCCATGCTTCAACCCCTCCACCTATTGAGGATCCTCTAATTCTGAGATCATAGCTCCTATCGGTAATCCTTTCAAACGTGGACTCGTTCTTCGCGAATTTGTAAGGAAACTTCAACCTCTCCAAAGTACTTTTTAGAACCACCCAAGCATACCATCTTGATGTACCTTGAATTGGAATATCTCCTTCGATTAGAAGCGGTTCTTTGGGGATGGCCATCTTTATGGGATATTGATTGCTTTGTGTTTTAGAAATTTTTTCTTGATTGGGATAAAATGAGCTTGATCGTGTATTAACTCCGAAATTCGAAGGGATTTTATCATCTACTTCCAAATTAAAAACCCGTTTGAACTCTACTCTTGTTTCTGTATTTTTAAAGTAACCATGATCTAAATTTCCCAATAAGACACTATTTAAATATTGGGGCACTAGATGATATGGAAGCAATTTATCATTTTGATACTCGTTCGTAAATGCATCAATTATAATAGCAGTGTCGGGATTGATGTGCCCATCGTCATGAGAAAATATCACTCTATCAGGCGCATTCACCAAAAAGTCATTCCAATGAGAATTTTTAATTAAATGGTACTGAACTCCATATTCGTATTTTTCAATTTTGTAAGGACCTGACGAAATAAACTTTGAATCGTCGGCCCATTCACCCTTCGATGTAAAATTGCCGTTACATATATAACCGAAAGGACTAAATGATAGGATTTGAAGTAATCCACTTCTAATTTTTTTATCGAAAGTGAATGTTAATTGGTCTTTTTCAAAACTAATTCCCTGTAGGGGTTGAATGTCATAAATACTCTTTGCACCCTCATTTGATTGTATAAATTTTTTGAAGCCCTTTAGAGAGGACAATATCGGAACTCCACCTTTTTTTTCAAAGATCAGTATTGATCGTTCTAAACTTTCTTTGAATGCCTTCGGCGAAATAATCTCACCGTTTTCACATTTTAAATTTGGTTTTAATTTAAAACTCCAAGTGAAATCATCGATCTTTTCCCAACTCTCAGCTAATCTTGGCTCGTAACGTCCAAAATTAGATTCATATACTAAGTTACCAATTAACTGCTGAACAATTATTGCAGGCTCGTATTTTTCCGCCTCAAATAAATTAAGGTTAATTTTTGTTCGCGGCTTAACGATCACGTATTTTAATATTTTTTCCATTTTATTCCGAGCCAGATCCGGATTATTCAATTTTATTAAATGAACCATCAGCGCTAAAAACAGGAACGGTAAAACTAACTTCATCCAAAGTTTCAAATTTGATATATTTACCTTCATCTTTTGAGCTCACCTTAATCATATCGTTGAGATTTAGCATTTTTCCTGTTTGAGTTCGGTAGTCGCGCATAACAGCTTGGCTACTAATGCCTATTATTTCTAGCTGTCCTACCTTCATCTGCAATTCAGTATCTGTTCCTTTACTATAGTCCATGAATCCTCCGTGTTTTTAAAGGAGAGCATTATCTGTGCCTATCTGGAACCACTCACATGCTTTTTTATCGATTAAACTTAGTATTTTTTTCGCGGCTGTAAAATAGTTTGTCGATTAAAAATTCCATCATAATGATTCATATTAAACTTCGCAGTTACCCACACACCCCCACTAAGCAATTTTACGAATCTTATCCAGCTTGTCCTTCAGAACAATATTTTCCTGTTTCAGGAGCTGGAATTCGCGTGCGAGGGCGTTTAATTTTAGTTGGATTTTTTCAGCTTCTCCGGCGGCGGCGGCGGTCGCACTTGCCGTATTGTGCTTAAGAGCCGCATTGACGATGTCATTGATTGAAGCGGATCCTCCGCCCGAAGTATCTGTAACCAGACTTAATGCGCTCTGTGAGCCTGCTTGGCCCTTTTGCAGCATTGTCTCGTAGTCGAAGGGAATAACGAGGGACAAATCGATTTTCTCAGCCTTCAATGCGCCCGAGATCAAAAGGCCTCGGGTTTCAGAAATGACTTTCATCTGGCCCGAAGATACTTCTACAGCGCTGGGGTTAAGCTCTTGCATCGCCCTTTCGATTTTAGCTTTATCTTGATGTGATAACTTAAGTAAAACCACGCCCAACTGATCTTCGGGTAAACCTTTAAGAGCAGTGGCGAATGTAAGCAAGCTCATTGAAGCGATGATTTCCATTAGCGCTTCCGGCTTCCAAGCCAAAATTTTTTCGTACGTTAAACACTTCTGATTGAGCGCGTCCGCCCACGCGGGACTTTCCTGTGAAATGATCGTCATGAACTGTTCGCGCTTCTTAGCGCCACAAGTTTCAATGACTTGAATGAGTTGAATAAAACCACCGGATTTTTTATATCGATCAACCATGCCCATATGTATAAACATCGGCATTTGGTTCCCTAAGATTGAATAATTTTCGGATTATGCGAATAATCACCGACGAAGATCGGCCAGAATTGGCCGAAAAGCCGTCTCAAATTCAGACACCATTTGTAACTTTACTTAACACCCGTATAACACTGGTACTGAATTGTAATTCGTTGGCCTTCCGAACCTTTTGTGAAGGTAACCTTGTCAGCGGACCAAGTATAAAGTCCGTTCGGAACCGTTGTCCCGTTTTGATAAGTTATTGCCGGAGCCGCATTCGGTGTGCACTTCAAATTTATCATTCGACCTTCTTCAGAAATTTGAGTCGCCATATTCGAGAAATGTTGTGCATAATCGTCTTGGCAAATATTTAATATTTCTCCGCGAGGGCGAGGGGCATTATCAATATCTTTAGCCGGCTGGTTTGAAAGTTTTGCGTATTCGTACCCGATCCCGCCAGTTACTGCCGGACCTGACTGATTCATTACAACTTGTCCTTGAACCGTTTTTAAAACTTGTTGGTCTTTGCAGGTCGCGTCTTTGACGATGATTGAATTGAAATCCCAGTACTTATTAGGATATTTCGAGCTCATCATCGCCGTGAAGTTTTCAGCTCTATCATTTGGTTCTAAGACAATCTTACCTTGGCGCTCTTCATCATTTGAAATTACGATTACATTCAGATTTGCATCCGCTCTCATAAATGAATCCGCGTTTTCAGAGACGGCTAAGAATGAAGTATGAATGCCGCGAGTGTCTGGAGACGAACACTTGATGGGATACTGACTGACGTAATATGGATTGCTTTGAAATGAAGTGTTGTAGGTGTTGAACATTGCCAAAATTAAATTTTCGCAATCCAATGTTTCACTTCGTAAAATCGCAGAATAAAATAATGAGTTACGATTTGCATCGGCATTCGACAAGTATGTTTTGCCGTTACCCATGGCAATCAGTCGGCTTTTATTAACGGCAGCTAAATCGGTCGTTGTTACGGCCACGCGATAATCAATTTTCTTCGAGTCTAAGTTTTGTATGAATCCTGAAAATCTTTCCTTTAGCTTTGATTGAATTGGATACATAGATGCGGAATTATCGCTTACGAACAGAATATCGACTTTACCTGAACCAACTTCAAAATTTTGAGTAAGATTAATAAAACCGTTTTCGGTGACACAGGTTGTGGCCCCATCACAAATAATTTCTTTGGTAGCTTCAGCACCTTGGTTAAATTTCGTAGGTGAACAGGCAATGACAACTCCAAAGAGTAATCCCAAACCGAACTGGTATTTAGTTATATTTAAGAAATTCATATATCACCGCCTATAATGACAATGATCAATTCTAAGGCCACGCCTAATCAAAACGGCAGCTACTAGAAAGGGTAGTCGTCTAAACTATTGACACTTTTGACAAAAAAAAAGCCCGACTAAGTTTCCCTA
>CAXSEH010000071.1:0-13988 GCA_964236345.1 uncultured Bdellovibrionales bacterium
ATACTTATGTTGCTGCAAAAGCAACCGGACTTTTAATTATTTTATAAAAATCTTCTAAGGCACCTTGGATCACATACTTGGCCACGTCGTGGCCTGTCGAAAAGGGTAATATTTTTTAATAAATCATGTTGACGTCAAAATCAGGATGGCCATTAAGTTCCTTCGGAAAATTTGCATGCGGTCGCCGTAATGCTTGACGAGGTGTAAAATATTTATCACCGGGGTTTAAACACCCCTCGGTTTTAAGCGAGCGCTAAAGAATCTAGACCTGACTCGACTTTAGCTCTTTTGCACTATGACTCGGGCCCTATTAAATTAAAGGGATGAGCGCATTCTTTAAAAAATTTCAAAATGATGTCAAAGCTATTGGTTTTCTTGGGATTGGTCTTTTCGTCGCCCTGGCCTTAGCGAGCTATAATTCAAAGGACGCCTCTTTCAATTCAGTGGGTCATGGACTTAAAACGATGAATTACTGCGGAGTCTTAGGAAGTTTCTTAGCCGACATTGTCTATCAGCTTTTAGGTTTGCCGGCCTGGCTTATGGTAGCGGGCCTTTTTAATGCGGCCCTTCTTAGTTTTCAAGGTAAGAATATTGAGGTCAAAAATATTCGCGCGGTGTGGATGGCCTTACTTATCTGTAGCTTATCAGCTTTAGTCACGATCTATTGGCCAGCGGTTAAAATTTTCGAAAATCAAATCTATTTGGGTGGCCTACTGGGGCTTGGCTTTTCGTCGGCCCTAGTTAAGGTGTTAAACACCATAGGCGCGCAGATTTTGCTGTGGGCGATGTGCGCGATGCTTATGGTGTTTTGTTTCGAGGTAAGCCTTAAAGACGGCGTCATGAAGGTTTACGACTTTATTCAGGATCGCATCGAAGGAATTCAAGTTTCGAAGCTGTTTAAAAACTGGAATTGGCCCGAGTTAAAGTTAGAAAAGGCAAAAACCTTAGTTCCTTTAAAAGGTAAATCATCGGAAGTTAAAAAAGAGACCGCGGAACAGCCCCGCTCAGAAATGAAAATCGCGGTTCAGCAAGTCCTTATTCCCCGGGACGAAACGGATGAAGAAGAATTGACCGCTGATGAAGAGCCCCAGGACGGAGCAGAAGTTTCAGCCTATGAACCACCCGCCCGTCGTAAGGTCGTGATGCCTACCAAAACGAAAACACCCCGAAGAGTTGAAAATTGGACGATGCCAAAGTTATCGTTATTGGAAGATCCTCCTTTAACCCGAATCAAAATTGATGAGAAAGAAATTCGCCGCAAGGCCGATATCACCTTAGAAAAATTAAAACAATTTGGCGTGAACGGACAAATTGTTGCGGCCAAACCAGGCCCGGCCGTCACGATGTTTGAGTTTAAACCGAACGTCGATGTTCGGGTCAATAAAGTGACTGAACTAGCCGATGACTTAGCCCTGGCCTTGTCGGCCGAGTCACTTCGTATTATCGCTCCTATTCCGGGTCGTGACGTCATCGGTATTGAAACGTCCAATGCCCAAAGGGAAACGGTTTACCTTAAAGATCTTTTAGCGGATGAAAGCTTTTGGTCTGACGAAATGAAACTACCGATTGCGTTGGGGAAGCAAACGAATGGCGAACCCCGCATCGTTGATTTACGTAAAATGCCTCACCTTTTAATCGCGGGAACGACGGGGTCAGGAAAATCGGTCTTTACGGTTGCGACCATTACAGGTTTTTTATTTAAACACTCTCCTAAAACTTTGCGCTTGATCCTGGTAGACCCGAAGCAGGTAGATCTCGCGGCCTTTGCCGAAATTCCACATTTAATTATGCCTCCCATCCGCGATCCTAAAAAAGCGGTTACGGCTTTACGCTGGGCCGTGAAAGAAATGGAAAAGCGCTACAAGTCGATGAGCAAATTTGGCGCCCGCAATATCGAACAATTTAATGAAGCGGTTGAAAAGTTTTCAGTTGAGCAATCTGCCGAGCATGAAAAAATAAATGCCGAGTACGAAAATCAAGGCATCATGAAGCTTGAACAGTACTACTACACCTCTCAGCCCTACATCGTCATTGCCGTGGAAGAGTTTGGCGACTTGATGGCGGTGGATAAGCAGAACGTAGAACAAAACATCGTACGCCTGGCGCAAATGGCACGAGCTTGCGGAATTCATTTGATGTTAGCCATGCAGTCACCTCGAAAAGAAGTCGTGACCGGTCTTATTAAAACAAATATCCCCGGTCGAATTAGTTTTAAAGTGGCGTCGAAAATGGATTCGCGAATTATTCTGGATGAACAGGGCGCAGAACGCTTGCTGGCTCAGGGTGATATGTTGGTGATTACCGGCGGCTCATCGAAAGCCGTTCGTCATCATGGCCCTTATCTAAAAGAATCAGAAATAAATGGCGTGGCTAAGTTCTGGGGTGACCAAGGCGAACCCGAATTCGATTCGCTTGCGATGCGAGCCCTTGAAGGCGGGCCTTCGGCCACGGGCGGAGGCGCCGAAGCCGGAAACGAATTTGGCGATGAAATGGCTGCAGGTGACGATGAATACGACGAACGTTACGACGAAATTTTATCTTGGGCCGGTAGTCAGAAGGCCATCTCGGCATCCCTGATTCAGCGTCGATTTAAATTAGGCTACCCGCGCGCGGCCCGATTGATCGAATTATTCGAAAAAGAAGGGGTCGTGGGGCCCGCGAACGGCAGTAAGCCCCGCACCGTGCTTGTTGCCAGTCACCAGGGTTAAAACGGACCTATACGAATACAACCACAATTTTTGTGAAAATTTCTAAAAATCCCGTCTAAAAAACGGGATTTCTCTTTTAAAAATTCCTTTAACCTTCTGTGTTAAGGCGAAATCGTTTTGCCAGACTAAGATCCTGTGCTGTGATTGATCCACAAAACAAACAGACTAACTCAAGGAGGAAATTTTATGGTTAAGTCATTATTAGTAGCGGCCGCATTGGTCGTAACGGCAACAGCCCAAGCAAATACAATCGGTGAAAGCATTTTTGCGTCGCAAGCTTCTCAAATTAAACAAGCGGTCATGACTGAAGGTTTAGATTGGAAAGTTGGAGACCAGTGTGATTACAAATTAAATTTGGGCGGATTCTTAAACGGCACTATGGTTATGTCAATTCGTGAAGTAACTGCAGATGGCGTGTGGATGGTGCAAGACGTAGATTTGCAAATCCAGAAGCAAAAAATCGAAGCTTTGATTGATCCTAACACAGGCGAAATCAAAAAGATGTTAGTGGACGGTAAAGAACAAGCCGTACCTAAAAACGACATCGAAATCGTAGATCAAAAACAAGAGCAAGTCACCGTACCTGCCGGAACTTTTGATTCGATCCACATCACGATCAAAGACAACGCCAACAACGGCGACCAGTCTGAGCAATGGGTTAACCCACGTGATATTCCAATTGCCGGAATGGTTAAGTCATTAGCCAACAGCCAAATTGGTAAAGTGACAATGGAGTTAACATCGTTTAAAAAGTAGAAATGTCGTTAAAAAGCATTTTACAGTTAAAAGCCGCGTTTTACTTCGCGGCTTTTTTTATTTCTTACCAAACAACCGTTTTTGCCAAACAACCTGATACCTTTGAAGAGATCAAAAAAAAATCAAGCGAGCTTTTAATCAAAAAGCAAAAATCCGACGCCCTTGAATTAGTCGCCAAATACATTAAAAACGAAACGAATAAATCTTTGATCGCGGATGCGAACGACTTGATCGTTAAGTTATCCCAAACTTTTATAAGTAAAGAGGCGCAAGACGCATATGAAAGCTCTTTAAATGCGTACTTAGAAAATCCAAAAGAAGCGGCCAAGTTAAACGATACATGTTTACAATTAGAACCCTTGAACATGGAATGCCTTATCCAAAGGATTCGATTAGCTTACCGCGAAAAAAACACGACCCTAACGGAACGAACCCTGCAAACCTTGGCAGACTTTGCTGCAGGAACAACGGTTTATAATTGGGTTGAGCTGTATTTACTCAAGGATAGTCCTGATGGAAAATTTAAGGACAAAATTATTCCTAGAAAAAACTTTGAAAAACCCAATGAAGAAGGCTTCATTCTTAATGTGTTAGAAGTCGAACGAAGTTTTTCGGCAAAAAACTTTTCAAAAGCCAGAGCGGGAATCGAATATCTGGAAAAAAACTTTCCAGACTACCCTGAAAATATATACTTCAAGCAAAAACTTGATTCTGACTCAGCCGAAGAAAAAACTCCGGCAGCGAACGATTCGAATCTGCTTTACGTCACAAAATGTAAAAGCCTTTCCAGATCTGTAGCGCGCCGATTCCGTAACGACTTTGCCTTATGTCAAAGGGGAACATAAATGAAAAATATTTTAGGCCTAAGCATTCTTATCCTTACTTTTTGCTCTTGCGGAATAAAGGGTCCTCCGCTTCCGCCTTTAAGTAACGACGTTTCACAGAAACAAAAAGCAGAAAGTGTCACCGTAAACACAAATCAAGTCCCTCCACGAATCATATCCGCCGACGGCACCAGCGGTAGACAAAAGCGATGAAAGTTGTTTCACATTTAATCTCGGGCGCCGGTAACACGTTTCACATCATTAGTGAAGATAGTGATTCTGAGTCGGCAAAGTTAACCTCGGCCTGGTCGCAATCTCAAAAAAAACAATTTACCCAAAAAGCTTGTAACCTGAATGCCGCAGATGGATTAATTTTTCTAAAAAATGGTCTAACCGTAACGTGGGATTTTTATAATAACGACGGCTCGGATGCGGAAATGTGCGGTAATGCCACAAGGTGTGTCGGACTTTATCTTAGCCAGATATGTCAAGACAAGTCGACCCTTTGGAACTTAAAGACCACGGCGGGCCTTATCAGAATTGAAAAGGTAAACCCCGAACTTTTTAAAGTTGTTATGACCGCGATTCAAATTTTCAATTCAGAACTAGGATTTTATTGCGATACTGGTGTTCCGCATCTTGTTCAACAGCTTAAAGATTTAAACACTTTTGCAGAACATAAAGAGGAAGCGCGCATTCTGCGGAATCATTCGGAATTTCAACCGCGGGGCACGAATGTGACCTACGTTGAATTGTTGCAAGACGAACACAAAGTGAAAGCGGTTTCTTACGAAAGGGGCGTCGAAGATTTCACGAAGGCCTGCGGAACCGGCGCCATGGCGGCGGCAGCCTATAATTTGATGAAACGCGGTAGCGTCGAAACACAGGTTGAAATGCCCGGCGGAACCCTTATGATGAATTTGGCAGATCTTAAACAACCCATTATGATCGGGCCCGCAAAATTAGTAGGAAAATATGAATATGAAGAGTCAGTCTGATAACAAAACTTTCAACGGCGTTATTTCGGCTTTGCCAACCCCCTTTTATAAAGGTGAAGTTGACTTTGAATCATTAGAAAAATTAGTTCAGTTCCAGATGAAAAACGGAATCAACGGCTTTGTCGTTAACGGCACCACTGCGGAAAGCCCCACCCTTAATGAAGCGGAAGTTAACAAAATATTTGAATGCGTGAAGAAAATTTCAGGTTCGGAAACTCCCATTATCTTGGGAACCGGCTCGAACTCAACCGAAACGACGGTTCAGCACACGCAAAAGGCGGCTCAGCTAGGTGCAGATGCCGCATTGGTCGTAGTTCCTTATTATAATAAGCCGCCGCAGCGGGGGCTTGAACAACACTTTGTTAAAGTGGCTGACTCATCGAAAATTCCGATCATTTTGTACAACGTCCCTGGGCGCACAATTACAAGCATGACGGTTGAAACGATCACGGCATTAAGTCGCCATAAAAATATTATCGGAATTAAGGAAGCCACCGGTGACATTGCGTTTGCTGAGAAAATAAAGGCCGCAGTTAGTAAGGATTTTATCTTGCTATCAGGTGACGATCCGACCTATTTGCCATTTATGAAACTGGGTGGTCACGGAATCATATCAGTCATGTCTAACTTAATCACTTCTGCCTGCGCTCGGTGGACTTTAGCTTTAGATAACGCCGCATCTACCGAAGCTGACTTCGAAAGATACAAAGAGCTCATACAATTAATGTACGTAGAGGCGAACCCCATTCCGTTGAAATGGATGTTGCACAAGGCGGGAATTTTTCGTTCGCCCGAGGCGCGCTTACCACTTGTCGAGCTAGATCAAAAATATTTCTCGGCGATCGAAAAACAAATGAAACTTTTAGAGTTGGCGTAACGATGAGCCCTACTAAAATAAAAATAGGACTATATGGAAGTTCGGGAAAGATGGGTCAAGCGGTTGAACAGCTTTTGGCTTCAGATGAAAAAAACATGTTTTTTCCTTACCTGGCGGTAGGCAAAAACACGTCAAAGGTTTTTGCGGTGACGACGGGTGATTTAAAACAAACTGAAAGTGAAATCTTGGAAGACGTTGATGTATGGATCGATTTTTCATCGGCGCAGGGGCTGACAAGCTTGCTCGCCGTAACGAAAGATTTTAAAACGCCAATTGTGTCAGGCTCGACCGGTCTTACAGAAAGAGATTTTTTAAAATTAAAAACGCAATCCAAGAGCCAACCTTTGTTTTGGGCGTCAAACTTAAGCCCGGGGCTTTGGGCTTTTCGGCAAGCGCTAAAAAGCTTCGCTGCCATTGCAAGCTTCGATTTCGCCATTGATGAAACCCACCACACGCAAAAAAAAGATAAACCTAGTGGCACCGCTAAGACTCTGCAAAAAGATTTGGAAGAAATTATCGGGCGTAAAATTGAAACCCCCTTCAGCTACCGTTTGGGCGGCGTTTTTGGCATTCACAATGTGGTGGCCGCATCGCAAAATGAAGTGATCAAATTTCAGCACCAGGCATTAAACCGCAGTGTTTTTGCGGAAGGCGCGATTAAAGCGGCGCGCTGGCTGTTGCCGCAAAAAGCAGGGCTTTACTCGATGGATGACATGTACTTAAATAAAGAAAGTTAAAGGAAAAGAATTATGAAATTTTTTATCGACTCAGCCGACGTAAATGAAATTAAACAAGCAAACGAACGCGGATGGGTAGACGGAGTTACGACGAATCCATCACTGATCGCTAAATCCGGTCGTTCTTTTGAAGAAGTGATTAAAGAAATCTGTAAGCTGACGACGGGCCCGGTATCGGCAGAAGTTATTTCGCTTAAAGCAGAAGAAATGTATAAGGAAGGGGTTGCATTGGCGAAGTGGGCCAACAACGTCGTTGTAAAAATACCGATGTGCGAAGACGGAATGATCGCCGTTAAAAGATTAACGGCTGAAGGTATTAAAACAAACGTCACGTTGGTATTTTCCGTAATGCAGGCTTTGCTTGCAGCTAAAGCAGGCGCAACGATGGTTTCACCGTTCGTTGGGCGTCTTGACGATATCGGAAGCGACGGAATGTTAATGGTCAGTGAAGTCGTTCAAGTTTATCGAAATTATGATTTTGCCACTGAAGTTTTAGTCGCTTCGGTTCGTGGGCCTATGCACTTGCAGGCCGCCGCATTGATGGGTGCGGATATCGCGACAATTCCGTTTAAAGTCATGCAACAAATGACGGGCCATCCGCTTACGACAAAAGGAATCGAAATGTTTATGGCCGATTGGAATAAGGCGAACCAAAAATAGTGTTACTTTTGAAAATAAATCTTTTTATTTTTTCTTTTCTATTTTTGGCGGGCTGCCAAACTACTTCCGGAGTTGTCATCCCGGAAGCGATGCTACCCATAAAACAAAGTCGAGTAGCCATTGCTTCGGTCATTGGAGAACCGCGCGTGATCAGCCAAAACGGACGCGAGATTTCTTCGCATTTTCATGATCGCAAACTAAAACCCATCGATGTAACACCAAAAACGCCCGAAAGACTTTATACGAAAGTCACGATACTTGGGGCTCGCCGACCGTACGACATTTCGGTTGAAGTTCACGTGGAACATCGCGACCCAGACTCTTTAGCCTTCCAAGACATTGGTCTTGATGACCGCTTATCTCGTCTACAAGCAAAGGCAGTTCAAGATGCCCTTCACCAAAGTCAAGACAAGGTACAGGTCATTGACGAAGGCGCTCCTTTTTAAATATCCTGTAGAGGTTACGTTTCCAAAAAAGAAGGGGATCTGTTGACGTCAATTTTGGCCGCCATCATTTTTATTATTCCCGCTTTTTTACTCTACTCTCCTAAAGTTGAGAAAAATCGAATCGTGACTATCACTAAACCTATGGTGATTACTCAAGAACGAAAAACGCCCGCTTACTATCTTTATCAACAAGTAAAAATAACTGAAAAACAATCGGCAACCGCACCGGCACTGACAACCTATTTGAGTAGTCAAAGCTACGTTCCGCCACAACCGTCAGTAAGGGTAACGGAACTTCGGGTTGACCGCCGCGAAATCGCGTCAGCCGTCGACGCTGGATTTGCTACGGCCGCAATACTTCCGGCCGCCACACTCGCAACGAATCCAAAAGATGTTTCGAACCCGGCACTGGACGCGATGAAATTTATCCAACAGCCAGAGCAAACCAAACTTTCACCCGCCACGAAATGGGCCACGGTCCGTGGCAAATTTGAATCCCGAGGCATTGGGGTCATCGATCAAATTATCGAGCTTAAGCGGATCGAAGAAGGTCAGGTTCGTGAACTTGGACGCGTAGATTTAAAAGCGGGACTGTATTCGATCGACATAGAGTCACCACGTGGAATTTTAATAGCGCAGATAAAAGATCGAAATGGAATAATCATTGGTGAAGACAGTCAGCAGATTTTAAATCTTCTAAGCCGAGGCCAGTATTTTGAAGGTCCTTTTATTCAGGTACACAACCCCGGCGTCATGGCATCGGCACCCGATATTCCTGCTTCACGAGACCCCGGCAAAGGGATCGCGCGCACCAACGGCCTACTCGGCGCTAGAAATAAGTCGGGTGCTAGCAAAACGGTAGCCTTCGTAACGACCCTATTCTCAAATCAAAATACGTTAGAAGATCCGACCGACGAGTTTTCAAACGTTTCAAAAAATTCGTCTACCGTCGCTTACGTTTCGGACCCTTCCAATGCTTACCGAAAGGTTTTAACGATTCGTCAAACGGGCGATCAGAATAAGACCCCACTCTTTTCGGAAAAGTGGTCGACTGGAATGTTAGAATATATTTCGGACCAACAAAAACTTGAATTCAAATCGAACCAAGTTTCGATCGTAATTGGTAAGATCTCGGTAGACGGAAAGCCCACCGCCGGCGCTCAAGTGCAGATCGAAAACCATCCGGGCGTTTACCCGATTTATTTAGACCAATTCATGATTCCTAAAGTTAACCAAACCGAAACAACCGAAAATGGCTATTTTATGTTCGTGGGTCTTGAAAATGCAAATTACACCGTCTCTGCCTTCAAGCAGGGACAAATCATCGGTCACCAAATGTTCATTGCAGAGGAAGGCGCAGTTTCGTATCAAAATATTTTATCAAGTTCGACGGCGCATTCGGTCCTGGTACGATCGTTCGACGCATTCTCGTCTGACCCGGTGGAGATTGATTTAACGACTCCGGATCTGGAAGAAATAATTCAGACCGCTGCGGGCTCTGCTAGTTACCGCAATTACAATCAACTGGGCGTTACGCAATTTTTAGTTAGAACGAATGACCAGAATTATTTACCCGTTAGGTATTTTCAAGATGCGCGTAAAGAATATGTGCACGTGCCCATGCTTCAGGAAGCGTGGCTTAAAAAAATTCAGGCCGAACGCATGATTAATGAAGAACCAAACACCAGCACTTTTGTAGGCTTTGTCCCGGATTTCAATTATGACGTCTACTTAGTTTCGGAAGGCTACAGCCGGGATAAAGTTGTGTACTTCGATACGATCGGGAAAATATCGCCCATTCCCGTCAAAGGTGGCGGCTTTATTCTGTTCAATGTACCGGCAGAAGCGCACGAAATTGTCGTTCAAGAAGAAGGTAATGACCGGATTTATTCTCAAGTGATCGATAGTAACGCCGGACAAGTGGGCGTCGCCCATTTTGTCGAGTAGTCATTAAGCTTCTGCGCCAGCTAAGACAAGCCGTTTAAAGAAGTCACCGCGCTCTTCAAAACTTTTAAATTCGTCAAGACTTGTTCCGCCTGGGCTTAGCAACACGATATCGCCAGGAACGGCCGCCTTTTGACAATGTTCAATTGCGGTACCTAAGTTCTTGAAATAATCTCCGGATAACTCGGTTTTCTGCTTCGCAAGTTGACCACATTCACCGAAGAAAACGCTGTTTAAATTTTTATAATTTTTTAGCAGTGATAGTTGATCCCAAGGTAGATTTTTATCGCGGCCGCCTAATAAGAGGTATAGATTTCCGCCGGGCCCAAGGGCTTCAACACACCCGGTGACGGCAACTAATACTGATTCCATCGCCGTGGCCTTACTATCATTGATGTATTTTACGCCTTCGACCTGTGATACGTATTCTAATCGGTGCCTTAAGCCCCGAAATTGGGCCATGGCCTTTAGGCTTTCGGCGTTCCATTCACACAAGTGTGCGACTTCAGCCGCCACGCAAAAATTATCTTTATTGTGGGCCCCGATTAAAACGATGCTTGAAAGCAATTCTTGGTTCATAAAATCTTCAGAGGAAATTAAAACTGCCGGACACTTTGAATACCTAGAGTTTAAAAAAGCGTCGTCAGACTTTTTATTAAAGACGCAAAAATCTTTCGTTATTTCGGTAATTTTCATTTTGGTTTTATAATAATGCTCAAGATTTTCGTAACGTTCCAGGTGATTCGCCGAAAGGTAAGTGACCGCCGAACCTTCAAGAGAAAGATGGTCGCAGTTTTCTAGCTGGTAGCTTGAAAGCTCAAGCAGAATCCAATAAGCTTTTTTTTCTCCTTGAAGAACTCTTAGTGCGTAATCACAAAAAGGTGTGCCAAGATTACCGCCCACGAAGCAATGGTCATCCATTACTCTAGCGCCCTCGCCCAAAATAGACGTGACCGTACTTTTTCCCACGGATCCCGTAATTCCAATTACTTTTTCGGTTGTTAAAACGCTGGTCGCTAATGATAGTTCAGACGTTAGCAAAGCACCTTCTGAAATGAGTGTTTGGATCCAAGGTGTCTTCAAAGGAACGCCCGGAGAAACGACCAAAGTTTTCGGCCCTAGCTTCATCAGGTCTTCTGGCTTCCCGACCTGGGCCGAAGGATTTTTGTCATCAAACAAAATGATTTCATTTTCTTGGTACCCTAAAGCTTTTAAAAATCGGGCCGCGGATAAACCACTTTTTCCAAGACCTACAATGGCGATGGGTTTATTTAGATTTTTGGTCCAGGACGGGTTTATCATAATTCTGCTTCTCTAGTTATGGGCCGGTATGAAACAATGCTAGTATTATGAGTTCAATTTGTACAGCGATCATTAGTGATTTGCATCTGACGGATCCCGAGCCGCCAAGGCATCAAACTAAATCAAGACACCCTTTGTGGAAGAAATTTAAAACCAAAGAGTTTTTTATTGATGAATCGTTGATCCAGTTTCTCCAGCACATTCAGGACTTAGCCAAAGGGCAAAAAATTGAACTAATATTAAATGGCGACATTTTTGATTTCGACAGTGTGATGTCGCTTCCTGAAAAAGCCATCTACAGCATTAGTTGGTTGGAAAGATGGCGGGGACTTTTTCCAAAGCAAGAAAGATCAGTTTTTAAAATTAAAGTCGTACTTGAAGAACATAAAAAGTTTATCGATTCTTTAACTGAGTTCATTAACGCCGGAAATGATTTGATCATAATCCCCGGTAACCATGATGTTGAGTTACACTTTCCCGACGTTCAAAGTGAAATTTTGCAGGCCCTGAATCTTTCAGAAAATCAACTGAAGCAAGTTAGATTTACCGATTGGTTCTACATCAGTAACGGCGACACATTGATCGAACACGGGCACCAACAAGATCCCTATTGCATGTGTGAAAATCCGCTAAATCCCTTTCTATTAGATTACAACGAGCTTTCAATTCGTCTTCCATTCGGAAACGTCGCCTGTCGTTATATCATGAATGGCCTAGGGCTTTTTAATCCGCACGTCGAAAAAAATTATATCATGTCGATCAGTGGGTACTTGAAATTTTTCTTCAAATACCTGATCACAGCTCAACCGCTTATCATCTGGACCTGGCTCTGGGGCGCGGTCGCGACGATGTGGCACGTAACGACTGAACGTTTTGCCGAACCCTATCGTGGTTCAATCAGTAATGAAAAGCGTGCCATCGATGCCGCAGTTAAATCGCAGTCATCGCCGGCCATCGTGCGGGAACTTCAAGAACTTTTCGCCAGTCCCGCAGCGAACGATCCGATACTAATCGCGAAAGAACTTTGGTTGGACCGTTTATTTTTAATTGTTGTTGGGTTTATTTCACTTTATTTTTTAGGTACTTTTCTTAAAACGATGATTTCCATTTCCTTTTTTTGGATTTTTCTACCGTTTGCGCTTTTACTTCCGTTTTTTCTTTTTTACGCGCGATCGGTTACTTCTTTGGTTTCGCAATACAAAGAACCCAGCGAATCGCTTTTAGCCAAGCAAGCTGAAGTGGCCGGCGTTCGTCGCATTATTTACGGCCACACTCACATCGCCCGGCACGAATATTATGGGATGGTCGAACACTTAAACTCGGGCTCGTGGTCTCCGGCCTTTACCAACGTTGAATGCACCGAAACTATCGAAAAAAACACCTACGTTTGGATTTCGCCAAACCCTGAAGACCCCACCGCCCGAAAAGCCGAACTTTTCCAATTCATCACCAAAAAATAGAAGAAAGGTGCCAGGCCCTTTTTCTGCAAAAAGGTGCCACACGAATATATTTTAATAAATGCGAATATGTCTGGCACCTGTTTGCAGAAATAAGGCCTGGCACCCAACTTATGCGTAGCGACAAAGGTGATCGGTGTTTGTCATTGTTCAGATCGTATGTAACGCTTTTTAAGTCATATCTAAAGGATTGGAGTCATCATGGCTGAAGTATTAGTGGTTACAAGCAAAGTTAAAAAATTCATCAAAGAAAAAGGCGAAATGAATACCTCTGCAGAGACAGTCGATATTCTTTCTAAGGCTGTTGAGCGCTTATGCGCGAAAGGCATCGAGGCTGCAAAAGCTGATGGCCGTAAGACAGTTATGGCTCGCGATATTATTATCGATCACATCTAGTTCACGTTTTAAAAGCAAAAAAGCGATATAAAGTTTTTGAAAGCCGATCTTAGGGTCGGCTTTTGCTTTATGCGGCTGTGGAATCAAAGCGAATCGACTAACTTTTGCAAATCTTCCCACGATAACATTTTAACGCCTAACGATTGCGCTTTATCAACTTTCGATCCCGGGTCGTCGCCCACCACTAAGTAACTTAATTTTGATGAAACCCCCGACAAAAGTTTTCCGCCACGACTTTCGATAAAATCATGGGCCTCGTCGCGCTTAACTGGCAGGGTGCCGGTGACTAAGAAGCTTTTTCCTGAAAGAGGACCCGTCGTATTTCGCGTGGATTTTTCAAATTCAATTCCGGCCTTCAACAGGGCTTTTACTTCGGCCTGGCTACGTTTTTCAGAAAGCCACTCCAAAATCGAAGCAGAAACCTTCGGTCCAATTTCAGGAACTTTTTCTAACTCTTCAAGATCCGCTTTCATAAAAGCGTCAATCGATAAAAAATGTTCAGCCAGAAGTTTCGCCGTTTGTTCCCCAACAAAACGAATTCCAAGGGAGTAGATGAACCTAGCTAAAGTTGTTTTTTTGCTGGTCTCGATGCTTTTTAAAATATTGTCTACCGATTTTTCACCCTGGCGCTCAAGAGCTAGAAGCTGATCTTTTTCCAAAGAATAAAGATCCGAGAATTTTTCGACGTAACCAGCTGTCACAAAAGCATCAATTAGTTTTTCACCAACTTTTTCCACATTCATAGCGCGCCTTGAGACAAAGTGCTTGAAGGACTCAACAACGACCGCCTTACAAAAAGGATTTGGGCAGCGCAAGACCGCGTCCGCTTCTTCCTTCACCGCTTTGGTCCCGCAACTCGGACAACGGTTAGGAATTTTAAAAG
>CAXSEH010000072.1:0-13925 GCA_964236345.1 uncultured Bdellovibrionales bacterium
GTTTAACTTAGGGCTTTCTGAATCTGACGTAGAAAAAGTCGAAGCTGATATTGCATTGGTATTCTTGAAAGAAGATCTTCCTTCCAGTTATCCAATCTATAAATTAGCGAGACCCGAACAGTTTTCTTCAACGGCTCCAATTTATTTTTATGGTTACGGGTCAACTCGTTACGACAAAGACGCCCCCGCAGGTGCGGCGATCTTGCGTAAAACTGAATTACCGGGCAGCAAGGTCACTTTAGAATTAGATGCGAAAAAGGTTAATGTTGATCAGTCGAACGGTTCAGGAATATGCACGGGTGATTCTGGCGGGCCCGGCTTAGTTAAGATCGACGGCGAACTACAGATCTTAGGGGTTAATTCTTACGTCAGCGGAATGGGTAGACATAATCTTTGTGCCGGTAAATCAGTTTTAGTCCTCGTGGACGCTTATCGTTCTTGGATCGAAAGCAAACTGAAGGCGCACGGCCGTTATTTAAGAAATTAAAACTTAAATTTATGCCGGTTTCGGGCCTGAGTTGATTTCTTCTTTCAGCTCTTTTCCAACTTTGAAAAAAGGAAGTTTTTTTTCATCAACGGCGATTACTTCGCCGGTTCGAGGATTTCTTCCTTTGTAAGAATCGTATTTACGATTCACGAACGAGCCAAAACCCCGAATTTCAATGCGGTTATCTTTCATCAAAGCTTCAATCATTGTGTCAAAAATCGTATTCACGACGGCTTCCGCTTTCACGCGGGTGATGCTTGATTTTTCGGATACGTAATTGATTAAGTCAGCTTTTGTCATGAAGTCCCCTAAGTTATCGAAATCACTTTTATTATACCGGTGTTACGGGCTTTGAAAAGAAGCTCTTGCCTGTGGCGCGGCGCTTAAAACGCCCCGAACTGGCTAAAATGTGGCTGTAGGCCTTAATGAGCGAATCAATCATCTTTTGGCGGTTGAAAACGTCGATGACCTTGTGTCGGGCCTTTTCGCCCATTTGTTCTTTATTGATCTGGTCTCCGTTAATGAGCTTATCCAGTAGGGCAGCCAGTGTTTCCACATCGGCGGGTCGAACCAGAAATCCGTCTTCTCCATCTTCGATAATTTCCGAAATGGGACTAAGCTCGGAACCAATCACGACCTTTTTTTGCGCCATCGCTTCGATGAGGCTGGGTTCAAGACCCGTCGAGCGAGAACTAAGATCCACGTAAATGGGCGAGGACAAGATACAATCAAGCATCTCTTCGGCGGTTACGTATCCAGGCATAATCACGCGGCTGCCGAGGGCTAACTTAAGCATCTCGTATTCGACGCTTTTCCACTGAGGGCCCGAGCCTAAAAGCAGAAGGTAAGTGTTAGGTTTCTTGAGCACGACTTTTTCGAAGGCCTTAAGCAATGGCTTTACCTCATGCGTGCTGGTGAAATCTGAAATAGCTAAGATGATCGAAGCATCATCGGGAATGTGTAGCTTGGCTTTAAAATTTTCAGATTCTGACTTAGGTGCTAAATCACCCAGATTTATCCCGTACGGGACGGTGAACGTATGAAAATCAGGATACAAATAATATCGCTCTAATATCAGTCTTTGCTGGGGGGTCGTAACGAAAACCCCGTCCGCCGAAAGAAGTAATGCCCGGTCGTACATAAAATAATTTTTCAAAAAACGGTATACCAGTCGAAAAGAAGTCTTAAACATATTTTGAAAACTGGATTGGCTTTCGGCAAGAATCGAAAAAAGTTCGGCCATGTGAGTTGCTTCCACGTCGTAGGCCATCGATACGTTAAATTTAGTTTTATGGCGGCCAATTTTCGAACCACTTTCATCAAGGCTGTGAACGATATGAAATGGATTTTCCTGATGAAGAGTCACGAATTTGCGATGGGCGGCATCCGAAAACTTAATTGTCTTGTACTGCGGCTGTCCTTCATTCAAATAAAAAGCTCTGATGCCGTCACGAAAAATTTCGGGTCTTTTAAGCGGAGTCGATGTTGAAATAATAGTTACGTCGTGACCTCGTTCGGTAAGCCCTCGGGCCAGGGGCCAAAGCAATCCCGTATCGGTCGAGCGGCTGAGTACCGAAATTTTTTGCCCGACAAGGCAAATACGCATTTTATCCGGAAGTGCGGGTTTCATTTCTTAATCTTAACTGAGTCTGACGAAATCAGGGAAGTGTTTTGACGGATAATTTTTGTATACAGTCTAGAAATTTCATTCATGAGCGGTTCAATTAATTCTGAGGATTTGAATTTGGATTTTATTTCCGAAGTATCATGGTTGGTTTCTTCGAATTGATTCAAACTTTGCGGCCAGTGGGCAGCGGCAATGACCTGACAATTGCGGCCCGAAGTCCAGGCGTGGGAAAAACCGGTCGCCTGAAAATCATTAATAAATAGGCAATGATTTCGATTAAGTGTCAGTTCCAGCCAATTTGTGAATTCCGTATGCTTCAAATGTGGAGCTGCCAGAATGATTTTCAAATTTTCTTCAGTCAGCAGTTCAGAAATTTTTTGGTCTGATAAAATAAGATGATCGTGCGCATTTATTTTTTTCGTCTGTAAAAACTGGTTCCATTTTTTGCGAATTTTCGTAGCCGTGTGTTCGTTTAATAATTGTCGACCGTCGAAATACGTTTCGCTCTGGGTTTTATATTGAAAGACTTCTTCGATTTTTTTATCAAGAGGTATCAGCAAAGGCCGATTTTTAAGTTCTTTTTTTGTAACTGCAGGGACGCTTAAATTCTTTAAGTTGGGAAAAAGCGGTAAAACGGACTTCGAGCAAAGCCAATCACGATAATACTGAAAATGATTCGTTTGACTGACCGTTATCGCATCGGGACAGACCACCGCGGCCAAGGGTTTGATCAGCTTCAATTCAGAGTTAAATACCGAAAGAATGGTTGGTTTTCGAAGCGCTTTTGCAAGCGACACAAAGAAAAGTTCGTTCACCGTCATCGGAAACTTCTCGATGAAAAGATGAATCACGTCGTAATTATTTAAAAAGATGCGCGCCCAATTTGTTGAAAACGTTTGCTCGGTATTGTGCCCGATTTGATTTAGTTTTTCACAAATCATTTCGATCGTGTCGTTTACTTGTTTATTCGTGGCGCGTGAATAAACTAAGATTTGGCTCATGTATGATCTTTCAGATTAAAAGCTTTAAAAATGCGATCCAAGTTCTTACGGTTTGCATCGGGGATATTTTTTTTGATAAGTTCGTCGGTTGTGACCCATTCAAGATTCATGTGGTGCTTTGTTTTGGGTTCGCCTTTCCAAAACAAAACTTCAAAGAATAAAATAATAATGCCGACGTCACCGTATGAGTGGGTGCAGGCGATTTTCAACTCGCCAACGGTCGCTTCAATTCCTAATTCTTCGTTTAACTCGCGCGCTAACGCAAACTCAGGCGATTCCCCAAGTTCTATTTTTCCTCCGGGAAATTCCCAAAGTCCGGCAAGCGTGTGATTTTCCGGACGTTGTCCCACTAGAACTTTTCCATCTTTTTTTAGAATGCCGGCCGAGACAGGAATCCAATTCTTTTTGACTCGCGGCTTGAGCGGTCTAAAGTGATCGATCTTTTTTGGATCCTTGTTTTGATTCATGAGCGGTGCCGGCTACCTTTCGGAAGAAGTAAGGCCCCGAAAAAATTAAAGCGGTGTACACCTCAACTAAATCAGCACCGAGTGTTATTCTTTCAAAAACATCCTCTGCTGTCATCACTCCACCGACCGAAATGATAAGTTTTTTTGATTTTTCGGCACCTAAATGTTGCACTACACTGACTAAAGCTTGTTTCGAACGCTCGGCGACAGGTTTCCCCGAGACTCCGCCCTGTTCGGGGAAGCTTTTCTGCGCCTTTCGCTCAAGTGTTGTATTGGTTAAGACAAAACCGTCGATGCCGAACTTCAAACAAGTATCGATGACGCGCTTCAGATCGTCGGTCGCAAGATCGGGACTTAATTTTATTAAGACTGGCTTCGTTTCCTTAAAATTAGTTTGTGCTTGCATTAACGGTTTTAAAAACAGCGCTAAGGATTCTGGGTTTGCCAGTTCACGAAGACCTTGCGTGTTCGGGCTGCTGATATTAACCACGAAAGCATCTGCAAATTCTTGGAAACGGTTGATCAGTTGGATGTAATCGGAATAAGCCAATTCATTCGGCGTAGTCCGATTTTTTCCGATATTCACGAACACGGGTAGACTTGATTCATGTTTAAAATTTTTGAGGTTAAAAAAAACCTCATCTGCGCCGGCAGAAGGAAATCCAAGCTTATTCCACAGAGCCACATCAGGAATACTACGATCTAGAATGACGCCGGGGTTAGGGCCCTGCGCTTCCGGCGTTACCGTTCCCATCTCGACGAAGCCGCATCCTAATTTTTGCCACGCCTTTAGATTGTCACCATTTTTATCGACACCGCCCGCAAGGCCCAAGCGATTTTTAAAAACAATATCTTTCCAAACGAAAGAACTCCAAGTCGGAGTTCTTTCGTTACCTATTTGAGATAAAAATTCAAGCGCGAACGGACTTAAATCGTGAGCTAGTTTTGGTGGAAGCCAAAGCCAAGGTTTCATCGAAAATCCTAACGAGGGTAAAGTCCACGAAGTAACATGGCCTTTTCAAGACGGGCGATAGAAGCCGCCATGGCCGCGGTTCTCATGTCGATTCCCTTTTCGCCTTTAAACTTATAAACATGGTCGAAGGCTTTTAAAATAATACTTTTTAATTTTCCATCGACTTCCGCCTCATCCCAAAAGAATGATGTCATATCTTGAACCCACTCAAAATAAGAAACTATAACGCCGCCGCCGTTCGCGATAACGTCCGGGGCGATGAAAACACCGCGCTTGTCCAAAATTTTAGTCGCGGCGTTCGTAATGGGTCCGTTGGCTCCTTCGACAATAATCTTTGCTTTAATGCGTTCAGCGTTATTCTCGGTAATCTGATTTTCCAGGGCGCACGGTAAAAGGGCGTCGCATTCTATTTCTAGAAGTTGTTCGTTCGTTACCGGTTCTGATTTCGGGTAGCCTTTGATGCCCTTATTTACTTTTGCGTACTCGATGAGATCCGGGATATTTAGTCCGTCTCCGTTAAAAATTCCGCCGGTTACGTCACTTACCGCGACGATTCGTGCGCCACGCTCGAAGGCAAATTTTGAAGCAAAAGATCCCACGTTACCGAATCCTTGCACCACAATTCTTGAGCCGGACATCTTCATTTGGTTCATTTCCATTGCACGTTCGCAAATGTAAATGACCCCTAAGCCGGTCGCATGATTTCGTCCTAATGAACCACCAATTTCGACGGGCTTACCCGTGACGACGCCAGGTTGCGCAAAGCCACCTTGTTCGTGCGAATAGGTATCCATAAACCAAGCCATCGTCTGCGGATCAGTTCCCACATCGGGCGCCGGAATATCTTTTGTTGGCCCGATGAATGATGAAATTTCTGAAGTATATCGTCGGGTCATATTTTGTTTTTCGGTTCGAGACAGCTGCGTCGGGTCGACACAAATTCCACCTTTTCCGCCGCCAAGAGGCAGACCTAAGACCGAATTTTTAAATGTCATCAGGGCCGCAAGTCCCACGACTTCAGCCAAGTCGACCGCGTGATGATACCGAATTCCACCCTTGTACGGACCCAAAGTAGAATTGTATTGAACGCGGTAGCCGGTAAAAACCCGGACCGAGTGATCATCCATTCGAACGGGTACGCTCACGGTTAAACACCTGCGCGGACGACGTAGTCGGGCCGAAATATTCGGATCACAATTGATCACCTTCGCGGCTTCATCGAAATTTTTTAATGCATCTAAAAACAGTGGTCCGTTTAAATGCGCTTCGGTATCGGAATGGAGACTAGTTGGTTGAGGCATAATCAAGAAACTCCTTAGATTTTGTGTCTATTGAGTGTAAAAATAAGAGAATGAATAGTCGAGTAAAAACTCAGTTCGGTCTTGTCGTGTTAGGCTTTCTGGCCTTTCCATTTTTTTCGAACATGACTCGCGCCGACGAACTTGGGTGGGGCGTCCTAAAAACGGAAAAAATCGAGATTGAACTGACGAGTTCCGGTCAAGGTGAAGTACTCACAAGCTACCCGGGATTTTTGCAAAAGTTGCTGACCAGCGTTCTGAGCTGGGACCCTCGCAAAGAGCTGAATAATTCACCAGAGCCCGTGCCGGAAGAGCACAAAGTTGATTTGACCGAACTGTTGCGAAATTTGTCAGTTGATTTTGACGTTTCCGATCCTAGCCGCTTTCGGAAGGTTTGGTTTCATCTGACGCCAACATTAAAGGTGCGGGGATTATTTGGAGTGCACGATTTTAAAACGCGCCGACCACTCATCATACTTCGGATGGGTATTCACGGTAACGTCGACGAACTTTTAGCGGAACGGTTTATCGCGAAGGCCGTGTTTGAAGATTTGGATGCGAACTTTCTTATTTTAGAAAGCCTTACCAGCCATGCCTTCATCACTCAAAACATGCAAATTTCATTCGGCGGTATCGAAGAAGGTCTGCATACCTTTTTGATCATGAATCAGTTAAACCAAAAAAAATATGGCTTCAATAAAATCGTTTCGTCATATCATCTGGTTGGTGTCAGCCTGGGGGGCCAAGGAACTTTTGTTACGACTCTGATGGACCAATCGAACGAACATCTCGTTAAATCAGTCTTGAATATGTGTCCGCTTATAAATTTAAAGAACACGTTTGATTTTCATGCGAAACCGAGTTGGCTTGAAGCCGGCGTTGATTTTTGGAACTTGATCCGACTTCGTGGGGTCTTTACAAATTACTCAGAAAATTTGAAACATCTTAATTTATGGAAAATGTTGGTGGATCAAAAACCACGGTTCACTCCGCGCTTACTTAAGATCTTAGACTTCGAACGTGATCGTCCGATACTGACGGCCAACGAAATTCAGCGACAAATTCCACAAGTCATCTGGCCCCGGGGATTTTACGATCAAATTACCAAATCGAATTCCCTGTATGAACTTAATGATTTTTGGAAAACCTATCAAGGAGTTACCACGCCTATAAAAATCTACACGACCCCTAAAGATTTTCTAGTGGTCAATGATTTGAATTCGGATCTTATTTTAGATAAAAAACAACCTGGTGATTTTCGATCGGCGCAAGTCGAAAAACTAAATCGAGGTATGCACTGCGGTCTTGCATCGGTTTTTTCGTGGCCTGAAGTTGTGAAGATGATTAAAGTTGGTTTGCAACTTTAAAGCACGTGCTTCCAGTAATCCGATTTTTCTGCCAAAGTTTTAACGTATCCACCGACATCCTCTTGTAGATTCGGCGGTAAGTTTTTGAATGGACGTACATGATCAACCGGTACGTATCGAAAGGTAAAATTTATTCTTCGCGTTTCGAATTGCGTGGCATTTAGTTCGTTAAAAAGAATTCCTTTGTCTTCGACCCGTTGCACCCGATGAAAAAGCTGCTTCTTAAACTTTTCACCTCCGAAAATTTGCAAACTTGAATCTTCAAGCCATTGCTGCAAAATAACTTCACTTTTTTGGGCCTTGCCCGCACTTTTGACAAATTGAAAAAGGGCCTTTTCGCCAAAGGAAATAGATGCGACGGGGCCGGGTTCGAAGTCTTTGTGTTCACCAACGCGGGCGCAATCGGTTTTTCCGTTTTCATCAATTTTGTTTCCGTAGAAATTAATCAGGCATGTGTTCAAATGCCACTTATCCGGAATATCTTTCGGTGAAAATTTTTGGTGAACCATGCTTTCGATATCGAACACGATTCTTTGTAAAACTGGGGGATAGGTTTCGGCCGACACGCAGCGATTTTGTAATCCCTGCGGCGGGTGGTAATAATTTAGACACGCAAATTGCCAGTTGCCTAGCCAATACACCGGGCGGAGTAAAGGACGATTTGCCTCATTATTCGGTGGTGGATTCGACTTTGAAAAGCGCATTTCCCAAATGGGGTGCAGGGTCGACAAGAATTTAAGAATTTCGGATTTCTGGCTCGGTGAGATGTATTGGGCCTGGTAGATTAAATTTTGATATTGAGCCGAAAATCGCATAGACTTATCAATGCTACAGGAGACCCACCCATGTCAAATTTGATTCAGCCGACGAATCTTAACGCCGAACTTAGAAGCTCGCTGATTGAAAAAATTTCTTTGTTTAAAAACAAGAAAATCTTGGTGGTCGGCGACGTCGGGGTCGATGAATATATCATGGGCTCCGTGAAAAGAATAAGCCCGGAAGCGCCCGTTCCCGTTTTAGAAGTGGAAAGCGAAGAACAGTGTCTGGGCTTAGCCGCGAACGTCGCGCAAAACGTGGTCAGTTTAGGCGGGCAGGTGCAACTGGTTTCGGTTGTCGGCACTGACGAAGGTTCCGAAATTTTAAGTCTATTACTTAATAAGTCAAAGGTGTCGACCGAAGCTTTAGTGCGGGATTCTCAGCGGCCCACCACCCGAAAAACCAGGGTCATGTCAGGCCAACATCACCTGGTGCGCGTCGATCACGAGATTCGCAAAAGTTTAACGACCGAAACCGAGGCTAAGCTTCTTAAGATGATCGAAAAACAAATGGCTACTTGCGACGTTATCGTCTTAGAAGATTACGCGAAGGGGATTCTTTCGCAGACGTTAGTGGAAAATGTGGTTAGTTTGGCGCGCAAACATAAAAAGTTTCTAATGGTCGATCCCCATACTACAAAATTCGCGGATTTTTACAAAGGTGTAGATCTTATTAAACCGAATTATTCCGAAGCGCTGGCCCTAACAAAGATTCATGAAGACCAGATTGAAGATTTAAGCGAACGGGTGATCCAAGTGGGTCAGGCTTTGCAAAAAATGACGGGCGCTAAGCAAGTCGTGCTGACCCAAGGATCATTAGGAATGACAATATTTTCTGAAAAGACGGTGACTCGGGTTCCCACCTACGCTCGCACGGTATTTGACGTGACCGGCGCCGGTGATACGGTTATTGCCGCCTTAGCTTTAGGGGTTGCGGCTGGCCTTGATTTGACCGAAGCCTGCATGATTGCGAACTTCGCCGCGGGCGTTGTCGTTGCTAAAATCGGTTGCGTGCCGTGTGAAATCAATGAACTCATCACATCTATAAAAACTTTAGGTCAGTAAACCAATTCCTTTACAAACGGGGCGGTTACGTTGTATTTATTCAGCCTTAAACGCTGTAATAAGCAACCAACCAGGAGCCTAAGATGCACCTTTCGGAAGAATCCACTGCGCCTAGCGTAGTCGAGCAACGCAACTTTTATTCATTCACATTGGAAGCCCTTGAGGCCTATTTAAAACAATACGGTAAAGAAAAATTTCGAGCGCAACAAATATTCAAATGGGTTTACGATCAACGCGTAACTGATTTTGATCAAATGCTTAATTTATCCAAAGATCTTAGAGCCGAGTTAAAAAAATTAATTACGTTTGATCTGCCTCCTGTCATTAAACATTTAATCAGCGTCGACGGTACGCAAAAATTTTTATTCGACGTTGGAGACGGCAATTCGATCGAGGCCGTGGTCATACCGTCCGACGACCGATTGACCCTTTGTGTTTCGTCTGAAATTGGTTGCAACATGGGCTGCCATTTTTGTTTTACCGGTAAGCAAAAACTTAAACGTAGGTTAACCACCGAAGAAATTGTCGGACAGTTTATGCGTGTTCAAGACTCGCTGGCAAAAACGAATCAAAAATTATCCAACATCGTTTTTATGGGTATGGGCGAACCCTTAGATAATCCTGAAGCGGTTTTTGGATCCATCGAAGTGATTCATTCACCATGGGGAGTGAATTTATCGCGCAAAAAAATAACGGTCTCGACATCAGGGTTAATACCCGAAATGCACCGCGTGTCTGACGCAAAAGTTCGATTGGCCGTTAGTTTAAACGGTTACAACGATGAAGTTAGATCGCAAGTGATGCCAATCAATAAAAAATATCCGTTAAAAGATCTGCTTGAAGAGTGTAAGCGGTATTACCGCGCGACCGGCGACAAAATCACGATGGAATATGTTTTGTTAAAAGGAATTACGGATCAGATCTCGCACGCTAGGGAACTTGTTAAGCTCTTAAAGAATGTTCCGTGTAAAATTAATTTGATACCGTTTAATGAACACCCGGGGTCGGGTTTTGAACGCCCTACTGATGAAACTGTTCAAGCATTTCACACCGAAGCGATGAGCCTTGGTGCGCAGGTTTTATTACGACGCACCATGGGCCGCGATATTTTTGCGGCATGTGGTCAACTGGCAACGAAAGTTAAAATTGAGCACCCGGAAACTATGGATATTTCTAATTCAAAAATTGGAGGCACTAATGAGCGTCGTTTTAGTCGTGGGCAGCCTAGCTTATGATTCCGTAAAGACCCGATCTGGAAAAGCGGAAAGATCTCTTGGCGGCTCCGCAAATTATTTCTCGGTCGCGGCCAGTTTGTTTTCTAAAGTACGCGTCGTCGGCGTTGTTGGTGAAGACTATTTGAACGAAGATAAGCAGATTCTTTTGCAAAGAAATGTCGATCTAGAAGGTTTACAGACGGTTCCGGGTAAGACTTTTCATTGGGAAGGTACTTACGAAAATAATTTGAACGAAGCCGTTACTTTAAAGACTGAATTAAATGTATTCGCGCACTTTAATCCGACCTTACCGGCGACTTACCGCAATAGCGAGTTTGTTTTCTTGGCCAACATTGATCCGACTTTGCAATTGCAAGTTCTGTCACAAGTTGAAAAGCCTTTGTTCGTCGGTATGGATTCGATGAATTATTGGATCGATTCAAAACAAGAAGAGTTAAAAGCGGTACTCAAAAAAGTAGACATCGTTTTTATGAATGAAACCGAAGCTAAAATGCTAACCCAATCTTCGAATACGATTACGGCCATTAAAAAAGTGGCCGCATTGGGACCAAAGTACGTCGTTCTAAAAAAAGGTGAATACGGATCCACGCTTTACTCGGCAGAGCACGGCTTTTACCAATCTCCGGCCCTTCCGATCGAATTGGTCGTGGACCCAACGGGCGCCGGCGATAGTTTTGCCGGAGGTTTTTTTGGAACGATCGCGTCTCAGAATAGGACGCCGACGTGGCCAGAATTAAAATCGGCCGTGTTAGCGGGAACGGTTTTATCAAGCCAAACAATACAGGACTTTAGTTTGAATGCTTTGACCAAGGTCCAGAAAACTCACTTCGATACCTATCTTAGTTCGTTGAAATCTATGATGATTTAGTCGTTTTCCGAACGCAAAACTATCAAGTTTTTTCGTCTCAAAACCGATAAATACGCATGTCATCGAATAAAAAAAAGACTCCGGCCGAAGAACTTCTTGATTCACTTCTTAGCGAAGTGGGCGAAGATGCTTCGACCAACATCGAAGGCATAATCAATTTAGATTCCGATGAAGCAACCGCGTCCTTAGTTCTACATCCCGCGCCCGAAGCTCCCGAGGCCGGTACGATTCAAGGTCTTGTCAACTTAGACATGGCGACCGTCGTTGAAAAAAGAAATCAAGGCTCGGACGCAAAGACCGAAATCTGGAATCCTAACGCAATGACGGAAATTCGGGGCGCTCAACATTCTGAAGAGCGAACCCACATTCGTCAGGATACCTTCGCGAGTGAAGAGGCAAGCGGCTACGAATCAACGCGCATTGGTCCTAGCCTGACGGCCGATACTGAAGATACATTTTTTGGAGATTTAGATTTATCTCCGATAGTTTCCGGTCACGATGATGAAGTTCAATTTGAAGAAATAATTCCCGTCGCGCCAACTCCCGCACCGGTTTTTGAAAACGTACGCGTGACCGATACCCCGAAAGCGGCGACATCTCAGCCGGCCACACCTCAGCCGGCCACACCTCAGCCGGCCGCACCTCAGCCGGCCACACCCCCATCGTTGTTCTCGTCGCCTCCGGACATGTCTAATGATCTGAAGACCGAAATTATCCCTAATATTGCGCCCGTCCTGCATGCAGATAAAACGCAAGCCATTGCTTCGATGGAAAGTCCGTTAACGAAAAACGGAGGGACGATTGCTACTGCCTTCAGAAATGAATCGGCAGAACGAACTTTGGCGGTTGCGGGTTTTCACATTAAACATGATGAAAACATTGAAGACAAAATTAAAGTATCGGTAGGTCATCAAAGCCGATCGGCCGGGTTTGCCTCTTGGGGCGGCGGCATCGAAGGAAATTTAGGCCAGGCTGAAAATTTAAGAATGGCGCAAGAAAAGATCTTGGCCCTCGAAAATGAAAACGAAAAAACTCGCCGCCAAAACGAAGAGCTGATCGCGGCAACCGAAATCATGAAGGAAAGATCTGATCTTTTGACGGCCCAGTTGACCGAGTACAAAGGAGATCGTGATAATTTAGAGCAATCTTTTAAAAATGAGCTGACTCTTCTTAAGAATCATTTGGTACGTAAAGACGCCGAATTACGTAAAGCCCAATTTAAAGTTGATGAGCTAGACTCTAGGTTGAAATTTGACTTAAAGAAAATCCGCGTGCGCGAGCGGGAACTTGAAAATCGTTTAGAACTAGTGCGGGCCGAAAAGAATGCGATTTCTAAAAACAAAGACGAACAAATTCTAGACCTCCGGCGCAAGATGGATGTTATGCAAATGGAAGTCGATAGTTATCGACAAAAGTGTGTGGACCTGAACAAACAAATTGAAAACAGCCAGGATTCATTCAAACGTACGACTCGAGCTTTACGTTTGGCAATGGCTAACTTAGAATTACAAGAAGAGAACAAAGTCCCACTGAAAAAAGCAGAATAAATTATGTCCGAAACCAATACCCTGCAAGCTCCGAAGAAAATAAAGCTGGTGATCAGCGATTTGCATTTGGGTAAAGGGCGTCAGCTTGAAAATGGCAGTCTGAATTCTTTAGAAGAATTTTATTACTCTGAAAAACTCGTCGAATTTATCCAGTACTATTCTGCGGGCGCCTACCGGGACTACGATGTTGAAATTATAATTAACGGTGATTTTCTAAATTTTCTTCAAGTGGATTATCGGGGACATTTTTTAACCGTCATTACCGAATCCGTCGCTTTAGAGATTTTGAAATCCGTGATAAAGGGCCATACGCTTGTGTTTAAGGCGATGGGCGACTTTTTGTCGCAGCCCAACCGAAAGATTACGTACATCATTGGTAACCACGATCAGGGCATGATGTTTCAGGGGTGTCGTGATTACCTCGATCAAATCGTAGGCCAGCGCTTGCAGTATAAAAATCTTATTTATTTTTTTGATGGTGTGCACATCGAACACGGCCATATGCACGAAGCCGCGAATCGCATGGACCCGAAGAAGTTTTTTTTGAAGCAAGGGCTTCCCGAACCAATCTTAAATTTACCTTTCGGCTCGCATTTTTTTGTTGAACTGGTTTTGAAAATTAAAAAGAAGTACCCGCACGTTGATAAGGTGCGACCATTTGGCCAAATGATTCGCTGGTCCTTGGTCAACGAGACGCATTTGACTTTCAGCGCCTTTGCAGAACTTTTTCGTTATGCTTACCGAATCATTTTTACAACCGAACTTCGATTTAGTTGGACGGTTAAGAAGCTGCTAAAGATATTTTTGGAAAGCGCCATCTTTCCCGACCTAAGCATATCGGCGAAAAGAATTCTTAATGATAATCGCGTCAATACCGTGATCTTCGGACACACTCACGTTTACGAATACCGCCAATGGGGTAGTCAAAAAGAGTATTTCAACACGGGGACATGGACAGAGCTGACTTCGTTAGACATCGTCTCTTTAGGAAAGATAACTAAACTGACTTACGTCTTGTTAGAATATATCGATCAAGAGCCTAGACCTCGTGGCCGCTTAAAAGAGTGGCGGGGATTTCATAGAATTGAAGAAGATGTCGTCATTTCTTAAGGTTCTTCTAAGTTTGATACGCCAGTCTAGTGTCTTATTGTCTAAGCCAATGATTTCGTGAATAA
>CAXSEH010000073.1:0-13843 GCA_964236345.1 uncultured Bdellovibrionales bacterium
ATCTTTGAATAATATTTTTTGCGGTTGGTACGGAAGCGCGGATAATAAAAACTTTTCTAGATTATAGATACGCCGTTGTGAAGAACTTAATATTCGCGGACTTTTTTTTTCGCGCAATCGATTGAGCGAACTTTTTTTAAATAACAATAAATCGCGCTGATCCGCACGTGGCAACGTCGCGCAAATAAAAGTGTCAGGATTTCTTTCCGTCGGTAGATCTTTCCACGAGTGCACAACCAAGTCCGTCGTTTCTTCCACGAGGTCTTTGTAAAAGTCTTCGGTGAAGACACCCTTCTCTGGCATCTTCCATAGCGGATCCGTTAGATTCTTATCTCCAAGGGATTCGCGAAAGAAATATTCAATTTTGGTTTCGGGAAATTTGGCTTCGATCGTTTGCCCAACTTGAAAAGCCTGAAGCCGCGCCAGGTGGCTTGATCGGGCCGAGATTCTTAGCCGCATAAATCTTCCCAACCCTGCGGGCGATGTTGGGCTTTTAAAAGGTAGGATTGAACACGCGCCTGAATTTCTTCACGAATAACCGGTAAAAGCTGTTTCATTTTTTCTTGTTTCGCTTCGATACTGGCAAATAAATCTTTCAAGTCGACAATTTCGGCCGATTTATTATTGAGATTATTTTTAATAGAGTGGTCTGCTTCATCAAGACTTCGGCAATCAACTATTTTATTCACTATTCCTTCCGGCTGTATGAAAGAAATAAGTTTGGCCGTCTTCACCGGAGCCGCAATGATCAACGTAGAATAAAAATTCATCTCGTCCAAATTCAAAAATTCGACGTTGGCCGTATTTACGTATTTAGTTTTATCGCGGACGTGAATCTTAACTTTTTGATGACTTAACCAAGGAAGAATTTTTTTGGCCAATTGACCATAACCGATTAGGCTAACTTCGCCTTCGCTTTGACATATTTTTCGAATCATACTGCCGTAGCTATTCACGCCGAGTTGTTTGATATGCTTGTCGCGAATCTCTTTTACTTGTTTAAATAAATATTGCACAAACTGCGGATTCTTAAAGAATGAAATTCTTTTAGCTTCGTCGGTTTCTAAGAACTGCTTGAATTGCCCGAAAATTTCCGTTTCGCCGATGACTTTCGATTGCAAACCGCAAAGAACTTCCAGCATAAAAATTAATGCTTGTTCGTCTTCGAACAGTTCTAAATTTTGATGATCTAACTTTTCCGTGAAAATAATTTTTCTTAGACATGTTTCCCAAATAACGATATTCTGGTCTTCAGGATGAGAAGCCGGCTTGTCTTTATTTAAATGGTAAAAGTAGAATTGTCGCACTGATTAAGCCTACTTTATTTAAACTGGATTTATGTCATTTTAATGTCATGACAATCAAAGAAATGAGTCCCGCAATGACGAAACCTAGACCTCATAATCTCATAACTAGACTGCGTCGCAATCGTCGATCAGAAAGTATTCGCGAGGGCCTAGCCGAAACCCATTTAAGCGTCGATAATTTAGTCAATCCGTTGTTCCTTTGCGAAGGCAAGAATCAGAAGATAGAGATCAAAACCATGCCGGGAATATATCGCATGAGTCTAGATGTCGCCCTGAAAGAAATTGAGCAGTGCCTCAAACTTGGAGTGCGATCTTTTGCCCTTTTCCCGGCGCTACCCGCTGCCCTTAAAAATGCCGATGCCACCGAAGCGCTCAACAAAAATGGTTTGGCCATTGAGTCCATTCGGCTTATTAAAAAAAACTTTGCCCAGTCGGTGATTTACAGCGACATCGCCCTCGACCCATTTTCATCTGACGGTCACGACGGTCTACTTTCAGACGGATCCATCTTAAATGACGAAACGGTACACCTACTAGCCGAAATGGCAAAGCTACAGGCTGATGCGGGAGCTGACTATGTCTGTCCTTCTGACATGATGGACGGACGTGTGGGATCGATTCGTAAATCATTGGACGCCGCTGGATTTAACCAGACCGGAATTTTAGCGTACTCGGCCAAATACGCTTCTAGTTTTTACGGACCGTTTAGAGAAGCTTTAGATTCGGCCCCAAAATTCGGTGATAAAAAAACTTACCAGATGGACTATCGGAACGCTCGTGAGGCTCTACTGGAAATTCAGCTCGATATTAAAGAAGGGGCGGATATCATTATGGTTAAGCCAGCCCTGTCTTATTTAGATATCATTTGCCGCGCCCGCCGTGCCTTTTCGGTTCCCATTGCCGCGTACAACGTCAGTGGCGAGTACGCGATGATTAAGCTTGCCTCGCGCGCCGGGGCCCTGAACGAAACGAACGCGATGCTGGAAACGCTGTACTCGCTTCGACGAGCGGGCGCGGATTTAATCTTCACGTATTTCGCAAAACAATACGCAGCCCTTGTCGCACAGCGATAGTTGTTTAGCCTTTCGTCCATATAAAACCAGAATTCTCCATAAATGCGCTCTTTAGTTTTTCCGTGAGAAACCGAAAATAGGTTATCTAATCTGACACGGAAGGAACAACATGAGCGAGCGTACAGAGAAGGATGGTAAATTCCTTTGCTTCACCCTAGGCAAAGAAAAATTTGCGATTCCGCTTTTGCAAGTTAAAGAAGTCCTAGGCAACGTCGAAACGACAGCCATTCCTCAGGCCCCCCCGCATTTTAAAGGGATCATGAACCTTCGGGGACAAGTTATTTCGGTCATTGATCTGCGAACGAAATTAAAAATTGGTAAACCAGATATTACTCCCGAAACGACGATCATCATCATGGACTTCGCACCGCTTAGTTTAGGCGTTGTTGTTGATTCGGTTGACTGCGTTTCGATGTTTGAAGGAAAAGATTTAAGCGATGCGCCGGATACGGACTCAACCATTAAATCAGACTTCATCACGGGCGTGGCGCGCGCAAACGATTCCCTTACTTTAATTTTAGATTTAAAAGCAATGTTAAATACCAGCGATTATAAAACAATGAAAACACAAAAAGCCGCATAAAAAGGATTGGAAAACTTATGAACAACATCAGCCTTAAAGGTAAAATCCTTTTGTTATCTGCATTCATGACAGCCGTTGCCGTAACGATCGGTGCCGTGTCTTATATTTACAGTCAGAAGACGACGCGCTCTTTCGAAACAGTTGTTCAACATAACGTTCCGGCCATTCGCGCGGTCAACCGAATGCTGCTAGCTGTCCGCTACGCACGAATTGAACTTTTGCAATTAACGATGCCCGGTACGTCTGCCGAATCGGATGCTAATTCAATCAAAATAGTGAAAGAACAGTGGGAAAGTTACGATGCTGATAACAAATTAGTATCGGACCTTACCCAACTCTCTACCCCAGAAGAAAAAGAGAACTTGGCCGACCTGCAAAAAAGCGTGCAGTTGATTAGGGACGATTTTGGAAAAGCGCTGGACCAATATAAAGTCAATCCATCCGCCGAGTCAAAAGAACGAAAAGAAATGATTCGCATCGTAACCATCGACATCGTACTCCACGCCAAAGGTCTTCATGATGCAACTAAGAAGACTATGAGCGTACTAGTCAAGAACGTTGAAGACCATTCGGTTTCAGCCTTTAAAGCTGCAAGCACCGGGACCCTTATGACTATTTTTACCACTTTAATCGGATCGCTTGTTGGTTTTGCCTTCGCATTTCTTTTCTCGACAAAAATTTCGAAGCAAGTGGGACAGATTATTTCATCGATTTCTGCCGCCAGCGACGAAGTAGCAGCTGCAGCTACGCAAATTGCTTCTTCATCAGTAGAACTTTCGCAAGCGACGACCGAACAAGCTGCTTCTTTAGAAGAGACCGCCGCATCACTTGAAGAAATTACCGCCATGATTTCAAAAGCTTCTGAAAGCGCCGATACAACCGAGAAAAGTTCGAACGAATCGCAATCTAAAGCTGAAGAAGGCCGTGGCTCTGTGGATAAGATGATGGTTTCAATGGAAGCGATCAGTACGAGCAACGACGAAATTATGACTCAAGTGAATCATAGCAATCAACAGATGACCGAGATCATTCGGGTTATCCAAGAAATTGGTTCTAAAACTAAAGTCATCAACGAGATCGTTTTCCAAACTAAACTTCTTTCATTCAATGCATCGGTCGAAGCGGCCCGGGCTGGCGAACACGGTAAAGGTTTCGCAGTTGTTGCCGAAGAAGTTGGAAACCTAGCGCAGATGAGCGGTAACGCCGCTAAAGAAATCTCCGAAATGCTAGATAGCAGCATCTCTAAAGTAGAAAGTATCGTGAACGATTCCAAACATAAAGTGGCTAATCTGGTATCTAGCGGAAAAGAAAAAGTTGAAGCCGGGGTCGATACGGCTCGGCAATGCTCGGGCGTATTAGACGAAATTGTACAAAACGTGAGCCGTGTAACGGGACTAGCGCAAGAAATTGCACAAGCTAGTAAAGAACAAGCGCAAGGTGTTGGCGAAATTAATAAAGCCATGAATCAACTGGGCGCGGTTACTCAACAAAACTCTGCGACCAGCCAGCAAGCTGCTAGTTCGGCCGAACAATTATCTGCCCAAGCCGTATCATTAAAGGCAGCGATCGACGAATTAGTTCTAGCCGTTCAGGGTCAACCTAATCCAAACGCCGGGCAACCGATTAAGGCCAAATCGAAAAAATCTTCAAATGTTGTTCACATTATGCCGAAGAAGAAACAAGCACCCGTTTCTAAGTCTTCGACCCACTCGTCTATGCCATTAAAGGCCGCAGCGGGGGAATCAACGCCAAGTCGCGATAGCGATGGCTTTGACGAAGTTTAGTTTTGAATCAGACCCGATTTTTTTACAAGGAGAATGCATGTTCGCGCCCAACACGAAATTTTTAGTGGTCGATGATTTTGGAACGATGAGAAAAATTATCAAAAAAATCTTAAGCGAACTGGGCTATACAAACATCGTGGAAGCTGAAGATGGTAAAGCGGGCTTTAATCAGGTTCTTGAAGCCGAAAAAAATGGCGCGCCGTTTGGCTGCGTCGTTTCTGACTGGAATATGCCTAACATGACGGGCTTAGAATTTTTACGACAATGCAAAGCGGATCCGCGATTTAAGGCCATGCCGTTTATTCTGGTCACGGCCGAAAGTGAACAGGCGCAAATTATTGAGGCGGCAAAGTCTGGCGTGTCCGATTACGTAATCAAGCCTTTCAACGCAGTTACCTTCAAAGAAAAATTACTGCGAACTTATAACAAGCATAATCCAGTTAGCAAGGTTGCGTAATCATGAGTATCACTCCAAAAAAAACTGAGTCGGCAAAAGAAGAAAATCCGCTTTTTAAAGAAAACGTAATCAATGCGCTTTGCGTTGGTCTTCAGGAAACTTTGGCCATGATGGCCCAGGTTAACATTTCTTTCGATAAGCCTAGTATCGAAGTCCTTTGGAAAACGGTGGGTGATGTTTCCGGCGTCATTGATTTTGAAACGAAAGACTTCCGCGGATCCATCTACATTTCGTTTTCCAAGCCGGTATTGATCAAATTATACAATCAAATGGTTGGCGAATCGCAAACGCAATTAACCCCTGAAGTAATCGACTGCATCGGCGAAATTAGTAATATGGCGTACGGAGTTGCTAAGGGTAAGTTAGATCCTCTGCAATTGAAATTCACGATGAGTCTACCAAAATCGGTGAAGACAAAAGAGTTAAAGCGTTTGCCTACAGTTCCGCACTTACTTATTCCATTTAAGGTCTACGATGATAAATGTTCGCTCGAGATAACTCTCGGAACAAAATAGAAAGCATATGTGAGTCAAACCCACTTAGTAGGTATTAGTTCTGACTCTAAATCGAATGATCGGCTGAAACTTATTTCTGAAGAGTTTCAGTTTAATTCGGCCTTTTTTAAAAACTGTGACGAACTTAACGATCAATTCGAAGCCCAGGCCGCAGAAGTGCGCGTCGCCGTTCTGTGCGTAGCGAATATTCAAGACGGCGCCGAAATTGCCGGTCAGCTTCAAGTTTTAAAGTTTTCATGTCCCGAAGCTTACACGATACTAGTCATCAGTAAAAAAATCCCCGCGGAAAGCATTGCCTTCATTAAAAAATCGGGTGCGGATCTCATCATCGACGAAACCGACTTTTTTGAAACTTCGTTCTTGGAATTTATTTTATCGCAACGAATTCGCGGAAGCCTTATCCCAATGAAATACCAAGATTTCGTAGTTGATAGTACGGTAAACTTTAAAGTGATGACCATGTTACCATTAGCCCAAAAGCTGTTGCCAGTTATATTTCCAGGAGAACAGGTCAAACCTAAAAAGGTTGAACGTCTAAAAAGTGCAAAAGAACTTTACGTTCTTCGAGACGATGCCGACCAGCTTCAAGAGTATTTAAAAAACAACAAAGACATGACCGCCGATGGAATTGTGGCCCGATGTCGCGTTAACTATATGAACCTTTGCGTTTCGCATGCGAATTTTATTTTAACATTATTTGATAAAAGCGAAGCGGCCACATTTTCTTCGGGCAAGGCCTTGTTGGATAAGTGCACCGCATTGGCTAACGAGATGTTGATGACCTTATCTACCCTGACTAATCCTTGGAGCGTAATTAATAATTCGACGATCGGGGAAACGGGATCGGCCGAAAGATCTCCTGCCATTTCGGCCATGGCCGGATTGTTAGCGATGAGCCTTGATGGAATTAAAACTGAAGATACGTTGGTGGCCGGACTTTTAGCCGATATCGGAATGCTTTGCCTTCCCCCAAACCTGCTGAAAAAGGTACGCCAGAATAAATCTGGCGAGCTGACAAAAGAAGAAAAGACGAAGTACGAGCAACACCCCACTTATTCGATCAACAAGTGCCTGGCCAAGAAGATTCCGCTTTCGGATGCAGTTAAACACATCATCATGTGTACCCATGAAAAATTTGACAACTCAGGATTTCCGGGAAAAATAAACCCGGATTACATCGTAAAGGAAAGCCAGCTTTTACAATACTGCGAAGTCATTGATCAGAAGTTGCTTATCAAGATGGGCAGTAAAAGCCAGACCTCAAATGAGTTACAAAACGAAATATTAAAAGAAGAACTAAGCAGTAAGAAAATTCTTGAACTTTCCCTATGTTCCGAACTTAAGAAACTTTTAGACGAATCCGCAAAAATGGAAAAAGCAAGTTAGCCCCGTTTCGAAATGCGATTCAGTAATTCATGTACGTCAGCCGCAGATAACGTCGATTCCAGCGCCACTGTCGATCTAACATTTTCGCCAAACTGGCTAAGCACCCATTTCAATCGAGTAATGAATTCTTCAGGAATCGCTTTCTTCACTTCCGCTAGTGGAAGCTCTGCCTTATTTAAAATCAGCAATAACATTTCCGATGCATCAATCAGTAATCCGACGCAGATGTCATAGAAGGCTTCATTCGAAGTAATCTGGGCCGCCTTGTAACCAACGTTCTTGCACACTGCCGCGTAATCAGAAATAACGGTCAACACACTTTCTTCACTTTGGTCTAGGCTTAAAGTTTTTGCTCCGCCCATGATGCGATCTAAATTATTTCCATAGGTTTCAAGAGTTTTCACTTGGGAAAAATCACCCTCAACTTTTTCCAATAAATTTACACATTCCGTCACAATATTCTTTGATTCACTGACGAAATCTCTTATGATTTCTATATCCATCAAGCCAGCATAACAACGTAGGGAAACTGAATCAATGAGTTATATTTCAATCCGAGTCACTACCCTCCGCGGAGACCAAAAGATTGGTTTTGATACTTACGTTAAAATTAACGACAAACACATTCTATACTTAAGACAAGGTGACAGTTTTGAAGGGCCCCGCCTTAAAAAGTTAAAAGAAAAAAAACTGCGCCAGATGTTCATCGCGAAAGATGAAGAAGAAAAATACTTGCGATACCTAAAAACTAATATTGATTCGGCTTACGACGCCGCTTCAACGAAGGACATTACAAATCGAGCAGAAATTATTCAGGGCGCGCAGCAAAGTAATATCGAAAGCGTGTTTGAAAATCCTCAGGACGCCAACAATTACAATAAAACTAAAGAAGACGCCAGAAAATACGTTCAGTTTATTTTGAACACGACTGACGCCGCGAGCGCGTTGCTTAATATCGAAAACACCGATCAGAACGTAGCCCATCACGGCGTCAGCGTTTCGACGCTTGCCGTAGCGTTGACAAAGCGACTGGGTCAAGTAGATGAAAAGAAAAATCAACTGATGGCTTTAGGGGCCTTGCTTCACGACTACGGCCATAATTTACATCCGGTAGATTTAGGCATGCCGGTAGCTTCAATGACGCCTGAGAATTTCGCGATTTGGAAAAATCATCCTCGCCTGGGTGCAGAAAATGTTAGGAATACGAAACACTTTGATCCACAGGTTCTAAACATTATCCTACAGCACGAAGAGAAATGTAATGGCAGCGGTCCCATGGGCCTTATTGAAAAGAATCAGGACGCTTTGGCTACGATCGTTTCTTCAGCTAATACGGTCGATCGCCTTTTATCTTTCGAAAAAATTCCCAAAGCCGATATTCCAAAAAAATTAACGATCGATTACATGGGCTGTCACCCTTTGAATCACATCCAACATTTGAACGAAATTATAAAAAGTCTTTAAGTCTATTTGTCTAAGAAGCTTTTTTGACTTTGGCAAATTGGCTGCAAAGATCCATCATCTTCGACGCAATTTGATCGAGCGGTAAAATAAAATCCACTCCACCCAATTGAATCGCTTCGCGCGGCATTCCGAAGACGACGCAAGAGTCTTTATCTTGGGCGATCGTTTTTATACCCATGTCGCGCAACTTTTTCATTTCGCGTGCTCCGTCGGCACCCATTCCGGTAAGGATAACTCCCACAACCTTTTTCATTCCAGTTTCTGCAACCGATTGAAACATGTAGTCGACTGAGGGCTTATGCCGATTCATTGGTGGATCGTCATTAATAACGACGACGAATTTATCTTTAAGGGCCTTTACCGCCATTTGTTTTCCGCCTGGTGCAATCAGCACCCGGTTTGGTTTTATTTCGTCGCCGTGAGCGGCTTCCTTAACTTCAAATGGGCACAATTCATTAAGTCTGGCCGCAAACGCCGCGGAAAAAACCGGAGGTATGTGTTGTACAATTAACATCGGCGGAATTTCGCTCGGTAGGGCCTGTAGAATTTCACGAATGGCTTCTGTTCCACCAGTCGAAGAACCAAGCACGATCAAAGCCTGCTTATCAACCAATGGTGAAACACCAGACCTGCGTGTCACGGTTTTTTTGGTCCGTATTTTTGCGCTGGCAGCTACTTTTATACGTTCACGAATTTGGCCCGCTACTTCACGTAAATCGTTCATCGAAGGTTTTTGAATATAATCAATTGCGCCCGATTCTAATGCGTCTAGAACTTGGCCGCCTTCTTCTTTGCTAATGGAACTGATCATGACCGTTGGAATTTTATATTTGGGTTGAATTTTTTTCAGTAACGTTACCCCATCCATATCCGGCATATGAATGTCTAAAGTAATTACGTCGGGACGATGCTTTTCGATTAATCGTTCAACATCTAAAGGCTTGTCAGTTTCAGCAACGATTTCAAGCTGCGGATCTTCGGAAAGAATTTTAATAAGAAGCTGTCGAATAGTTTTGGAATCATCGACGATCAACACTTTCTTTTTTCGCATCGGAATAACTGGTTCGGCCTTCTTGTTCAGGTTTTGTGAAATGGCCATCTTCAATTTAGCCCTTATTTCATTACTTGCTTGCCCAATATTTTCTAAACTCGGTTTTTCCACGTAATCTTTTGCGCCCAATGACAACGCTTTCTGAGCAATAGAAGTATCGTCGCGATTAATTGAAGAAAGGACGATAACCGGTGGGCGATCTAAGTTTTTAGATTTCTCTAAAAAGCCGATCCCGTCTAATTCGGGCATGTGCATATCTAAGGTAATGACGTCAAATTTTTGCGTTTTAATTTTTTCAAGTGCTTCTAAACCGTTGCTGGCCGTGGCTTTTACGATGAAACCCGTTTCCTTCGTAAGGATACTTTTTAATAATGTAAGAATGGCTTTCGAGTCGTCAACACAAAGAACTTCCAGCGGGACATCAGGTTTCTTTGCCGCCGGGGCGGTAAGCGGAATTTTAAAAGTTTGTGCCGGTCTTGGATGTTGATAGACCGAAGGTCCCGAAGTGACGGCATTCACTCCCAAGCCGTTTAAGGTTTCAGATACACCTAAAAATAAGAATCCGTCGGGATCAACGTGCTTAAGGATTTCCTGCGAACAAGATTTGATTTGGGCCTGATTAAAATAAATAAAAACGTTACGGCAAAATACGACATCGAAATTTTTACCTTTAAGGAAACTCTCAGGCTTTAATAAATTTAACGTGGTAAACTGGCATTTTGATTTTAACTCTTCTTTTAATTTGCAAAAATCTTTAACGTCGCCTTTTCCCCTGATCCAGTTGTCGCCAATGTACATCGCGGGTGACCGCTTCAGCTCTTCGGCCTTGTAGACCGCATTCTTTGCGTGACCCACAGATTCTGGATCGACATCGGTTCCCCAAATTTCGAAATCTACGCCCGAGTTAGAATGTTCCAAATGAAATTTGAAAAACATGGCTAAAGAATATGCTTCTTGCCCGCGACTGGAGGCGGCAGACCAGATTCTTATTTTGTTATCGCCTCGTTTTTTGGCTTTTTGAATAAGAACATCTAAGCCTTTATTCAGCAAAAATTCGAAGTGCGAAAATTCACGAAAGAAATAAGTGTGATGAGTCGTCATAAGTGAAAGCAGCGCTTGGCTTTCTTCTTCTTTATGTTCTTTCAGATGATCAAGATAAGAGGTAAAGTCGCTGATGCCCATGCGGACCATTCGGGCCTTCAAGCGATTTTCAACCATGACAATTTGCTTCGTTCCCAATTGAATTCCCGACATGTGCGAAACGATTTGGGAAACCTCTTCGACGACGGCTAATATAAGTTCACGTGGTTCCGACATTAGGCACTTACCTGAGTTTTAGGAACGGTTGGGGTTCGTGGACGTTTAATCAAATCGTTAGGCTCAATGATAAATGACGGCTTTCCGTCACCCAATATTGTTGAACCGCTAATGCCCTTCATGTTTTGAAGTTCACTGCTGAGCTTTTTAACAACGACCTGAAACTGACCTAAGATATCATCGACCAATATCGCAAATGGTTTTGGAGTAGATCGGATGACTAAGGCAATCATGTCAGTTGTCTGTAACTTACTTTGATAACTGAAAAATTCGCCCATTCTAAAAAGTGGCAAGTTTTCTCCGCGAAGCATAAGGGTGTAACCCAAGCTTTGGTTAAACTGAAGCTGCTCTTCTTTGGGTCGCAATGTTTCGTAAACCTGATTTAATGGGATAACAAATTTATCATTGGCAAAACTAACGACCATACCGTCGATGATCGCTAACGAAAGCGGAAGGGTAATTTGAAAAGTCGTTCCCTTTTTCAGTTCGGATATGATTTGAATTTCGCCCGATAACTCGTTAATATTTGTTTTAACAACATCCATCCCGACCCCACGTCCCGAAACGTCAGAAACTTGTTCTTTCGTCGAAAACCCAGGTGCGAAAATAAGCGCGTAGGCTTCCTTGTCCGTAAGTTCAACTCCTGGCTTAAGAATGCCTTTTTCGATGGCTTTCTTTTTTAGCTTTTCGGGATTTAAGCCTCCGCCGTCATCTGTGACTTCGATCACTAACTTCCCGGATTTTTGCGCGGCCGACAAGGTGACGGTACCTTTAGATGGCTTTCCATCAGCAAGACGAATTTCTGCCGACTCGATCCCGTGATCGACGGAATTTCGAATAAGATGCACTAACGGATCATTAATTTTTTCTAGTACAGTTTTATCAAGTTCGGTATCTTCGCCAACCAATTTAATGACGACATCTTTTTGAACCGCGTTCGCCGTGTCGCGCACGATTCTTTGCATTTTTTGAAATGTTGGCTTAATTGGCACCATTCGTAGACTCATTGAAATGTCTTGAATCTCCTTCACAACTTTTCCAATTTGCTGAATGGTTTTTCTAAGTAATGCCGATTCAGTTCCTTGAGTTTGTTCCTTAAGAACGCTCTGTAAAATAACCATCTCGCCGACAAAGTTTAAAAGGGATTCTAATTTTGAAACAGAAATTCGCATACTTTCTTCAACCGCTTGCGGACCCTTCGCGGTCGCTAAGGCAGCCGGAGTCGGTTGCGGGGTGCTAGGCATTGGCGGTGTCTCGGCCGCCGGTGCCAAGGCTAATTCGCCCATTAATTCTCGTAGTAGTTCTAAGTTTGGTTCAATTTCGTTACTTTCAGGTGGCGTAGGTTGTTGAATCTCTTCCACAATTTCTTCAGCAACTTCTTCGGGTTGCGTTTCGGCTACCATCTCCGTTGGGGCATTTTGTAAATGCAGCATTTGCGCGAGTAAGCCGGAAGAGTCAATTTTCGCGTCGTGATTTTGTTTAAGAGCATCGACCATTTTAATAAGATGATCGTTACACGTCAGAAGTAGGCTGATAATTTCGGTCGTGAAGGCCAAGTCGCCATTTTTTAATTTTAAAATGAAACTTTCAAACTCGTGCGTGAAAGCGCTCATATCGAAAAATCCGACGGCTTTAGAGCTACCCTTTAGGTTGTGCGCCAAGCGAAAAATCTTATTTAAATTTTCAACGTTTTGGGGGTCGTTTTCTAACATTAGAAAACACTGTTCCGTATCGATCAGTGATTGGCCCGCTTCATCTAAGAATTCATTTTTTATAACTACTTCGAAATCATCCATACTGTAATATCGGATTTCTGTTTAACTTCCTAAATCCAGATTTCTGGTTATCTAGCCGGCCAATCGTCAAGGCGGGGCTAGGCTCTAAACAAAAATGGGTGCATTAAGCACCCATTTTTGCATCATTTCTAGATTCTATGATTAACGTTTAAGTTGAATCACTTCGTTCATCAGTTCGTCTGAAGTGGTGATGGTTTTCGCATTGGCCTGGAACGCACGTTGATCAGTGATCATCGTAACGAATTCAGCGGCTAAATCGACCGTCGATCGTTCCAATGATTTCGACATGATCGTACCACGACCAGATAACCGTGGAGCACCGATCGAAGGTTCTCCTGAGTCACGGGACTGCTTAAATAAATTTCCGCCCATTTTAAATAATGATTCTGGATTTTCGAATTTAGCTAAAACAACTTGGCCTAAATCCATCGTATTACCATTCGTGTAAGACGCTGAAAGAACTCCTTCATCATTGAACGCTAAGCCCGTAACCATACCCGCAGCGTATCCATCTTGATGCCAAGTGATCATGTCAGATTCTTTACCAAACTGCTTCGTTCCGTCCCCGGTTCCGCCTTTAGCTAAATCTTCACCAAAATTAATTTTAATTTGCTGATCTTGCTTAGCGCCGCCCTTAAAGTTGAAGGCCATGGTCGACATTTCCTGAGATTGTAATTTTCCATCTTCAGTAAATTTGACTTTACCTTCACACGCTAGGGTTAAATCTTGATTCGAGGTTGCATTTTCCATCTCTTTACCGTCGACCATTCCGTGGAATGACCAAGTACGATCTTGTCCTTTGTTAAAGAAAAGATTTAGAACGTGCTTGTTACCCTGAGAATCGAAAGTCTCAACGGCCGTCGCGTAATCAGAAGTTTGGAATGGATCTTTCGCGTCAAACTTTTTACCGTCAACCGCAACTCGTGAATCTAAGTTCAGGTCTAACTTAATTTCTTTTGTAGCAATCGCGTTTTGTAATGCTTTAGGGAATTTCAGATTTCCTAACTTAGTTTCAATTTTACCTTTATCGTTTGCTTGGTAACCCTGAACGATTTGTCCCGAGCTTGTCGTTAACATTCCGTTACGATCAAATTTAAAAGATCCGTCACG
>CAXSEH010000074.1:0-13776 GCA_964236345.1 uncultured Bdellovibrionales bacterium
AAAGCTAAGCAATTTAATCATTGTTGCCTCCTGACAAATCAACTTGATGTGACAACATCTACTTCATCATGCTAGCGTTCTTTTAGGCAAGGAGAGAAATGAGCCCATCTAAAGTGAAAAAAGAAATTTCGAAAAAAAGGTACGCCGAAGTCGTCACGGGTAAGTTGAAAGAATTCAAAACTTGGGCCCAGGTTAAAAGTCCTAAGTCCTTACGTCCTGCTTTAAGTTACGCCCTTGATTGGTTAGCGCCAGAGCTTTTAGGAACGGGATTCCGAATGTACGAAGTGTCAGATTTGGAAATAAAAGGCACTATTCCAGCCGACAAAACAAATTTAGATTCACAACAGGAAATACACCAAGGTCTAGTCACCAACGCCGTTTTAGAAATGGCAAAAACCTTCATTCAAAGGCAAATTCCGGAAAGTTTTTTTCAATTAACGGGATCTGAACTTAGTCTAGTTAAGAAAAATAAATGGAATTCAGATCTGAATCTAGTTTTGAAAGTTGGGGCGCACGAGCTGGATGATTTTTTCGTCCTTTTACAAAAAAATAATAAAGCCCCCATTGAGCTAGAAATCCGAGTTGCTAAAAATGATAAAGCTTCTTTAAAACTTCATATCGAAACAATAAATTTAATCGGTTAGGAAATCTTGTGGTTTTAGAAACATCGATCGATACGCAATCCGTTGAATTTAAAAAGAACAAGGCGGCTTTACTTGAACAGGTAGATGCTTGGAAAAGACAAGTCAGTTTGGTTCAACTTGGCGGCGGCGAAGAAGCGATTAAGAAGCACAAAGCACGCGGAAAGATGACGGCCCGGGAACGAATCGAATTTTTGGTCGATCCGGGAACGGCGTTATTAGAATTTTCGACGTTAGCGGCAAAAGATATGTACGAAGATCAGGCTCCAGGAGCAGGAATAGTTACGGGGATCGGCGTGATCGAAGGCACCGAATGTATCATCGTTGCTAACGATGCCACCGTAAAAGGTGGAACGTACTTTCCCATGACGGTTAAAAAACATTTACGCGCTCAAGAAATCGCGATGGAAAATGGGCTTCCGTGCATCTATTTGGTCGATAGCGGCGGCGCTTATTTGCCACTTCAGGCTGAAGTTTTCCCGGACCGTGACCACTTCGGCCGTATTTTTTATAATCAAGCTCGAATGAGTGCCATGAGCATCTCGCAAATTTCGGTTGTGATGGGCTCGTGCACGGCCGGAGGAGCGTACGTTCCGTCCATGAGTGACGAAAACATTATCGTGAAAGATAACGGAACGATTTTTCTTGGAGGCCCACCCTTGGTGAAAGCGGCAACCGGCGAAATCGTCGATGCGCAAGAGCTTGGCGGCGCGCACACGCACTGTGAAATTTCTGGCGTGACGGATCACTTTGCCGAAAACGACGCGCACGCCTTGGAAATAACCCGCTCTATTGTTCGACACTTGAATAAACGTAAGGCCGTGCAAATGAAAACTTTGCCGGTGGTTGAACCCGTATACTCGATTGATGAAATTTATGGATTATTACCCAGTGACTCACGCATTCCGTTTGATATTCGCGAAGTGATCGCGCGGATCGTTGACGGTTCCGATTTTCACGAATTTAAACCCCTTTACGGAAAGACTCTAGTGGTGGGTTTCGCCCATATCTGGGGAATGCCCGTAGGAATAATCGCGAATAACGGGGTGCTTTTTAGCGAGAGTGCCCAGAAGGCGGCCCATTTTATTGAACTGTGCGAGCAACGCGAAGTTCCGCTGATCTTTTTGCAAAATATAACGGGTTTCATGGTCGGGAAAAAGTACGAACAAGAAGGAATCGCAAAGCACGGCGCAAAAATGGTGATGGCCGTATCGAACGCGCGGGTTCCGAAGTTTACGGTCGTCATTGGCGGATCTTACGGCGCCGGTAACTACGGCATGTGCGGTCGAGCCTATCAACCTCGACAACTATGGATGTGGCCTAACGCCAAAATTAGCGTGATGGGTGGGGAACAAGCGGCCAATGTTTTACTGACGGTTAAATTAGACCAAATGGCGACAAAGAATCAGACGATGACGCTGGCTGAGCAAACGAAATTCAAAAAACCGACCCTAGAAAAGTACGAAATCGAAAGTTCGGCTTATTTCTCTTCCGCAAGAATCTGGGATGACGGTATCATAGATCCTAAAGACACTCGTCGGGTTTTGGCACTGGGGATTGCCGCCAGCTTAAATAAAGAGTGGGGACCAAGAATGCAGGGCGTTTTTAGAATGTAAATGGATTTCCAACGATAAGGAAACGGATGAACGCTTTGTTCGTAATATTATATTTTTTGACGAATTTTGCGGTGGCGAAGCCTCCAGAGAATGCCGCAACTTATGTTTGCCCTTCGGCCGCGAACAACGGTTCGATGACCACTCCGGTTTTTTTAACTGAAACCAAAGATCACTTAGTTTTAGGAATTTGCGGCGTTAAAGATTCTGAAATCAATAATTTTACAAACTTTAAATTACAAATTCTATCTGGCTCTAAAATGAAAAAGCCAACCGTTTTTAGGGACAAGTCCAAGAATAAAAAATTCTTAGTTTTGGAAAAACGCGACGGCCTTCTTTTGATCGAAAAAATCAAAGTGGCCGAAAATTATGTCGAACTGTTTCGTCACGATATCGTTTGCGACGAAGTTGATTGTAAAACGCAAAAAGAAATTTGTATCGTTCAGAATCCAGAAAAGCGAACCTGGATAAAACAGCGTATTAAAGATGTAAAAATAAAAGCCCGAATGAAAAAGACAGGATGTTGATATGAAATTTTTAAAGATCGAAGACTTTAAAGGTGATTCTAACATGAAGGTCTTTTCCTTGAATAGACCCGATGTCAAAAATGCATTTAACCCAGAAATGATTTCGGAAATTACTTTGGCCTTTAAAAATTTGAACGAAGATGGGAAGACAAAAGCAGTTGTATTGACCGCAGAAGGAACGGCCTTTTGCGCCGGAGCCGATTTAAATTGGATGAGGGAAATGGTCAAATTCGATCTTGAACAAAATGTGCAAGATTCTCGGAAACTATGGGACATGTTCGAAGCGATCGCCCATTGTCAGGTTCCCATTATTGGCGTTGCTCAAGGAGCCGTTTACGGTGGGGGCGTGGGGTTACTGGCGTGTTGCGATTACGTCATGGCCGATGCCAAAACAAATTTTTGCTTTAGCGAAGTAAAGTTGGGTTTAGTTCCGGCGGTCATTTCTAGTTTTGTTCTTCGTAAAGTAAGCGATGGATTTGTTCGACCCCTGATGCTAAGCGCAGAAATTTTCACCGCGGAAACTGCGCTCAGAGCCGGATTAGTTCATCGGGTTTTACCAAACTACGAATCATGGGTTGATGAAGTTCAAAAATTTTCGGCAAACGGGACCGAGGCCATGCGCGAGACGAAAAAGTTGCTCAACGAAATTGAGGGCGGATTATTGTGGATCGATCAAAAACGTTTAACCACGAAGGTCATTAGCGATCGCAGGGTGAGTGTCGAAGCGCAAGATCGGTTAAAAGAATTTTTAGAGAAAAAATAGGATGACGCACTGACTAACCCACTAACTGTCTTTAACCGGTTCGTAGATGGTTACGAACAGTTCAGTTTCGTCATTCAACTCGACGTTGGGAAACTGTTTGCGGTAGAAGTTTCCATATTCTTTTCTAAACTTTTCAACATCGTGTTGAAAACCAACTAGTTCAATCAGACGACCGTCGGGTTGCCCGAAAGTCGTTACAAATGCGTCAACTAATTTGGCCTTACCTTGCGTTTCTTTTGCCATGTTGGCGACTAAGTAAACTTGCCCGATTTCTGCCATGCGTTCGTCAGGCAGGCCCGGGGCCAGTTGTTCGATACTTTCTTTGGGTTCACAACTGACGAATACGCCCTTTTTCAAAACTTCCATCGATACTTCATCTAAGTAGAGACCAATTTTCATATGAGATGACACTACATAAAGTGACATTAAAAAAAAAGAATAATAATGTTATTTCATGAAACAAATACGCCGTGTAGCCATTGCTAATCGAGGAGAAGTTGCGGTTCGCATCATTCGCGCCTGTGAAGAACTGGGCATCGAAACGGTATTGCTCCATTCCGATGTTGATTCGCAATCTCGGGCTTACCGTTTGGCGAATAAGAAAATTTGCATTGGGCCTGCGCCAACCGCGCAAAGTTATTTAAATATCGAAGCGAATATAAATGGGGCCCTGGCCGCGGGCGCAGATGCCATTCACCCCGGTTTTGGTTTTCTTTCTGAGAATGCCGATTTTGCCGAACAATGCGAAAAAGCAGGCCTGATTTTCATCGGGCCTACTTCGGACGCCATTCGGAAATTAGGGGACAAAGTTTCCTTTAAAAATTTGGCCCAGCAAGCGGGCTTACCGTTAATCCCGGGCTATCAAGGCGAAAAGCAAGATATTGATTTTCTCGTTAAGGAAGTCGAACAGATCGGTTTACCGGTTATCGTGAAAGCGGCGGCCGGGGGCGGCGGTCGCGGGATGAAGTTGATTCGCGATTTAACCGAAGCCAAAGAGTTAATCGAATCGGCGCAGCGCGAGGCTCAGTCCGCATTCGGATCATCGCAAGTTTTTCTAGAAAAATATTTGGACCGCGCAAAGCATATCGAATTCCAAATTTTCGGCGACTGTACGGGCCACGTGGTTCATCTTTTTGATCGCGAATGTTCGGTGCAGCGGCGTCACCAAAAAATCATCGAAGAGGCCACATCCCCTTCATTGACCCCCGATCTTCGCCGAAAAATGGGCGAGGTCGCCTGCGCGATCGCAACGCTGGGTCGCTACACAAATGCCGGAACCGTTGAGTTTTTATTGCAAGATGAAAAGTTTTATTTACTTGAGGTGAATACCCGTTTGCAAGTTGAACATCCCGTGACCGAAGAGGTGATGGGCGTTGACCTTGTTAAAATGCAAATTCTGACGGCCCAGCAGCAATTTATTTTTAAATCAGACGAAATCAGAATTCCGAAAGGCCACGCAATTGAATGCCGCGTGTATGCTGAAGATCCTTACGCCGGGGGGGTTCCGTCAACCGGTTTGCTAGGCCTCGTTCAATGGCCCGAAGGACCTAGAAGACGCTACGAATTCGGATTTGAATCGGGCGACACCATTACGGCACATTATGATCCCATGATCGCGAAAGTCATCGTTTGGGACGAAAACCGAAGCCGCGCTATTCAAAAAATGATTCGAACTTTAAAAGACTCAACCGTGTTTGGCGTATACACGAATATTCCGTACTTAATTGAAATCTTAAGCCACGAAGAGTTTCAATCGGGAAAAATGACAACCCGTTTTATCGAGTCCCATTTCGGCGAAGGTTTAAAATCGACCGTAGACGCTAAGCTCGTTAAAGGATGGGCTCAGGAAATTTACAAAAAAACGAAATCGTTACAAGCCTCTGTGACCGGCGGACAAGCCCAATTTAGTTCGTCTCCGTGGAACTCTTTCTGGAGAGGTGTTTAGTGAAAAGCGAAAACGTCATTTCCGTTAATGGGAAAGACCAAAAAATCATTTCTGAAATTATCGATAAAAAAATCTGGTTCAAAATCGGGGAACAAATATTTGCGTACGACGTGGTTGAACTTTCTCAGAGCTCTCATACAAAAAGCAAGACCCTCGAGAAATCACCAGACAAAATAAAAGCGCCGATGCCGGGCAAAATTACGAAGGTTTTCGTTAGCGAAGGGCAAGCGGTCAAGAAAGGCGATGCCCTTATCGTTATGGAGGCGATGAAAATGGAATATACATTAAAATCCGACATTGAATCTAGTGTCGAAAAAATAACCGTAAAAGTAAACGACCAGGTCACTTTAGGATCGTTGCTTGTGCAGTTGAAAGCGCTGGCCAAATGAGTTCGGTGCGAATCGTCGAAGTTGGCCTACGTGATGGCCTTCAAAACGAATCTTCCCACTTAACGGTAGAACAAAGATACGATCTTTGTAAAAAATTGATCGATGCGGGAAGCCGGCATTTTGAAATCGGCGCTTTCGTTTCGCCGAAGTGGGTCCCGCAGATGGCGCCCACCGCTGATTTAACCAAGGCAGTCTTACAAGAAATGAACCGCCGAAAAGCGAATAAAGTTTTATTTCCCAGTGTTTTGGTCCCGAACGAAATGGGCATGCAGCAGGCCATTGATTCTGGAATCAAAGAAGTAGCCCTATTTGGCGCCTGCACCGAATCCTTTTCGCAAAAAAATATCAACTGTTCCATTGAAGAAAGTTTCAAACGATTCGAAAAAATCATGCAAATGGCTAAAAAAAATAAAATCAAAGTACGAGGTTATCTATCTACCTGCTTTGGTTGTCCGTTTGAAGGCGCGGTCGACGAAGCAAAGGTCGTAAAAATCGCAAAACGGATGCACGCCCTCGGCGTATATGAAATTTCAATTGGCGACACGATTGGCGTCGCAAACGTCGGACAGATAAAATCCTTATTCGGTAAATTAAAAAAAGTTATTCCCATAAAAAAATTAGCCGGTCACTTTCACGATACACGGGGCCAATCTTTAGCCAATATCTTAGCCGCATACGACCTTGGCATTCGAGTTTTTGACTCGAGCATCGGCGGTTTGGGCGGATGTCCTTACGCTCCTGGCGCTGCCGGCAACGTTGCGACGGAAGATGTTGTGTACATGTTTGACGGTATGAAAGTAAAAACGAATTTAAGTCTGCAAAAGCTTATTGATATTCACCGATGGCTGCAACCGATGATCAACCATCCACTTTCTTCAAAGGTGGGATATGTCGGAATGTTAAAACCGCTTAACGCAGACAACGGATCAAATGGACAATAAATTTGTAACGGCAATTTCCTTGGGAGCTTATACTTTGGGATTTCTATTCGCCATCGTTGCGCTATGGAGGTCTCGGACGCCCCAAGGTACGGCCGCATGGGTGGTGGGTTTAATTAGTTTTCCATTTTTGATGATCCCGGCCTTTTTAGTTTTTGGACGCAATCGATTTAATAAGTACACGCGCAAATTAAGAAAAGTGGACAAAAAGGTGCAGGATGTTCGTGATAATCTACACCGCGTTTACGGAGCCGAAACAAAGTTAGATTCAGCCCTGACACCCTTTAAGGCCATCGCAGACTCGGTTCGGCAACCTGCATTCACTAACCATAACGAAATTAAACTTTTAATCGATGCCGATGAAACATACGCTTCGATGCTTGATCAAATTGGTAAAGCCCAAGATTACATTTTGTTTCAATTCTACATATTTTGTAACGATTCTACCGGGGCCAGATTCAAAGAAGCGTTAATGCAGAAAGCGAAGCAAGGAGTAAAAGTTTATTTTTTGTACGATGACATTGGCACTAGGCTTAAGAAAAAGTTTGTCAAAGAATTAACGGGCGTCGGGATTCAAGTTCTGCCTTTTAAAATCGGAAAAGCATTGGACGCGAAGATTCAAATCAATTTCCGTAATCATCGAAAAGTAATTGTGGTGGATGGAAACGTTTGCTTCGTTGGCGGCCTAAACATTACGAATGAGACTTTAAAAGGTTGGCGAGACACTCACGTTAAAATCGAAGGGCCGGCTGCTCTGGCCACGCAACTTTCATTTGTAAAAGATTGGAACTGGGCTAGCGGCGATGTTCTTAACCTGAACTGGCACCCTTACATAGCGGCGCGCAATTCAGAAGTGATGGTGCTCAATACGGGTCCTGCGGACGAATCGGAAGCCGCCTTACTTCTGCAAATGACTTTGATTAATCAAGCGAAGACCAGATTATGGATTTCAAATCCCTATTTCGTTCCGCCGGAAGGACTGGTTAATTCTTTAGCCTTAGCGGCCCAGCGGGGCGTAGATGTCAGAATTATTGTTCCATCAAGAAGTGATAACTTGGTAGTTGATGCGGCTTCTAAGATCTACCTTGAAAAATTACATTTTTACGGAGTCAAAATCTATCAGTATAAAGCCGCCTTCATTCACCAGAAGGTAATACTAGTGGATTCATCTTATGGCGTAGTTGGCTCTACAAATTTTGATTCAAGGTCTTTATTTATTAATTTTGAGATTCAAGCGGTAACGACTGATGTCGCCTTTACCGCCGAAATGGAAAAAATGCTGATCGAAGATTTTTCTAAATGTGCCGAAATCAAAACGCACGACTTCGAAAAGCAAACCTATCTAGGCCAACTTTTTTCGCGAGCCGCAAATTTAGTTTCGCCCATGCTGTAATAAACTAATGAGTGAGCTGGCAACCTTCGACTGCTAAATCAATTTCGTTCGTCGTTGTTAAGCAAGAGTAAATTTGGAAAGTTTGTTGCGCGTACGAGTAACCCTTCGTCGCCGTTCTTTTTCCATCTTGATCGACTTCGCATGGATTATTCATCGTGCAATTTTCACCGTCATCATTTCCAGTGTTGTTGATGCCAATAACTATTTTTGTACCCAATTTGACGATTGGAGACCCCGACGTACCACCAATAGTTTCGCAGCCAGGACGAGAATAGCGCATCGAATCTGTCATAACCCAACCAGCTTCCATTAATTGCGGGATGAAAGCTTCAATCGCACAAGTGTAACCACGTTTCCAGTATCCTGAGATAACTTCGATGGGCGAATTTAATTCTGGATGCGCAGAAGATAATGTCATCGGACGCACGCCATACTTCGCTTTAATTTCAGCGTAAGTTTCGCGTAGTTTATAAATTGTTATATCGGTTTTTGTCATCGTTGAATAAACAACTTGAGTGGCGGTCACACGCCCCGCACTGCCCGCCGTCGAATTCAACAACGTAAAGGCGCGAGAACTTGGCTGCTTGTATTTAAATTCTCCAGGGTTCGTGAATCCACCATCAAGACAGTGTCCATTCGTTAATATCAATGCGTTGTTTGCGTCCGACACGCCCTCTAGCTGGATCAGGCTACCCGAACAGTTCGACAAAGCGACGATTCCTTCAAAGTCATAATCTGCAGTGAAGGTAAGTGGAAGTTTAGATTCAAGCGCAAGCTTGTTGATCGGAAAATCAAAAGCAAAAGCCGAACTCGAAGCCAAAACTAAAAGCAATAAAGCATATTTTTTCATAAAACCCCTCGTGCAACTACGCTAAAAGACAATCGGGGAGCGAAGCAAGGATAAAAACTAAAAGTTTCCGTTCATCGCCGCAGTGGCCAATCTCGGGCCCTGGTCTTGCAAAAGTAAGTGGTTATGAACACAGAACGTTGGTTGTTAAGCTTATCTGCAGGTCTATTCGTCGTCTTAATGGGACTGATGATTTCCATCAAAAGGCCTCAATGTATTGATTCTAGGGTTGTCGAAAAAATCGACATCATCCAATATGACCGAACAGAGTCCTTGTATAAATGTTCAAGCTTTAAAAAGGTCGTCTATTCACGCTATTTTGACCTCAATATTGATCAGTTGGAATCTCGAATCGAAGGAATGTCTGTCTTCTTAAGAAGTATTGATAATTTCGAACGTCCCATTACCATCCGTATTAATGAACTACAGCCGGTAGCCTTCAAAATTCAAGATCATGAACTTGAAATTGGTTCTCAATTGTTAGCTTCGGAAGGTCACTTAGAACATGGCATCCTTAAAATTTGGTTGTCTGAAAGATTGAAGACTGAACTTAATTCTCAGAAACTATTTATAGAAGTCGCCGCTGATTTTTTGCTTTACGCCTCTCGCGGTCAGGTTGAAATTGAAGACCCAATTCTTAAAATGCGAACAAAAGTGGGAGGAGCCCGTTGGCCGCAAGTTTTAAAATCAAAAGACGGTTATTGCGATTCGCCATGGAAAATTTCAGAACATTACGCCGATTGCGGACAAATAAAAAATGAAGAACAGTTGAATTTGCCATTGCTTTTGTCGCTTAGTTTGCGGCCCCTTATGACCACCGTGTGGATTAAGTCTTATACCGAACTGACTTTTCCCGAAAAGATTCGCTTCTTGCACCTGTTGCCGCGCTATCTTCAAACTCAGCAGCTTAGCTCGGAAAAAGCCATCGAGATGCTGCTAACCGACGAGCATCCTTTAAAACAGGGTATGATGAATATCAAAAAAATGACAGACTTGATGAATTCTTCAACCTTGATTCAGAACGAAAAAGAATACCGTGAATTCTATTCGCGAGTTGCCTTTCACCTGCAGCAAGCCGGCGTGAATGATTCTTTCGCCGAAGCCTACTTTGATTACTTAGTTGAATACCCGGAAGAAATTAGCGTAAAATCGGCGTTGTTCAAAAATTTACAGAAAATATCCATTCAAAATCCACAACTACAAATGGCCATAAAAGATAAAACGCAAATTTGGATTTTACCCAATGCCACGGGTCTGCCGCTGTCTTCGTTCGATCAAATGAAATCGCAACAGCATATTTATTTTGCTTGTTTGGGGCTCAAAGAAATCCAGATGAAACAATTCTTTAATCAGGCCGAAAAATTACTGCTTATCAAGGGCTGTGATCAAAAGAAAAATATTGATTTCAGCTCGCTTGTTCAGAAAGGGATTCAGTCATTTTCGAGCAGCAACAAACAACTTGCCTTCATTCAATTCCATCTGCCATCATTTGAAATGAAGGCGAAAGAACTGGCACACATCAAAAACTTTTTTGAACTCGTAAACACTCGCGATGTGTCGAAGCCAGAATTTCAAACGCTGGGTTGGAGTCAAATACAGTGGTTCGAAGAATCTCAAGCTTACAAACCTCAGGCAGTCGTCGACGCGATTCAACTTTTTCGGGTCGACACCAGTACGCACTTTTAATCTTATTTTTTTCCGTTCAAGTTAGAGCGCAAATTGCCCAAGGACTTTTCGAAGGACTGATGGGTAATTCGGGGGCCGCTTTAACGGATTCGACCGCGCCGTCATTTTATAACCCTAGTTTGCTTAATCGAAAGAAAAAAGATTCTTACAGCCTAAGTGGCAACACTTTAGGAACACTGTCATCGAAATCCGACAGCGCCGAAGCCAGTTCATTCACCTTAAATCCTGGATACCTCAGCACAATTATAGTGGGAAATAATTTGGTTCATGAGTTTTTCATCGCCAATACATCGCCTACTAAGGTGAAAGTCGTGGCCAAGTTTAATATTCCTGACGCAATTACAAAGTATGAACAGACCATGGATCAAACCCAATTTCTGTTCGGCTATTCAATGGCTTTTAAAAGTATTCCGTTTGCGTTGAGCTATTTCGGACAATTCACGCAGACCGAAATCACGGGCTTCGGAGAATACACAAGTTTAGTCAGTAACGTTCGATCTACGACATACACCAAGGGAGATTTTAAATCTTTGGGAACAGGAATTTCCATTTCCGGATACGCGTCTTCTGATGGTTACACGCTTGGTTACCATTTAAGAACTCGCCAAATTATCCTTTATAAAAAAGATGAAACGACGAATTCTTCGTTCGTCCACCTTGGAAACACGCCGACCGATTATAGCCGGTACGAATCGACTTACCAAAATCAAACCGCCGTTATCAACGGATCTTCCTTCATCATCGGTCACGGTTTTCGAAATGGTGATCATGAATTCACCACGGATTCGCAATTTCAAGAAAGTTCTGATTTAAATTACAAGTTTACGATGATTCAGACCTTTGGCTATAAAATGAACTCTGATTTCGGCCATCAGGTATTAGCGGGCGTAAGTCATCAACTAGGTCCAGAAGTGAAGTATTTCGGTCAAAGCACATACTATTCAGTGGGTTATTCTTGGCTAAAGAATAGTCTTAGAAGCGTGCTTGGATCGTACGTCTATACGTCAAGGATCGGTCAGGACGTTTTTGCGGCGGGTCTGACATTTGGAAGTGAGTTTAGTTACTGAATCTGCTAGGATGATTCCTATGACAACAAATCTGAAAAAAATCTGCTGGTCGGTTACATTATTTTTAATTTTAAATCCCGTCATTACGCTTGTTCTTCTTATTCCGTACTTGGCCCTATCTAGCGGTTATACTGGAAGTGAAGTCATGTGGATTAGTATTTTTGGACTTATTTTTGCGGTATTAACGAACTTAAGTATTACGATGGGATATCATAGATTGTATTCGCACAAGTCTTACGAAGCCCATCCAATTTTAGAAGCCATTTTACTTTTCATCGGCGCGGGGGCTTTTCAAGGATCTTGCTTAAAGTGGTCAAGTGATCACAGAATTCATCATCGTTTTGAAGATACGGATAAAGATCCGTATTCGATTAAAAAAGGTTTTTGGTATGCGCACATGGGTTGGATGATGAAGAATGATTCGGTGAATTTGCCGATACAAGCTCCGGATCTTTTAAAAAACAAATTGGTCATGTTCCAACATAACTATTATGTCTACTTGGCCGTGATGGTGGGCTACATTTTGCCGCTAGCGATTGGTCATTTGTTGGGTAACGCTTTATTGGGTTTGCTCATCGCTGGGGGCCTACGGATCTTTTTGACTCAGCAATCGACTTTCTTCGTAAACTCGCTTAGTCACACGTTGGGTAAAACGCCTTACTCGTCAGAAAAAACCGCGAAAGATAGTTTAATTGTAGCGTTCCTCACTCACGGTGAGGGCTACCACAACTTTCATCATAAATTTCAGTTCGACTACCGCAACGGAATTCGCTGGTACCACTGGGATCCCACAAAGTGGTCGATCCAGATCGCCGCGCTGATGGGACTTGCGCGAAAATTGAAGACCGTGCAATTTTCGGATATTTTAAAAGCCCGTTTTCAGGTCGAAGCCGAAAAATTTTATCACTCTAAGTTTTATGAAGAGCAATTAGTGCCGATTCAAGAAAAAGTGATTCAATCACAGGTTCGATTTGAACAGTTGAAGGCAGAATATCAAACTTCAGGTTTAGAAAAGATCAATCACCTTAAAACGGAAATGAAATTGGCCCAAATTGAATTTCAAGCGAACATGAAAAAATGGAAAGTGATGGCGCGCGCGGCCCAAGCACAGATGCGGGCCGCTACTTCGTACAATTAATAAATTGTTTTCGTGGCCCGTTTTTCGGGCTTCTTACTATGCCGAAGTTCTTTGATTCGATTCTTATCATCTACAAAAATCACCGTCGGTTCATGATCTTTGGCCTTAGCAATGTCGATTGAGGCGTAAGCCACGATGATGACCTTGTCACCCTTTTGCACGTGTCGTGCGGCTGCTCCGTTCAGACAAACCTCGCCGGTTTCGCCTTCAATGACGTAGGTAGAAAAGCGTGCGCCATTGTTGCAATTATAGATATCAACTTTTTGATTAACAAAAAGCTTCGCTTCTTTGATTAATTTTTTGTCGATTGAAATGGATCCTTCGTATTCAAGATCGGCGTTCGTCACTGTCGCGCGATGCAGTTTTGCGTAAAGTACATTTATTTTCATTTTTCGGCTCCGTAAGTTTTAGATGAAGCGGCCTGGTTCATTTGCAGCGCAATTAAATTACCCTTTAGAACTAAGTCGGGAACTATTTTATCAAAAATTTTCTCTTTTTCAAATAGGCTTGAAAAGCCACCCGTTCCGATAATGGTGGGTTTTTCGCCATTGAAACACTCGGCGGTTAATCGGTTAATGATTTCACGCATGGCCCCCAAATGACTGTAGTAAAGGCCCGACTGCAGGCTTTCGACGGTCGAAAGACCCAAGGCTTCACTGCGGGCGACGATTTCAACCGACGGTAGCTTCGCCGTCTTCGCTTCTAAGGCTTCCATATTTAATTTTAGGCCCGCAATAATCGAACCACCTAAATAATCACGATCTTTTGAGACGGCGCAAAATGTGGTGGCCGTTCCTAAATCAACCAGGACTAAATTTTGATTGGGATA
>CAXSEH010000075.1:0-13685 GCA_964236345.1 uncultured Bdellovibrionales bacterium
TCGTAATGGCAACTGATATTAAACTTCCTGAATTAGGCGAAGGCGTTACCGAGGGCGAATTAGTTAAATGGCTGGTGAAGCCAGGCGACTCGGTCAAAGCTGATCAAACGGTTGCAGAAATCATGACTGACAAAGCAACGGTCGAAGTTCCTTCTCCAATTGCTGGAGTCGTCAAAGAATTAAAATTTAAACCGGGCCAAGTGATCAAAGTTGAAAGCGTTATTTTAACTTTAGATGACGCGGCTTCGGCAAATGCAACGCCCGCAGCGGCGACGGCTCCGGCCCAAGCGGCCCCGGCGCCGGCAACTGGCGTAGCGAAAACGAACGGCGCACATCCTCCAGCTTCAGCTGCGACCGGCGGAAAAACGATCGAAGTCAAACTTCCTGAATTAGGTGAAGGCGTCACCGAGGGTGAACTGGTTAAATGGACGGTCAACATCGGTGATTCAATTAAGGCCGATCAAACCGTTGCCGAAATTATGACCGACAAAGCGACCGTCGAAGTTCCCTCACCTTATGCGGGCGTCGTTAAGGAATTAAAATTTAAAAAGGGCGAAGTGATCAAAGTTGAGAATGTTATCTTAACGATGACTGGGTCTAGGGGAGCGGCGACGTCCACCGCCAATCAGCCCTCACACGCGACACCATCTCCCGCAGCGCAGAATGCCGTGCACGCTACGGTTGCGGCGAATGCGCCGACGCAAGCCTACACTAAATCTGGAAATACAAATCAAAGTCCCGCGATGAATGCTTCGGCGGGCGGAATTTTTCCTCCGGTTGCTGATTCAAAAGTTCTGGCGACACCCGCAACAATAAGACTAGCCCGCGAAATGGGAGTCGACATCAACGGCATGCACGGTACCGGTTTAGCCGGACGCGTGACTCGTGAAGATGTGATGGGATCAAAGGGTGGATCACCTTCAATATCTAGTAACGGAACTGGCGCAACGTCTGCGGGAACGCCAACCATGAATTTTCCGAAGCCGGCTTTCAATTCTACGAACGCGCAACTTGAAGAGCGCGTTGATTTGATCGGTATCCGTAAAAAAATCGCGCAGAACTTACAGTTGTCTAAATCGATCATCCCGCACTTTACTTTGATGGATGAGGCTGACGTAAGTCAGTTGGTCACCCTGCGTGAATCGTTAAAAGAATTTGCGGAAAAAAATGGGACCAAAATTACTTACCTTCCTTTTGTAATGAAGGCCTTGATCGCAACGATCCGTGAATACCCAATGTTCAATGCTTCGATTGACGATAACGCCTCGCAAATTGTTTACAAAAAATATTTCAATATTGGTTTTGCGGCCGACACTCCAAACGGATTGGTCGTTCCGGTCATCAAGAATGCAGACCAAAAATCAATTTTAGATATTTCAAAAGAAATCATCGATCTTTCGAAGCGGGCCCGTGATGGAAAATTGAAACCCGATGAAATGAAAGGCGCTTGCATCACGATCACGAATATTGGTTCGGTCGGTGGAACATATGCGACCCCAATCATTAATCACCCCGAAGTGGCTATTTTAGGAATGTACAAGATTTCTGATAAACCCGTCATGAAATCCGACGGCGGAATTGGTTTTATCAAATCGATGAACTACACCGTTACTTGTGATCACCGTTTGATCGACGGCGCAGTTGCCGCGAATTTCTTAAAATCATTTTTTGGCAAGATTCAAAACCCTGGCGTGTTGATGATGGGGATGGCGTAATGGCACAAAATTTTGATATCGTTGTGATTGGTTCAGGCCCGGGTGGATACGTTGCCGCAATACGGGCCGCGCAGCTGGGGTTTAAGACGGCGATTGTGGAACGTGAAGCCTTAGGCGGCGTCTGTTTGAATGTGGGCTGCATCCCTTCGAAGGCGATGATCAACGCCACTCACCTTTTGCATAAGGCTCAGCATGATTTTAAATCGATGGGCTTAAATATTAAAGGCGATATCGATGTCGACATGAAGACTTTGGTGAAATGGAAGCAATCCGTTTGCGATAAAATGTCAGGCGGTGTGAATCAACTTCTTAAAGGTAACACGGTTACAATTTTAAAAGGCCAGGCCGAGTTTAAAAGCCCAAAGGAAATCACGGTTGGTAATGAATCCGTAACCGCGAAATATTTTATCGTTGCCACGGGCTCACGCCCCATCGAAATTCCGGGGTTTGCATTTGATGAAAAAGATATTTGTTCCTCTACGGGCGCCTTGGCTTTTGACGCCATTCCGAAATCGATCGTCGTCATCGGCGGCGGGTACATTGGTTTAGAAATTTCTTCTTACCTACGAAAATTAGGCACTGAGGTCACGATCGTTGAAGCGAACACGACTTTACTCGCCGGGGTGGTTGACCCCGAATGCGCGCAAGTTGTTTCGCGAAAAATCGAAAAATCTGGCGTCAAAGTCATCTACTCCGCGAAAGCGAAAAGTCAGAAGAAAGTCGGCACAGGCTATGAAGTTTCGTACGAACTTAATGGCAAAGTTGAAACCATTAAAACTGAAAAAATCCTAGTGACCGTCGGGCGTCGGCCAAATGGTGATCAATCTAATCTAAAGGCTGCGGGCATTGCGGTGGATGAACGCGGTTTCATCAAAGTGGATGCTCAACGTCGCACTAACGTCTCGCACATTTTCGCCATTGGGGATATTTGCGGACAGCCGATGTTAGCCCACAAGGCATCGCACGAAGGCGTGATGGTTGCCGAAATTATTTCGGGTGTTAACCGCGTTTACGATGCGAAAACGGTTCCGGCCGTTGTTTTCACGGATCCCGAAATTGCTTCGGCCGGCATGACTGAAGCCGAATGCAAGGCGAAGGGTTACAACGATTTACTTATTTCTAAGTTCCCATTCGCGGCGAACGGAAAAGCCGTCAGCATGATGGAAACTGAAGGTTTCGTGAAAATGATTGCGGATAAAAAAACGCACGTCATTTTAGGAATTCACATCGTAGGTCCCGAGGCGTCGAATCTTATATCGGAAGCCGTCTTAGCGGTCGAAATGGGCGCGCGCTTAGAAGACATCGCGCTAAGCATCCATCCTCACCCTACTTTGGGCGAAACGATGATGGAGGCGGCAGAAGCTACTTTAGGGCACGCGATTCATATCATTCAAAAGCCTCTTCACGGCGCAAGCAAAAATGCGAATGCTTAGGCGATCATGATTTTCGAAGATTGGGGTTTGATCGATTACGAACAGGCCCTTTCGAAACAAATAGAATACGTTGAAAAAGTTGCGGTCGCCGAAGTGGACGGCGAAACTCATCCGGGTTACCTGATATTTTGCTCTCATCCCGCCGTCGTCACTTTAGGGCGCCAAAGCCAGGCCGATGATCTATTCGCATGGGGCGGGCCCGTTGTCGAAGTTTCTAGAGGCGGACGCGCGACTTACCATGGACCTTCGCAACTTGTCGTGTACCCCATCTTAAGTTTGAAAGAATCACGTTCGGGTCGACGTCCTCAAGAAGTTCGCGGTTATTTACGTGCGGTCGAAAATGCAATTGTAGAAACCTTGAAAGAATTTGATATCGAGGCCGTCGGTAAAACCCCGCAAAAAATTCCGGGGCAAACTGCCGAAACCGACGAGACCGGAGTTTGGGTCGGCAATCATAAAGTAGCTTCGTTAGGAATTGCGGTTAAAAAATGGGTTACGTATCACGGAGCCGCAATTAATTTGACCCATGATCCGGAAGCTTTCGTGGGCATGAATCCGTGCGGATTTAAAACGTCGACGATGATTAGCGTTGAAAAAATACTTGGACGCAAGACGGACATAAATCTGTTTAAACAAAAACTTAAAGCCAACTGTCTAAATTTATTGTAGTTTAAAAAAATGGTACATGACTACGCGATCATTGGGGCGGGCCTATCGGGCGCTTTAATATCTCATCAGCTGACCCGCAAAAATATTTCCCATGTTGTCATTGATAAGGGTCGGGGCGTTGGTGGACGTTTTTCGAGCCGCCGAATTCTAAATACCTACTTCAATCACGGCGCGCAGGTCATACCCTTTAACGATTATGAAAAAGAAGATTGGTTTCAAGATTGGATTCTGAAGTCGATGATTCGTAAAAGAAAATTCCATTGGTCGATCGAGGTTAAAGCATCAGATTTAATTAAATCCTTACTGCAAAAGGATTCAATTATTCTTAATGAAGAAATTTCGTCGATTAAAAAAGAAAGCACTCACATTGAGTTACTGGCAAAAAATGGTAACAAAATTTCTGCAAAAAAGATCATTGTAACGGCGCCCGCTCCCCAGGCCGCAAAATTGGCCGGCGAATGGATTCAACCGGACGTACGCGATAGAATGTTGAACTTGCCGTTCTTACGAAAGATCATATTTTTTGTCGCCAATAAAAAACTTTTGCGATTTTCCGCGACGAATGATTTTTTAATTGAATCAAAAATGAATGACCACATGTTTATCTTTTCTGACGAAATTTCGGCCCAATATTTTGATAAATCGGATTCGGAAATAATCTCTGAACTGATGCGGTCGTTACAAAGTTACGTCGACGATCTCGAGGTTAAGGATATCGAAATTAAAAGATGGCGGTACTCTCAACCGATCGAAAGCCTTTCGGAAAATTTTTACCAATGTGATGAAAAAAGACTGTTTTTGGCGGGAGACGGATTTGCTGGTAAAAAGTTGTTTCCCGTGGAAAAGGTATTCCATTCAGTTTACAGTCTACTAATAGATTCTGACCTTTTAAGTTGAAAAATAAACTTGGTATTCTTCGAACTTTCGTCATAGAAAAGTTCACCATTATGATTTTTAATGATTTGTTTGGATACGCTTAGTCCCAAACCGGTTCCGGAGCCTGCCGTTTTAGTTGTGAAAAAAGGCTGCATCATTTTAGAGGCAACCTCGAGGCTGATGGTGGGGCCCGAGTTCACGACCTCAACTTGAAAGATGTCACCCTTTAGAAAAAGGCATATTTTAATCCATGGGCTGGAATCAGTCTTAACCGCGTCGAAAGCATTGTTCAACAAATTGACTAAAACCTGAACTATTTCGGAACTTCGAGCCAGCACACAATAATCGTAATCAATGATTTCATCGAAAGAATAATTAAAAGCAATTTGGGATTTGTTCAGCCTTTCCTTTGATATCTCGACGGCTTCGTCGATCAAGTTGCGAATTGAAACTTGCTCGAAAGGATCGCGGTCCGATTTTCTAGAAACCGATTTTAACGATTGAATGATCTTGTCAATGCGAATGCTATTATTTTCAATTGCATTCAGATCACTAGCAAGCTTAACCAGATCGATGGGCGGGCTCGAGGCCGACAACTTTTCTTGTAAGATCTGCGCCTTTGCTTGAATGATCATGAGGGGATTATTAATTTCATGCGCGATTTCCGCAGCCATTTCTCCAAGAGAGGCCATCTTAGAGCGTTCAATCAACGAATTTTGAATATTTTTAATTTCGGTTATATCTCTGATTACGCCGACCAAAACTTTTTCTACTTCGGAAATCTTTAACGACGTCTTTTTTGTTAGAAGTTGCTTAGGGCCGTCCGGCCCTATAACGTTTTCTTCGTATTGGTACGATTGATCAGAACTTAAGACTAATTCATCTTGTCGCCAGTAAGTTTTTGCCATGTCAGGAGGTAAAAAATCGAAATCCAGTCGACCTATAAGTTCTTCTTTTGTTTGGCCCGCAAGTTTTTCAAATTCTTTATTGGCAAAGATCGTTTGGTGGGTGGAGCTTTTTATAAAAATAGGATCTGGGATTGCATCTAAAACTTTTTCTAAAAAGACTTTCGATTTATTTAAGTCGACTTGCAACTGATGTTCGTAGGTGACGTCCCAATTTAAACCGATAAGCCCCGTCACTTTGCCATTTTGATCTCGAACCCTTACGGCGTTCGTCCGGATGTATTTTTGAATTCCGGTTGTCAGGGGCAATCGAAAAAGCGAATCAAGATCCCCAAGATCAAGCCGACAGTTTTCCATTTCAAATTCCAGTCTGTCGCGATCGTCCGGATGGATTAAAGTATACCAGTGTTCCAAATTTCCGGTATATCGTTCCTCGGTCACTTCGTAAAGCAACCGAAGACCTTCGTCCCAAGTTACTCCCATGGTTGAGAAATCAACCTCCCAGAACCCCATCTTTGCTTGAACCAGGGCCCTTTCATACTTCGATGAAAGATCGGAAGATCGCTTTAGACTCACACGTCTTTTACTCCCCAGGCCATCATGATGGTGGCTTCACCCTTCATAACAATGTCACCATTAGCTTTCCTGGCGATCGTTTCAAGAGTGCCGAGGCCGCGAGTTTTATGCAGCTTTGTGACCTCTAGTTGAAAAGTAATGACATCATCGATAAAAACTGGATTTGTGAATCTGATGGTTTGCCCCAGATAAATTCCACCCGATCCAATTTGTTCATTGAGGACTCGTGAGACTAAAGCTCCCAAGATCATTCCGTGCGCGATTCGCTTTTTAAATCGCGTTGTCGCCGCGTATTCATCATCAAGGTGAATCGGATTGAAATCACCCGACATTTCGGCAAATTGACGAACCATCTTGTCGGTGATTGTAAAAGTTTGACTCGCTTTGTAGCCGACGTCTCGTGCGTCTCGATCTTCTATGATGCTCATAATATATTTGCCGCCAGTTCGGCAAGGGCCGATCTTTCGCCTTTCGTTAACGTCACGTGGGCCGCGATCTCTTGTCCCTTAAAGCGTTCTACCGCGTGGGTTAATCCTGAATTCGCCGAATCCACGTAAGGATTATCAATTTGGTAGACGTCACCCGTCAAGACCACCTTCGTGCCGCTTCCGGCTCGGGTAACGATTGTTTTAATTTCATGCGGTGTTAAGTTCTGCGCTTCATCCACGATCAGAAATTGTTTTGGAATACTTCGACCGCGGATGTAAGTCAGCGGTTCGATGTTTAACATTCCTTGATTAATTAGTTCTTGCGCGCGTCCGGCTGCTTTTTTATCTGCGCCCATTAAAAATTCAACGTTATCAAAGATCGGCTGCATCCAAGGATTTAATTTTTGTTCGATGTCGCCGGGAAGGTAACCGATGTCACGTCCCATAGGAAAAATCGGCCGAGAAACCAAAAGTCTTTGAAATCTGCCTTCATCAAGAGTTTTAAAAAGGCCCGCGGCAATGGCCAGCAATGTTTTACCGGTACCCGCTTTTCCGACTAATGAAACCATCATGATTTCATCATTCAATAATGCATCTAGCGCAAAGCTTTGTTCAACATTTCGCGCGGTGATACCCCAAATGCTGTCCGGAGGATTGATCAAAGGAACGATCGCTTTATCTTTTAACGAGTATCTGCCAATTGCCGAGTGGTTCGCGTTAGACGAATCTTTCAGAATGACGTATTGATTTCCATAAAGTTTGTTGTCTACGGTCACTTTTTTATTTTGATAAAATTCGTCGATCTTCGCCGGAGTCACATCAAGTTCAAGGTAACCCTCATACATATCTTCTTGGTTTACATCTGAATTATCGTAATCGGTTGCAAAAATTCCGTACACGTCGGCCTTAATTCGCAAATTGATATCTTTAGAAATAAGTTCAACTTTTGAACGCGGATGCTGTTTTTGTAATGCTAGCGCCGTGCTAAGGATTCGATTGTCCGCCTTAGTTTGGTCAAGCTCGGTGCCGATGCCAGAAATACCCATGTCGGTGGTGATGTAAACGTAAGTTTCGTGATTATCAATTTGCACGCCTTGGGCTAAACTGCCTTTACCGCGAAGTACGTCGACAAACCGACTGAACTGTCGGGCATTGCGGCCATTTTCACCTTGATCACGTTTGAATTTGTCGACTTCTTCAATAACAGCGAAGGGGATGTGAATATCAGCATCACCAAACTTCAATAGTGCAAAAGCATCGAATAGAATAACGTTCGTATCGATGACAACTTTGCGGCGCTTTGTTTTAACTGTCAAAATGACCTCCGTAATGGGTTCGAATTTACTTACTAAATTCGACCGTACACGGGGTCTATTGTCACTGTTTTTGATTTAAATTTTGGGACCGGCTTATGAGGATTTCGGAGCGATAAAATCGCCATCGTCTTTGCGTAGCTGTGAACCCGCAGTCTCGATGAATCGAATAAAATACTGTAGCGCAGCATCCGTTGAAGCTTCACCGGGAACTCCGCGAAGGAAAACGGTTCCGTGGCGAACAACACCCTCTGAAGGTTCGTCGGTAATATGCTTTACCTGAATCGTCATTGGAAAATAAGTTTTGTGATTAAGATAAACGCGAATGACGATTTCTTCGTCTATTTTGAAGTGGCCTTGGTGCGCTTCGACGTCGAAAGAAATACCTTCTTCCGAAATGTCATACAGATCAACTTTCATCAGGCCTTTTTCTGGCAAAACCACCATGGCACTAACGAATTCTTTTAGGATCGTTCTTTTAACCTGGCGTCGCTCGTGAAATAACATTCTTTTCTTTTGCTCAGCGTAGTTTAAAACTTCAGTATTTTCAGTTAACGTGAAACCTGCGTTTGAAGAAGCGGCTACAGTTTTAAGCCGAGATGTTAAATCAATAAGTTTACCCATGGGACCCCCATCACCTCTTTACTTTTCGGCTAAAAAACGTCCAAACTTGAGATCAAATCCGCTTTATCTAGCTGGTCGCATCTCATTCTGAGAATTCGTACTTGAGACCAGGCTAGGTTCGGATTAGATTAATCGTCGTGAAAAGACTGACTATTTTTATTGCACTAAGCCTGGCGTTGCATCTTCTGTTGCAGTCCGGCCTTTTTAGCCTGGCCAACGTCGTCTTACGTCAAAGGGAACCGCACCCCACGACCGAAATTGAACTTGTCGATTCCTCCGACAAATTTCCTCGCGAAAAGCCACTCATTAAACAACTAGATCCTATAAATAAAATTGATAATGATGACGGGCAAGCGCGTTTTGATTCTGAAAAAACTCAGAGGGTTGAAAAAGAAACTCAATCGCAAAATATTGGCCTCACTCAAAATGCGCAACGTGGTAGTGCCGAGGCCCAAAAAAACGCGCGTCAACCGCAACCAGAAAAAAATACTCCGTCAGATGAAGGACTTCCCGAATTCACGCGCATGAACTACTCAAACCCCAATCAGAATAATAATAACCAGTCGGCCCTTAGCCAACTTTTACCAAGTGATATTCAAGTTGCGGATGCTACAAATCTTAATACGGATGCAAATACTTACTATTCTTTTTACTCGAGGGTGGAAGAACTCTTTTATGTACGGTGGGGTGAAAGACTTGACTACTATTGGAATCGCCTAGCGTTCGACTTTAAAAAGACGCAACTGGCGGGGCGAGTCTGGTCGACAACCATCGAGGTCAAACTAACCTCGACGGGCGAATACCACTCTTCCGCTATTTTTAAATCTTGCGGCTATAAACCGTTTGATGAGGCCGCGGTGTTCGCATTCAAAGACGCACATTTTTTTCCGAATCCGCCCAAGGCGAAAATTGATCCCGATGGTTTCGTTAGACTCCGTTATCGACTAGCCGTCCACGTCGGAAATATGCAGTAAGTCGTCCAGGTTGTAAGTCCTGGATTTATTCGTCCTAAGTACAGAATTTTTTAGCTCTGAAGCCATTTCCTAGAACTCCGTATAGAATGATGAGGTGGCAAAATTAAAATTCTTCGCATTCGTATTCGCCCTCGTTTTCACAACAAAAGTTTTCGCACTGGTGACCGAGTTAGGTCTTTCGTACGGTTATTCTAAAAAAACATTTAACGCCACAAACTTTTACCAAAATGAAAGTAAAACTGCTTCGGTTTCTTTTTATTTTTTAGAAAAATTGGCGTTTGAAACTAGCTACACCGATTCGTTCTACGAAAGCCAAGAATCTGATCTAAGATCGACACGCACGGTTCAGCAAGGGACCGTGATTATCGACGGTTCATTAATATTTGTTCTACTGGACAAGAAAAATTTTATCCAGCCCTATATTAAGGGTGGCGCCGCATACATCAAAAAAAATCAGCGCGTTCGTTACACGGATTCCGACATGCAGGAAATTCCGCAATCTATCGGCTGGGCTCCAAGCTACGGAGCCGGACTTAAATTCGTCCTGACCGATCGATTCTCAATTAAGGTAAGTTACGATGTTTGGCAAACCCCATTAAGTGATGATTCAAAATCGGATGATACGGCTTTAAAGGCCGGCCTTTCTTGGTATCTGTAAGATGAAGTTTCGGATTATCACGGCTCTGGTCAGCCTAACTCTATTTTCGAGCTGCCAATTAGGTTACTTATTGCATGTCAGTTACAACCATCTGGCCATGTTAAATACAAAGATCCCCATCGAAGAAGCCCTTAAGCTTGATTCATTAACCCCCGAACAAAAACGAAAGATTCAACTTACCCAAGAAGTTAGAACTTTTGCGTTCGACCGATTGGGCCTCGCGAAATCTAAAAATTATACCGATTTTGTAGAGCTCAAAAGGGTATCGGTCACGTACGCAGTGATGGCCTCATACAAGTGGAAGTTTGAGCCGCACCTCTGGGATTTTCCTTTCATCGGTAAAGCGCCGTACAAAGGTTTTTACGATCAGAACAAAGCCAATGAAGAAGCGGAAGAGTTAAAAAAACAAGATTACGACGTGTATGTCCGCGGGGTTTCGGCATTTTCGACATTGGGTAAATTGAATGACCCGCTACTTTCATCTATGCTGGGATATCCTGATCATGATTTGGTTAACACGATCATTCATGAGTTAACTCACACGACCCTATTTATAAAAGACAATATAGATTTTAACGAAAGACTTGCCGTTTTCGTTGCGGCAAAGGGCACTGAAATATTCTACTTAGAAAAAGAAGGTACTCAGTCGAAGACTCTTCAGCAGATTAAGAATGAAAATGAAGATGATTCGTTATTTTCGCGTTTCATTTCAAACGAACTGGACCAATTAAAAAAATGGTATGCCGAATTCGATCATGCCCAAAAACTGAATGCGGAAGAAAAAGAAATTCTTCGACAAAAAAGATTTGGTCAGATCAAACAAAGCTTTACAGAAAACTTAGCGCAGAAATTAAAAACAAAATCTTACGCTAATTTCCCGACTCGCATGATGAACAACGCCACCCTAGGCACTTACCAAACTTATATGAAAAATCTGGACGACTTCGAAAAGGTCTACAACCAAAACGGAGCCAACATTTCCCAGTTCCTAGAAAAGTGCAAAGAATTAAACAAAGCCGAAAACCCAGAACTCGAACTAAAAAAATGGGCCGACCAGAAATAAGAGTGGTTAGGCGTTAATCGTATTCGAGCCTAATGAGCACTAACTCCACAACACACACCAATCCGCCGAGCTCAGTCCGCGAAGCCGAAGCTTCGAGTACTGAATCCGCCCGGTAGCTTCAAGCTCATTCAGCTGAATGTAATCACGGACCGTCTTATAAGCTTTATACCCCTTAACAACGCGCGAGAACGGCCTGAACTTCCAGAACTCTGCGGTTTCGTTTTTTTGCGAGCTCTTATTGGACGCGAGATCCTCGCGATCCCGACTCCGATCCCCGGCTTTCTTCGTCACTTGGGGGGTATCGGTCACGCGAGTTTTTCGTTGCACTTCGTGATTCTCAAAACTAAGCCCGCGTTTTAAGAACTCCTGCGCGATTTGCCCTGCCACCACCCGAAAGAAGTAGTGAAACGAACTTCGGCGTGAAGTGCGAATGAGTAAATGAAGATGATCGTGCTGGATCGTGATTTGCTCAACCTTCACGTAAAACATCTGCGCGTAACGCTGAACAATGTAGTGAATAAGCTTAAAACTTCGATGCGCGCGAAGACTTCGGTGCTTTAAGCGCGAAGGATTTATCTTTAACACGACGTGAAGCGGAAGCTTACACGCAAGCGGCCTTACTCCCCGCCCCTTACGAACCCGCCGTAAAGATCCACCGTGACTATACCTATGCTTCGAACTGACCCCGTAAAACGTAAACTGCTTTTCCATGTGACCGATACCCCCTAGGTTTCTCGCCGCAAGGAGGCCTGTGCAAGAATAATGGCTCTGCGTAGCTCTATTCTTTGTGGTTTCCGTAAGGTTTTAGTCCGAGGTAAGGAAGGTCAGAAGTTTTTGTTTTTGGATTTTGAAGTCAAATTTTGGATCGATTTTTGGGATTGGGTTTTTAATGAGTTCATTGATTTTATCTGCGAAGTTTTCGGTATTGTAAAATAGGCCGTAATCTTTGAATTCGGGTTTATTTTCGAAAACTTGGTGCATCAGAAGTTTCTTGTGAAACGCGAACGCTAGGCTGTACGCGCCCGAGATCTTTGTTTCGAAATATTTTTCAAACCACCTTGTTCCAGGATGCATCAACGGCATAACTGCCAGGGCGGGCTCCACGTAGGCCATCAGCGTTTCGTCCTCGACGTATTGATTGAAGGTCACGAACCGATGTTGCAATCCAAATTCGTTGATTAACTTGAGCACTTCTGGGCCATTATGGTTTTTGGAATTGCCGATCAAAACAAATCTTATTTCCGGAATAAGGGAACTATCCGCAATCTTCACCATGTTGATAAAACCAAAGTAGTCGCGCCGATCTTGTTCGATTACCCCCGGGATTAATATGTACTTCAAATTCGGATCAATATTAATTTTTTTAACCTGGGGATAAGTCAGTGGATAAAACGATTGGACCTGAATGCGCTTGGAACCCATCTTAGCAATTAAAAAATCCCGAATAAAGTCAGCCAAAACGATATATTTTTTAATTTTTAAATGGATTAGTTTTTGCGTAAAACTTCGATAAATATTTTCGGCATTATGGTGTATCCCGACGATAGGAGTCGAATCGAAAAGCAACCGTACGCACAGTTCTCGAATCCGACGACCTTGAGCGGAATTTAACAAGATTGTGTCTGGCTGAAAACTTCTTTTGCAACGAAGAACGTCTTTTAAAAATGTCTTTTCTTGTAAGGTAGATATCGTAATTCGTTCTACCAAATGTTGAACCCGGTGGTACGATTTTTCGTTAATCAACAAGTGAACTTGGTATTCGGGCAGCAACGCTTGGACAAAAGAATTTATAATTTCCGTGTGGGCCGTGCTGATTTCGACGTAAAGAATTTTCTTATTCATTTTTTTCTATAATGATCGTGGGCGGCGGTAACTTAGGCGCCATCAAGTCTTTCGGCTTTTCAACATTTTTATCCTCGGAAAGTAATGATTTCACCTTGCTTGTTAAATCCGATTTTATCTGTAGATAAGACGAAAACCGTTTGGTCCCTAAAAGTTTTTTCATGGCATCAAATTCATCAAGTGAAATTTGATTATAGTCTTTAATATTACGTCGAAGTTTTTTTAATTTTGCATCTAGGCTTTGCAAGCCGACTGTAGATGATGGCGCAGAAACGGCGCTATTCGCGGTGGCCTCTGCCTCGGCTGAGGAAATTTCCCCAAATGATTGCGTCGCCTCCTGAATTTCTTTATTCAGTTCAGCTTTCTTTTTATTTAAAGTTTTTTGAATTTCGGAAAACTTTTTTTCTTCGTTGGCCGTCAATTTAAGTTCATCGCTCATTCGCCAAATAAATATATCTTCGATATATGTTTTTTTAGTTTCGATTTCAGAGGCGCCATGCGAAGAAACGGCAATTATTGATGTAACAAAAAAAATGAGGAGGAAAGGGAAGGTATGCATGACAATAAAATTATGCATGACAACATCTCGGACGTCCATTTCCGAGTGTC
>CAXSEH010000076.1:0-13480 GCA_964236345.1 uncultured Bdellovibrionales bacterium
CACTCGCTTTTTGCCAAAGAATCATTTGAGTTATTTCATCGGTCAGCTCGTTCATATAAAGCTACCTTCATTTTTGAACCGTTGGCTGATTGCAAATTTTGCAAAGGCCTACAAGATTAATTTGGATGAGGCCGAACTTTCACTAGCGCAGTATTCTTCGCTGGGTGAATTTTTTGTTCGAAAACTGAAACCGGGGATTCGACCCATCGGCGAAACTTTCGCGCTTCATCCGGCAGATTCGGTCATCACTCAGGCCGCAAAGTTAACGGACGGAAACTTGATTCAGGCAAAAAATAAAACCTATTCGGTCGAAAGTTTTACGCGGGACCCCAAATGGCAGCAAAAATGGCAGGGCGGAGTTTTCCTAACTTATTACCTTTGCCCGACAGACTACCACCGCGTGCATGCGCCGGTGACCGGTGAGATAACTCGGGTGGTTTACATCCCCGGCGCTTTATGGCCCGTTAATTCCTGGTCGACCGCTAACATTCCAGAGCTTTTTTCAATAAACGAACGGGTCCTGGTTGAAATCAAAACCGAGCGAGGTCTAGTTGGAGTTATGTTTGTGGGGGCCACGAACGTCGGCCATATTGAACTTTTTTTTGACGAGCAGATTAAGGGAAATCAACTAACCTCTGCTTCGTATGAAGAAAAATCATATTCAAATCTCAAAATCCACAAGGGTGATCCGCTTGGACAATTTCGCATGGGAAGCACCATCGTCATGCTTTATTCTAAGGATGTTCTTCCGGGAGACCTCGCACTTGAAAGCTTGTTGAATAAAGCCGTTCGTGTGAACGCTTCGTTTGCATAACTTCGTTGACACTGCTTCCGACTTAAAATGAAATAGTCTTCATGCGGATTTTTTTGCGATCCTCGCTTTTGGCGATGATATTTTCTTTGATTCAGCTTTATTCACCGACGGGTAACGCTTATCCAGATTTTATTTCGTACGGCTATAAATCCTGCCTCACTTGTCATTACAATGGCCAAGGTTCGGGCGCGCTGAATGATTATGGACGAGCTTTGTTTGCTTCCGAATTCACGGCCTCCACATTTACCAGTAAAAAACCAGATCAACTGGCAGAACAATCTGGGTTTTTAGGATCGACCGAACTTCCTTGGTGGTTTCGCGCCGGAATTAAGTACCGCGGCCTGCATTATCGCACCGACGTTGGAAGTCCCAAGTCTTTAGATCGCTGGATCGACATGCAAGGTGATTTAGATCTGATATTTAATTTCGACAAAAAAAGTAATCTTATTTTCGTGTACAATTTTGGTTACTCGCCGACGCCGCGCCGTTTTCAAAGTTCTCTCGAAGCGAAGCCTTCAAATTGGAATTCAAAGCAGCACTACTTACGCTGGCAAATGCAAAAAGGGCTGATGCTGTACGCAGGGCTTTTTGACAAGATTTTTGGTATTCGTCATCCTGATCATACGGCCTTCAATCGCTCGTACATCGGTCTCGGCCAAACGGATCAGTCGCACGGATTAGCGCTTCAGTACAGTGCCGACGTTTACGATATTTCCGGTGGATTTTTTATGGGGAATCTAAGCCAAGAAAAGACTTTACGTCAGGTGGGCGGCTCGCTGATGGGTGAGTACTATTTAGATAAAACCTACACCGTGGGCGCTTCGGCCTTACAATCGCAAAGTGATTTGAAAACGGAAACTCGCTACGCCGTTCATTCCCGCTTGGGGTTTGCTAAAGGAAAAAGCTTTATGTTCGAACTGGGTCTTTTTTCGAATGGATCAAAGACTTCCATCGAAAAAAGCAACAAAGGCTACTACACCTTTGTTGAAGGACTTATCGGTTTAGAAAAAGGTTATAATTTTTTAACGACTTACCAAACTTTAAAACCGGACATGGACAGCAGCTCTGGAAATGAAACTAACCGGCTTTCGTTAGGATTTTTAATTTTTCCATGGCAGCGAACGGAATTTCGATTCGAAGTTGTTAACGTACGTACGGTTGCGGCGCAGAACACCAGTCCCGACCAATGGAATTTGCAGAACCAGGTGCACATCTCATGGTAAAATTATTTTTGCTCCTGATTCTTTTCGGTCAAGTTGTTCAGGCTAATTTTTTAGCTGGCGTTTCGACGAATTCTTGGCAAGAAAAAATTCCGGTCGTAGTGTCAAGCCTACCAAGCGACGTCATGACTTCGTTTTCAAGCTATGGGGTCAACATCGGCGTCGATACGCTTTTCCAAACCCGCGTGCGCTACGCTTTAATGGTCAGCTATCTGAGCGGAAAGGCTGACCTTCACAAATTGGATAACGCGATAAGCCCCCGACGAAATTTTAATTCAACGTGGATCACCAACAAACTGCATTGGCGGATGACGAAGTCTTTTAGTTTTGGGCCTAGCGTGGTCTTTAATTACCGAAAAATTGACGGTCTTGATGCGGCGTTAAGTTCGGGCGCCTTTTTAGATTTTGATTTTGATTTATTCGAACAAGTTCGGCTGACGCAATCGTTAGGGACCATGAGCGACAGTAAACAGCTGGCTTACGCGTTAACGTTGGTCCGAAAATTTTAATTTAAGTATCTATCTCGCGATCGGTTTTCGCGACAAACGTAAGACGTTGGTAATGTTTAATATCCATCATTCGAATAAACTGCTTCCACGCCGGTGAATTCTCACGGATGCGGCAACCGTACACGTTATCTTTTTGCCAAACGATCTGCACCGACAAATTCGTCCAGTTCATGTTCAACTGATTATCGGTAATCCACACACTGTATATGTGATGCATTTGAATTTCGGGAGCTGCATGGCCGTCATCCGTTGGCGGGGTTACAAATGAAATGCCGGTTTCGCTTAAATCACGAACTAAAATCGTGTGAAGATCGTAGCCAATCTTGATTTCCCCTCGGGGCATGTCGCCGTGATAAAAGCGTTTTTCGGTTTTTTTGAAATCAGAAATGCCCGTGGCTGCGGTATTTGGTTTTTTAAGTTTGATGTTTCCGGGCACGTAGCCTCCGGCATCGACGGGTAGCACGAAGTTATAAAGATTTTCATCTAAGCTTGTGCCATAGTACTCGTCCCAGATATTTTGTAGACTTTCCTTCGTTTTAAACTCTAAGTAGAAATGGTCTTTATCCCATCCAATCATCGAAAAACCGAATAATTTTTTAAAAACATAACTTCGATAGCGGCTCGTCCGCAGAACTAGTTTTTCGTAATTCGTATTTTGCCTAACGTACTGGTAAAAGAATTTAAACGTAATGCAAAGATATAAAAAGTTAAACTGACTATCCGAAGCTAATTCAAATGACAAAGTTTTATAGTTAAGGGTTTCACTCACATCGAAACTCATGACCAATTCTTTATTTTTAAGTAGATTTACTTTACTGAGGCCATTCGAAACATCGTCTTTGGTGACAAAGTTAACTTCATACTGGGCCATCCCAATTTTACTCGTCGTAAAATTGTAAAGCCCAATTGCCTTACAGAAAAATCCGAACAATTGTTGATCTAAAAAAAGACGCTCTAATCTGTTCATCGAATTGACTTTATCCACAGGATTCTATCGGCGAAATCATGGAAAAAGCTTAAGGTTGTTTTTATCGTCGAAGTCTTCGTCACGTCGCCGGCGAAGCCCTGATTATGGAGTAACTGAATTGATCCAATCCGAGATTTTTTGTAGTTCGTCGACGGTCACGGCCGGGCCGCCACCACTCGGCATATTATTATTAGGACCCGGTCCTAAAAGATTGCGATAATAAATTTTTGATCCGGTCGGGTTTTGGGGAATCAATAAACCCGTGGCCACGAAATCGGTATCGCTTAAGGCCGTCCATGAGGCATGGCAGGTCGCGCACTTCGCCGAAATAATTTCGATGGCTCGTTCATGAAGCTCGCTGCCCGAAGTACGAGGCTGGTATAATGCCTTATCCTGAGACGAACTGTTTTCAATTCGTCCGCAAGAAAAAAGAACCAAGCTTAGAAGAAGGGCCAACTTCATTTTCATCTTTATTTCTTAAGAGGTTTTGGCGGCGGAGATGCCGGTTTCGGCGCAACTGGAGCAACGGCCGCTTTGCCGGTAGGAGCGCCCGCGGCCGCAGCCGCAGGTGCGGCGCCGGCAGCCACGATGGGAACCATGACTTCAAGTTTCACTTCGTCATCAACGCCGATTCCCTTATAGCTAATATCGGAAATGCCGTATTCAGACATTTTCATCTTAAATTCGGCCTGTAACATTTTACCGACAACTTTGTAGGTTCCTGAAACCGGATTCTCTTTTCCGTGAAACTTTAATTTACCCGTGCCTTTTCCGTTTTCTCCAACTGCGTCGGTCAAAACAGCTTCGGGGTATTTACCAACTTCCATGTACTTGTTTTTTGCGTGATCATCGCGAAGATCAAGCCCGGTTGAAAGCGATTTCATGTCGACCACAATTTTCTGTGCGCTTATTTTGTTTCCGACCATCGTGGCCGAGCCGTTCGTTTTTAGGTTCCCGACGAAATCGCCGGCGGGACTTAAAGCGACGTACGCTTTTGCGGTGCCTTGCTGAGCAAAACTGAGTTGAGATACAAAAGCGGATAAAATGATAAGCATTTTGAACATCGGGGCTCCCTTTAAGATGAGTATTTATAACTATATGCTAACTTCTTGGGTTCGTAAAAGGGACATTTAAAAAAAAACGCAACTAGACAAAGGTATCACAAAAAAAGTACCAATTTGAGATTTTTAGCCGCAGGCTAGAGTCATGATTTCAAGTTCTATTCATTTAGCGAAGCAAAATTTCAAATTCGCGGCCGCCCATTTTTTAATTTTCGACGAGCAAAGGGCCGAACGGCTGCACGGTCATAATTATCAAGTCAAAGTTGATTTAGGATACGGAAAAGAAATTAATCAGCAGCCCGATGGGGCCTTCGTTGATTTCAACGTTTTTAAGAAAGCCATTAAATCTCACCTTGATATCTGGGACGAACATATTCTGCTTCCGCGCTTGCATCCTGACATGAAATACAAAATCAGTTCCGACGGCAAAAACTATGAAGTTCATTTCCGGGACCGCTATTACTCTTTTCCGGTGAACGAAGTGGTCTGGCTTGATATCACGAATACCAGCGTCGAGGCCTTTTCGCAAATTCTTGCGACCACTTTTCTTCATTTATTTGCGAAACATAAGATATCAAAGGTGCGGGTTACGGTGGAAGAAACCCGTGGTCAAAGTGCGTCCGCGATGTGTACGCCTTAGGGCGCAGCCATTTCGGCCGAAGTAAGCTCTTTCTTGATTCGGTAATTCCAAAAGCAGATACGCCCTGGGTCTTTCGTCCATTGATTAACGTCGTCTTCTACGAGTTGCGGAATCCCGTTACAACTCGTGCTTCCGTAGTCGGCGAAATTCGTAACTTCCGTTGGGGCCCATGACCAAAAACTTTTTTCTTTTTTTGACCAATTCCGGTTAAAGGCGTGATGGCCTTTTTCAATTTTTGCAAAAACCATCTTTTCCATTTCGGGGTGCGCGACCAGTTCACGAGCCCGCAAGATCATTTCTGGATCTTTTATTTGCACGATAAAACTGTCGCCCGGTCCCTCGCGCGGAGAAACTAAAAAGTAGCCGGCACTCATTTCAAGATCCACTTTTTGGGGCTTCACCGCGTTCGGGCCCACGGCCCCCTGCGAGGTCAAATTAAAGGCGCTCATACGATGAGCGGCCGAAATGCGCAGATAGTAAAAAGCTAGATTTGTTCGTACGGGCTTATGATTTTTTTGCTGAAGGCTACCAAGGACCACGCTTTCCGAAAAGACAACTTGATCAGAATCACTGAAATAATCGATGCGCAATAAATTGGAATCGGAATAAAGATTTTGCAACCACAGTTTATTTTCGGCGAGGTCTGATTTTGAAAATCGCATCACGCCTCCTTCAACCGAGTTCGCGGCGACTCTTTGAACGGCGGGGTTTTCACATTCGAAGACCGCGCTGATTTTAGTGGGGTCCGCGAAGTGCATCAGGGTAAAACGCTCGCTCGCCTGAGCGGATTGAATGTTGATCGAAACCAGGCGATGTGCGGGAAGGGTTAGTTCCGTTTCGATTCTTTTTTCACCGCTAAATTTTTGGATCCAGGCCCGGAAGGTCTGGTTAGATGAATTTTGCACCAGCAGTTTACCCACCGGACAAATTTGGGGCCACCGTAAAATTTCGCCTTGGGCTGCCGACGAAAGCGTTAAAGTAAAAATCAGCAGACTAAAGGCAGATTTTAGTAGAGTCATAAGTCTTGGTTCGACAGAAAGGTCCTAGGACTTGAGTCGCACAAGCAAGACCTTTGATATTCTAGACAAAGGTCAATTAACTTCTAGAACACGACAAAGTATGATGGCCTTCAGAAATGATTAAATTACTATTTTTAGCACTATTAGCCCTTCATTTAAATGCGTCCGCGGATGATTTGAAAACGGAATCTGTCGACGAACCAACAACGGTCACTTACCCCATCAAGGCAGGGGTCGCGTTTCAATATTACCGCTACGTCGAGCCGGGGCTTATCTCGCACACCGGTTTTTTTATTGGCGCTTGGCTTAACTTCGACTACCACCTTTTATTTTATAAGGGAACCGCGCAAGCCGAGATATTAAGCGGACAACTTAATTATGATGGCGCCATTTGCGATATCTCGACGACGCCAAGTAAATGTCAAAACTATAAGGCAAAAACCAATGACGTCATATTCAAAATAGCCCACCGATTCGCATTTCAAGTGACGGATCACCTTGAAATCTTTGCGGGGCTTGGTTATCGCTACTTATACGATAAGGGTGAAGGGCCCGGGTTTTATATCCGGACGGGGCAGTACCTTTACTTGCCGTTAGGTTTCACCGTAACGCATGAACTTCCTAGCGAACGCGGGTCCCTTAGTTTGGATGTCGAATACGCCCCTTTATTAGCCGGCGAAATCGAGTCGCAACTTTCAAACGTGAATCGGGCCTACAGCGACGTAAAGCATAAACAAAATAAGGGAAACGTCATCAAACTCAGTTTGGGTTTTGCGCCGCCAAAACGACCGGATGACTTGCGTCCTTGGTTTTATGCGGCCTATTTCGAAAAATGGTCCATTCCAAAGTCCGACGAGGCCGAGCTTCTTATTAATGGAGGGCACTCGGGAAATTACTTTCACGAGCCCGAGAATTTCTCGGAAAGCGTCGGCATCAAGGTGGGTTTTGGTTACTGATTCGTTATCAGATCATTTTCATTTAGTTTTGCTTTATTGAAAACGATTGTCATTTACAGACCATTTTGGTTCATTGAGCCTATGAAAACGTTGATCCTGCAGAAAATTGAAGCTCATGGGAGCATTCCCGAAGCTGAAGCGCAGGATTTGATTAAACGTCTTTACGAACTTGGACTCCGGTCAGGCATCGAAGTGCAAATCGTCGGTAAAGTCTCTTTTAACTCGGTTACGATCATTCAGTATGGACAAACTCGTTTAGCGCTGAACCAACAGGAGATGGCATGTCTACATGGGCGCTCGTAGGATCTCCAAACTCGGGAAAGACCACTCTTTATAATTGGCTGACCGGTTCAAAATCAAAAACCGTTAACTACCCGGGGGCTACCGTTGAATACAGCATCGGAGGTTTACGAACGGCGCTCGTTGAAAAAGCCGAAGGTTACAGCGCTGACATCATTGATACTCCCGGAATTTATTCGCTTAATCCGCAGTCGGAAGACGAGGTCGTCACCTACAAAACTTTGTTCGAACCCAATCGCATCGGAAGAAAAATCGACGGGGTGCTTGTCCTTGCGGACGTTACGCAGCTGAACCGGCATCTGGTGCTAGTTGAACAACTGAAGCAAACGGGTTATCCCATCTTGTTGGTGCTGACCATGACCGATTTACTTGAAAAGCACAAAGGTCTATTGAACGTTGAAGCGCTTAAATTAAAATTTCAAATTGAGGTCGTGGCCTTCGAAGGCTTGCTGGGTAAGGGTCTTGATGATCTGGTTCAGAAAATGTCACGTATGAATCCAAATTTAATGACACCAACCATTCGTGAACCGATCAAGTGGACGATTGCTCAGCAAGAAAGTTTACTGAAAGAAGCTCAAGGTATTTCAGATCAAGTCGTAATCTACCCGGGTGAAAAGCGCCATCATCTCGAGCGCGATCATACCGCGAAAATTGATGAAGTTCTTCTTCATCCTATTTGTGGATTTGTGTTCTTTTTTATTTTGATGACGCTACTTTTCTCTTCGATTTATTGGTTGGCGCAACCGGCGATGGAATTGATCGACAAAAGTTTCGCGCTGATGGCCGAAAAAATAACGACCGCGATGCCTGGATTACTTGGCGACTTCTTAGGCTCGGGCCTATTGGCTGCAATCGGCGGAGTCGTGATTTTCATTCCGCAAATTTTCATTTTATTTTTTGGCATTGGCTTACTTGAGGCGTCGGGCTATTTGGCGCGCGTCGGGGCCTTAATCGATAAGCCACTTTCGATGGTTGGATTAGGCGGGCGCTCGTTCGTGCCACTGCTTTCTGGATTTGCGTGCGCCATTCCCGCTATTATGGCGACCCGAAATATCACTTCGAAAAAAGAAAAACTGATCGCGCAAATGATCATCCCTTTCATGGCTTGTTCGGCGCGCCTTCCGGTGTATGGCTTGATGATCGGCTTTCTGTTTTCGGGTGGCAGCCCACTGAAGGCCGGCTTCGTTATGTCGCTTCTGTACTTCGGTTCGATCTTAGTGGGTGCAATTGCGGCGCGCATTTTATCTTCGCTGCTAAAAGGGCAGAAACAAAATCGCCTGATGATGGAGCTTCCGTCGTACCGACGCCCACGATTAAGTATTATTTTGATGCAATCTTTAACTAAAGCGAAAACTTTTACTTTTCGCGCCGGCCCCATCATTTTGGTTTTGGCCTTAGTCCTCTGGTTCGGAACCACGTTTCCTAGGCCCCTTACGGGGGTGACGATGACGCCTTCCGAGATCGCGGCCGAAAGTTACGCCGCTCAGCTAGGAAAGGCGATCGAGCCGGTTTTTCGACCGATGGGACTTGATTGGCGGGTAGGGTTCGGATTGATTTCAGCTTTCGCGGCCCGTGAAGTTTTCGTTTCGGCCTTGGCCATCGTTTTTAACGTCGACGGAACGGATGAAGCGCAGACCGAAGGCTTACTTAAAGCCATGCGTGAAGCGACCTTCGCCGACGGCAGCCCTATTTTTACAATCGCTTCGGTCACGGGAATTTTTATTTTCTTTATCATTGCGCTTCAATGCATATCCACGGTGGGTATCTTAAAAAGAGAAGCAGGCTCGTGGACGCCCGCTCTTTTACAACTTTTTTTAAGTAATATTTTTGCCTATGTGCTGGCAGTCATTGCCGTTAACAGTTTAAAGGCCTTCGGTTACTAAGCGTTTACTTAGGCCAGCTCGACGTAGCTACGGATCTGCTCGGCAGATTTTTGGGGATCAAGTATTTCGAAAGTATCTAGCCAGCGAAGCGTAACGGTCTTTTTCTGCGTTCTAAAAATACGTCCCATTTGGGTCAACAGATAATCATCATCAATGTAGGCCGAGACCCGTAGCGGATCGTAGGTTAACTTAAATGCTTTAACCGGAACCTTGTGCTCTTGTGATATTTCAAAAATTCCTTTTTTCCATGGTTTGTTTTCAATGAGCGAAGTGGTGCCTGACGGGAAAACGGTTACGAAGGCGCCCTTTTCTTGTATTTGCTTCGCCATTTCGAAACGCACTTTGTGACGATCGGCCGAAGGGGTGCGATCAACGAAGATGGTGCCAACCCTTGCGGCGGCAAGGCCCACGATCGGCCACAGCCGAACTTCTTTTTTGGCGACGAACGTGATTTGGGGGCTAACGGACATTAAGACCATGATGTCCAAAAAGCTGATGTGATTTCCGACTAAAATAAGTCCTTCGCTCGAAATGGGGCGTTCCCCGATTTCAACGAAGGTGTAACCGAATTCGGCCAAACAATTCTGCGCCCATTTTTGCTTGAGGTGCAATATTTGATCGGGGTGAATTAAAGACTCGAAGTAATAAAGTAAAGTCTTTGAAAAAAGTTTGATAATTTTGAAAATGGTCATCATTTTTTACGTTTCCAATAGTAATAACGGCGGTACCAAGAAGATGTTTTCTTTCTAAGGGTCGCTTCGGTCTCGTGCGGAAAGATGTTAACTCTAAAAATTTCCCAGGGGGATTCTTCAATCAGGAAACCGCCCGTATCGGTATTGACCGCGTAGGCGTAGCCGGCCTGATCGGCAAGCTCTGCCATTTTTCGATTCGTATCACCGTAAGTAAAGGCGAATACGTTGACGGGCGTACCAAATTCTTTTTCTAAACTTGCTTTCGAATTCCTTAGTTCGGCCAAAGCCTGCTCAGCAGTCATCTGGGTTATTTTTTTGTGACTAAATCCGTGCGATCCGATTTCAAAGGCCGACTGCTTCCAGGCCTGACGGTCGGCGCCGCTGACGATTTCGTGGCTGGGTTCATCGGCCGAGGCGTCCCACGAATTGTTCTGGATTTCAGGATCTGCCAGTAAAAAAATTTGCGCTTTGAAACCATATTTCTGAAGCAGCGGCGAAGCGTTTTCAAGGTTATCCCGGTAACCGTCGTCGAAAGTTAGGATCAGCGGTTTGTCGGGAAAGGTTTGAAAATCAATTTCACCCTTTTTAAATTTTTCCAGTTGAGAAAACGTTAAGGTCTTAAAACCTTTTTTTTGAAAAAATTGAAGATGCTTTTCAAAATCAGTTTTAAGGACGTAGATTTTGTGCTGCGACTGAATATCTTTGATCGGGATTTTATGGTACATCAAAACGGGGATGGCACGAGGGTGCTTTTTTAAAAATAGCGCCGATTGGTAGATGCGGCGAACCCGCGCTTCGATCAGCGGCGTAGAAAATTCGGTCACCGCTTTTCCTGACAAGACCCGGGTTTCGTCGATCGAAATTTCATTCGCAAAGATACTTTGAAGATCCAGTTCAAATTTTTTTCGGTCTAATCGCGGCCCATCCTTATTCGTTAGATCAATGTCGCCAAAATTAGAAAGAAGCGCTAACGAAAACAAGGCCTTTCGAACAAGTCCGATGTAGTTTGCCTCTCCGAAGGCAATCGTCGGCACGCCGGATATCAAAGATTCCATGCAGACGCGCCCCGATCCGATAACAAAATCGAATTGTTGGTACACACTTGAGTTCAGTTGGTGGACATCCGTTTCTAAAATTCTTTTCCGCTCTGATTCAAGAAGGGCTAAGTCTGAACTGTGACCGCCTACGAGCGTGATTTCGAATCGCCACTGGGATGAATTCGAAAATTCTAGAAGCGCCCTGACAGCTTGCTCGGTGCGTTCTTTTTTCGGACCGGTGGTGCGCCCGATGATTCCCACCTTCAAAATCTTTTTTTCACTTTCACGGCGCCGAGAATAAGAAAAAGAATTCGGATCGATGGGGTTACGAATCACCCGCATGCGTTGCGGCCGGTATTTAAAATCCGTGACCAGATGGGTTTGGATATTTTCGCAGACCGCAATGATAAACTGCCCGTACTGATTAAAAATTCGTTTCGAAAAGGATGAATGCTGCTGTCCGTGAACGGTCGACACGTAGGCCGCGTCGGTTCCGAGCGCAGCCCAAAAGGCTAGCTTACTGGCCGCTCGCGAATGCGCATGGATCAGTTCGATATTATATTTTTTAAGGTAACCGCGTAATTTAAAGACGCTTCCGAAAAATCCGAATTTAGATTTGGTTTCGACCGGTAAGGTCTCTTTGATCAATTCACTGGGATAAAAAAAACCGTTTGAAATTTGGTGAACGACGTCACCTTGCTTTTTTTGTTCGTGGCCCAAAGTAACGGCGTAAACTTCGGCTCCCGTTAAGTGATTTTGCGATAACAGATGAAGTATGTTCACCCATTTACATTACGGGATAAGCCCGCTAGATGGCAACCGTCAAAGGACTGCATTGAACGGGGGCGGCCGCGGGTAGGGCGATCGATGCGGCCCAGTCCGATTCAAATAAAGAATTCATTTTGTTTTCGATCGCTTTGTCTTTAAAAATGATTCCAAGCTCTCGCGCTTTTTGGATGGAATTGTTCGAGAAATTTTCAGAACCTAGAAAAACGGTTTCGCGGTCAATCGTCATTGTCTTTGCGTGAACGTAGGGGATCGCCGTCGTGGCCGGAAATGGCATAACCTGCACGATCACCCCGGCTTCGGTTAATGCCTTCAGCCGAATAAAAGATTCCGCTGGAGGCATTCCCATCCCGCACTCGGAAGTCAGTACCCTTACTTTCACTCCGCATGCGACCGCGGCCTTCAAAGAATCGTGGATGCTTTTTGCTCCCATGTTTTCGATCTACACGTCGATCGTTTTCTGGGCCGTGCTGATCAGGGCGTTCAGTTTAGTCTCGGAATTGTTGGGGCTCCAGACAAGGTTCGGATTTTTCAGAACCGGGGTCAAAGCGGTTTGATCCTTCGCATTTTGCACGTCGGATTTAAACACCCCGATGATTTCATTGACGATCTCGGGATTTGTAATGAAAATGCCCACGTTGCGCATTTGTTCGGTGCGCACGAAAGTTCATGGTTGAAACGAAGGCCTTTTCTTCATCGATAACGAACATTTTCCAGTGCGAAATCGTGAAGCCGGTGGTTGCGGTGTAAATCTCGACTCCATCATTTTTGAGTGCATTGTAAATTTCTAAGCGCTTCGGATTATTAGAGCAGTACTGGTCGCAAACGATGATCACTTTCACGCCGCGTTTCTGGGCCGCACCTAAAGCTTTTGCGATCTTCGAGCTCGAAATTCCGAAAATGCCGACGTAAATGGTTTTCTTCGCGGTGTGGAAAGCTTTAATTAATTCCGTATGATCCTGATCGGGAGTTGAGACAAATTGGGCGTTTTTTAAAGGTTCAAGTCGTTTCCGGAAATCTAGGTTCGGATTTGGTTCCGCATATGTTCGACGACCCACCAAGATCAGTAGGATCAAAGTTGCAAATTTCATGAATGCCCCCATTCGTGTATTCGTCGTCTGTCGCTTGTTTCCCTACGTCCCATGAAGTCTTGCAACTAATTTTTGCATATCGTGTTGCGAAAAATGCATGATGACGCCCTTTCGGGTAAGCCCAAAAAAGTGGCCAAACCAAATATATTGGGCTTTTGTTGACAGAGTTCACTGATTCTTTTAAATTTTCACTTCTCTCGTTGCGGGAGTAGCTCAGTTGATAGAGCGATGCCTTGCCAAGGCATAGGTCGCGGGTTTGAGTCCCGTCTCCCGCTCCAAACTCTTTAGGTTTGGAGGATCTAGAAATGGCAAATCCCGGGGCTCTCCTCACTTAACTGTAGATCGACTCATTTTTTCCAAAGAAGACATGAAATTTCGACAGATTTCAAAATATGATGACAGATCGATGAGACGCTAATGCAGACTTGACTATGAAATCTGCCCAGATTCTATATTTCGAATTCACTTTCGTTGCCTTCGACTTTAACGGCCAGCCGCGACCGTG
>CAXSEH010000077.1:0-13451 GCA_964236345.1 uncultured Bdellovibrionales bacterium
AAAAGAACGGGGCTTAAACCAACATGAACTATGATCAATTAATGAAAAGTCTGCATAAGCTAATTGGTCACTTCACGTCGGCCGAATTTACCGACGAGCTTAACTTAGCGAAGCGTGAATTTTTCGAAAACACCGGTTCGCTCGATGAAAACAAACCACACTTCAATCTCCGTCTGGATCAGTTTTATGAATGGTACTTCTTAACCCGACCATTACGTAGTTACATGAAGACTCCGCTGGCGGTTTGCGATATGCAGCGTGGATTACGTTTAACCGAAGAAGATGTGGCGGCGATCGAAGTCCTTAAGCAAAACAAACACACTTTTTTCGAATTCATCAAACTTAAAGACGATTTTATTCAAGTGAAAGATCTGTTTACGGGAAAGAAAATTGAAGTTTACCTTTCCAACCTGATTTTCGGATTCGACCAAAAGGAATACTTTCAAGCCCGTTTTGTCGAAATGGATAAAAAGTACTACTTCTTAAAAAGCTTTTGTTTTCATCCCGAATCGGCGCAGAAATTTATTTTAGAACAAATTAAAATTCACCAAAAAGATCCAGATCTAAATAAAGAACAGCTTCTTTTAAGATTGAATAAAATGCGTTACAAATTTGAACAATATAAACACGTCAAGCCAGAGCTTATTTATACCAACGAAAACAAGTTAGGACTTTAAATGCCAAAAATGCTCGAACTGAAAAAGATCTTAATCATCGGAAGCGGCCCCATACAAATTGGTCAGGCCTGCGAATTTGATTACTCGGGCACTCAGGCTTGCAAAGCTTTGATGAATGAAGGATACGAAGTCGTCTTGGTGAATTCAAACCCAGCTACGATCATGACGGATCCCGAAATTGCGACTCGCACTTACATAGAACCTTTAAAATTTGATTATTTGAAAAAAATTATTGAACTCGAAAAACCCGATGCCGTAATCCCGACTCTCGGTGGACAGACGGCCCTCAATTTAGCGCTCGAACTAGATCGCCGGGGAGTTTTAAAAGACAATAATGTTAAAATGTTAGGCGCAACCCCGACGGTCATTGAAGCCGCCGAGGACCGCGAAAAATTTCGAAGCATTCTAGACGAACTAAACGCCAAGTATCCAAAAAGTGAAATGGTCAAAAGTTACGAGCAAGGTTTACTTGCCGCCGATATTTTAGGTTACCCCTTGATCCTTCGGCCTAATTACACCCTGGGTGGCGGCGGGGGCGGAATTGCTTACACTCCCGAAGAATACAAAACGATGCTGATCCAAGCTTTGCACGAAAGCCCAACTACCGAAGTCTTGGTCGAAGAAAGTATTTTAGGTTGGAAAGAATTCGAACTAGAAGTGATGCGCGATTCTTCTGGCACGTTCGTTGTGGTCTGTTCGATCGAAAATTTTGATCCTTGTGGAGTACACACTGGTGACAGCATAACCGTAGCTCCGCAGCAGACTTTGACCGACAATCAATACCAAGAAATGCGTGACGAAGCCTGCAAGATAATAAATCGCGTTGGCGTTCAAACCGGTGGAGCAAACATTCAATTCGCGGTCCATCCGAAGACGGCAGAGCGGGTCGTTATCGAAATGAATCCGCGCGTTTCTCGCTCTTCGGCCCTTGCCAGCAAAGCAACGGGTTTTCCCATCGCAAAAATCGCGGCCCTGCTTGCGGTTGGTTACCAGTTAGACGAACTTAAAAATGACATTACCCAGGTTACGCCAACCTGTTACGAACCTGCCTTGGATTACGTCGTTACCAAAATTCCACGCTTCGCTTTTGAAAAGTTTCAAGGCTCAAAAGATCTTCTAACAACGCAGATGAAAAGTGTCGGTGAAGTGATGTCCATGGGTCGCACTTTTCAAGAGTCGCTGATGAAGGCACTAGCCGCGTTGGAAGTGACCGCCGAAGCTGTTCCAGATGTTTACTTTAGTTTAGAAAAAATATCTTATCCTAATAGCCAAAGAATTTGGCACATCTTTCAGGCTTTTCGGCACGGGCTGACCATCAAACAAATTAATGATCTAACCCAAATTGATCCTTGGTTTCTAGAACAAATTTATGAGCTGGTTCAATTCGAAAATAATTTAAAGAAAAAAGATTTAGACGAAAGAATAATTCTTCAAGCCAAACGTAAAGGATTTACCGACGCTCGGATTGCTAAATTAAAAAATAAAAGCACTCAAGACGTAACCGATCTTCGCCATAAATTTGCAATACGACCAGCTTACCTCCAAGTCGATACCTGTGCTGCCGAATTTTTATCTTCGACTCCATATTTTTATTCGACCTACTGGGGAAAGTCTCAACTAGACATCCGCACCATGAAGCCGCAGTCAGAATCCGTCATCGCCATTATCGGCAGTGGCCCAAACCGTATTGGCCAAGGAATCGAATTTGATTACAGCTGCGTGCGGGGAGTAAAAGCGCTACAAAAAATGGGTCACCGGGTGATCATGATTAACTCAAACCCCGAAACGGTTTCTACTGATTACGATACGTCCGATTTTCTTTTTTTCGAACCATTGACGGAAGAAAGTATTCTAGAAATTTTTGCGCAAATGAAACCCCAGGGATTCATCGCGCAGTTAGGCGGTCAAACTCCAATCAACATTGCAGGTGGCTTAGTTAAGGCAGGCTATAAGTTATTGGGTTCATCTCTTGAAGCTTTAGACCAAGCCGAAGACCGAAACCAATTTTCAAAAATTTGTCGTGAGCTTGATTTAAAAATTCCGCTGTCAGTGATGGCCGGATCGGTTGAAGAAGCTTTACAGAGCGAAAAAACCGTTGGTTACCCAATGATTTGTCGCCCCAGTTACGTGCTGGGTGGTCGACGAATGGAAGTCATCGAAAACCAGATAGAACTTCTATCGTACTTTCAAAGGCATCATGATTTTATCAGCCCACAAAACCCATGCTTGATGGATCAATTTCTTTCCGGTGCACTTGAAGTCGACGTCGACTTGGTCCGCGGAGACGGGTGGATCGTAATGGGTGGCATTGTTGAACATATCGAGGCCGCGGGAATTCATTCAGGCGATAGCATGGGCGTCGTGCCCCCACAGCGGTTAAAAAACGAAACGCTCGATCTGATCGAAAAAATGAGCCAAGAGCTTGCCAACAAGATGAATATTTTAGGCCATCTGAACTTACAACTGGCCATAAAAAGCGACGAAATATTTGTGCTTGAAGCGAACCCTCGAAGTTCACGGTCGGTCCCATTCTTGGCGAAGGCAACCTCAATTCCACTAGTGGATTTGGGAATCAAAGCGCAGTTGGGCGAAAAATTAAGCGCCGCCGAAGTAGCGAAGTATCGTTGGAAAGATCTCAAACAAATTTGCGTAAAAGGGGTTGTCTTTCCGTTTAAGAAGTTTGCAGAAAGCGATTCCATCCTGGGCCCCGAAATGAAATCCACCGGCGAAACCATGGGACGCGCAACGACCTATTCGGAAGCGTTGGTGAAGGCATTCGTTTCGTCCAACCTGACCCTTCCGGCACAGGGCGAAGTATTTCTGTCACTTCGCGATAAAGATAAAACCCCCATGCTCCCGCTTTTTAAAAGTTTGCAAAAAATGGGCTACCAATTTACCGGGACGCGCGGAACTTCAGATTTTTTAAATAAAAATGGCGTTGAATGTTTATCACTTAACAAAGTGCATGAAGGTCGTCCCAACTGCGTTGATCGTATCCGGTCGGGTCAAGTGAACTTTGTGATCAACACTACTTTAGGGAAGCAATCATTAGAAGCCAGTTTTGATATCCGTCGGGCTTGCACTGACTACAGTATCCCTTGCTTAACTGAAAGTGATGCGGCCGAGGCTTTCGTTTTGGCGCTCGAAAAATCTAACACTGGACGAATCGAAGTGTCTCACATAAGCTAATTTTATCAGCTATGATGAGACACCTGGTATTTGTATTCATTTTTATTTTAACGTTAGGCGTTCGCGCCGACGAGTCGGTCGATTCAGTCACCGTTGGATTGCTCATAGGGGGTAATCCCGAGACTTCTCAAAAACAGGCCTACGTCCTTGCCGAAAAGCTGCAGGCGAAACTTGGAAAACCGGTCAGGATTTTCATTTCAAAAAATTATAATGGGTTGATCGAAGCGCTGAAAAATAAAAAAGTCGATTTTGCTATCTTCACCTCATTGACCTACGTCATGGCCGAAAAGCAATCGGCGGTTAAAGTTCTTCTTAAAAAAACTTGGGACGGACCTTATTATTATTCAGCGCTTGTCGTAAATCAAAAGTCGAAAATAAAGTCGGTCAAAGATTTAAAAAACCAGCGTATTGTCTTCGTCGATCAGAACTCAACGTCCGGATATTTATATCCGAAGGTTTTCCTGAAAAAAAACAAAGTCCTGGATAACCACTTTAAAAGTTTAACGTACTCTGGAAATCACTCAGCTTCCATTGAAGCCCTCGAAACGGGTCAGGCCGACGTGGCCGCCGTATTCGCGGATGACGAAAAAGGCAAAGTTGGTGCATGGACCCGATTTTCGAAGAAGCCAGCAAAGGCTTTCCGCATGATTTGGATTAGCGTCCCGATTCCAAATGATCCCATCGTGGTCCGGCAGGCCTTTTACGATGACTACCCCAAGCTCACATTAGAAATCATGTACGATTTTATAGAAATTCAAAATGAATCCGAAGGCGGCCTATTAGAAATTCTGGGCAAAGGCGGTTTGTTGCCCGCGACCGCTAAGCAGTATGATCCCGTGCGCGAAATGTATCAAACCCTAGAGGCCGAGGTAAAACCATGAAAATACTCGAAGTCAAAAACGTAACCAAAAAATTCAAAACTGATTTTTACAAAAAACCACAGCAAATTCTAAAAGGAATTAACTTCACCGTAAATAAAGGTGAATTTGTGGGCTTCATAGGACCGAATGGTGCGGGCAAAACGACGACAATAAAATGCGTGATGGAATTCGTTTTTCCAGACAGCGGCGAAGTTTCATTTTTTGGCGAGAAATTTAAACTTGAACACCGTGCGAAAATTGGATTTTTACCCGAGCGACCGTTCTTTCAAGAATTTTTAACCGGTACCGAGTTCTTGCGGCTTCACTGGAGTTTAAGCGGTAAGCCAACGGAAGATTTCGCAGCGCAGGCGGCGAAGGTATTAGATCAGGTTAAGCTCACGCACGCCAAAGAAAAAAAATTAAAAGAATATTCCAAGGGAATGTTACAAAGAATCGGAATCGCGCAAGCCCTGATTGCCGACCCCGAGTTCCTTATCTTTGATGAGCCGATGTCGGGTCTAGACCCCGATGGGCGAATTCTAATTAAGCAAATCCTTCGTTCATTAAAAGAGAAGAAAATGACGATTCTGATGAGTAGTCATTTACTCGAGGACGTAGAAGAGCTTTGTGATCAACTCATCATCGTACATTCTGGAGTCGTAGAATATGCGGGCGGAACTGCCGAATTTAGCAAAAACTTTAAGAATCTCGAGGAAGCTTATAAAAAATTTAAAAATGATTTATCGGAAAACTTAAACGCATGAGAAATTTAAATTCGATTTTTATCTTGTCGACATTAGGTGCTAAAGAATGGATTCGCCTGAAGTTCTTTCATCTCGTTATATTCGTGGCCTTTCTATTTATCGTGTTTAGCCATCTCTTAAGTTCATTGACCTTCGCAGTTCAAGAACGACTCCTTTTTGATTTTGGACTTGCGGGCCTTGAAATCGGACTGATCTTCATTTCCTGTTTGATCGGATCACACGCCGTGCAACGCGAAATAGATCGAAAGACTTTGTTCGTTCTTTTGGCGCGTCCAATACCTCGCTGGCACATTGTGATGGGAGCCTGGGGAACTTTGTTGATCCTAAACCTAATTTTCACGATTGGCTTCAGTTTCAGTTTCATCACCTCCGCCGGTTTTTACGTTTCGTTTCAAGGATTTCTGATTTCGGCTTTAAGTTCAGTGCTAAAGGCCCTAGTTATTTCAAGTTTCGCCTTAGCCATGGGTCTTTTGGTAAGGCCTATCCTTGCGTTGGGAACCGCGGTCAGTTACTGGGTGCTTTGTTATTCGTTACCCGATGTGCAGTATTTCGTTACCAAACTTAAGAATCCGAAAATTACAATGATGGTTGATGCATTAGATAAAATTATTCCGCAATTTTATCGTTTTAACTGGAAATCCTACTATTACGTCGTGACGCCGGCTTCGGGTTCGGAAATATCGTGGATGGTTTTTCATTGTCTTGCGTGGACCTTCTTCTGGTTGTTTTTAGCGTCGGTCTTTTTTCAAAGGAAAGAAATTGCTTGATTTAAAACCCGTCGCCGTCTTTTTTGCTTTTCTGTTTGGAGCGTGCTTCGGAAGCTTCGCGAATGTTGTCATCTACCGTCTTCCCGAGGGAGAAAGTTTGATGGGCCGCAGTCGTTGCTCAAGTTGCCGCAAACTTATTCCTTGGTATCAGAACATTCCCTTACTATCTTATTTTATTCTGCGTGGTAAGTGTTCTAGTTGCTCAGCCAAGTTTTCTTTACGCTATCCCCTTGTTGAATTGCTGACGGCCATCCTTTTTGCGTTGGTCGTTTATGCCTACGGGGTTTCTTGGCTTAGCTTAGAATACGTCATTTTGTGTTTCGGTTTAGTCGTCGGAAGTTTCATTGATTACGATCACATGATTTTACCCGATGAAATTACTTTAGGTGGATTAGCCTTAGGATTATTAGGAGCATGGCTCAATCCTGAACGCGAATTTTTAGACGGATTTTTAGGATTTCTATTCGGCGGAGGAGTCCTTTGGTTGGTTGCTTACGTCTACTTCGTCTTTACGGGCCGTGAAGGCCTGGGTGGTGGCGATATCAAATTATTAGCTTGGCTTGGCGCCTTACTTGGTTGGAAATCGATTCCATTCATCATTCTGTGCGCTTCGATTTTTGGCAGCGTCATTGGCATCGCGCTTTCTAGAAAAAATAAAGATGGGCTAAGAACGATGATTCCTTTCGGACCCTTTTTAGCTCTCGCGGCGGTCCTTTATTTGTTTGGACTAAAGTCGGTCGGAGTGTGGTACGTAGATCTTTTTTTCCCAGCACTTAGTCAATAAACGACTACAAGTCTAGATTTTCTAGACCTTTTCCCCCAATTTTTGACAGACCTAAGACTGAGCCTGATAATCGGGGTGGGAGTTAAGTCTCATCATGATTTTTTCATCTAAGAAGATTATTGGACTCGACATCGGGTCCAGCTCAATTAAGTTAGCCGAAATGACGGTCAGTAGTTCTGGCGCCGTACTGGATAATTTTGCGTTGATTCAGTCTCCCGCCCAAGCAATGAACAACGGTGAAATAACCGATAGCGTTTTGATCTCGGAATCTATCAAAGCGGCATTCAAAGAGAATTCTTTTTCAAATAAAAAAGCCTGCGTGGGGTTGTCGGGAACCGCGGTTATCGTAAAAAAAATCAGTATACCAAAAGTCGATACTAAAAATTTACGTGAGCAGGTTCAATACGAAGCGGCCCAGTATTTACCATTCGATATCAGCCAAGTAACGATCGATTATCATCAATTATCCTTTTCTCAGAACGCGGCCAATACTGATCTTTTAGTCGTAGCGGCCCAAAATGAATTTGTTCTTAGTTACCTCGAAACGGTGACCCGCGCCGGCTTGAAATGCCAGATACTTGATGTCGGAAGTTTAGCCTTAGCTAACATTTTTGAATTAAATTACGGCCGTACCAACGAACCCGTCGCCATTTTCAACTTTGGTTCTAACATCACGAATTTTTTAGTCTTATTACAAGGTGAAGTTATTTTCTCTCGTGACATCCCGGTCGGGGGATTCCATTTTACAAACGAAATCAGTAAAAATATGGGCGTTACTTTTGAAGAAGCCGAATCCCTAAAAATTTCACAAAGTAATAAGCAAGAAGTGCCTGAAGACACCCGAACGTTCATGAATATCGCGCTTGAACACGTTACCGAAGAAATTCGGAACAGTATCGACTTTTATACGGCCACGGCGAACGGACTTTTGATCAATCGGGCTTACTTCACGGGCGGCGCAAGTTTAACCGTCGGTCTGATTGACCATTTGATCGAATCCATCAAACTGCCGTTTGAAGTTCTAAATCCATACTTTAAAGTCAAATCGGGAAATAAAAAGTTATCGGCGACCTACCTTCAACAAATATCTCCGTTCGTCGGCATTTCATTTGGTTTGGGTTTACGCAAAAAAGGTGATTCATGATCAGAATTAATCTGCTCAGGTCATTTAGTAATGCGTCCGCGGATAACTACGTCGCTAGTTCAGGTGGCGGCGGCGATCGCGACCAGATTATCAAGCAGGGCGCTAAGGGCATTTTAATTATTGTACTTGGGCCTCTGGTTTTATTGATCTACGAAATGCAAGCTCTACCAGTTTTGGAAAAGAAGGTCGTCAGCATTCAAACCGAGCTTTCCGACACCCAAGCCTTTAATCTAAGTAAAAGTGGACTCGCTGCCGAAATTAAAAAGTACGAGCAAGAACAAACCAAGATCAACGCGCAAATGAACTTCATCAATAAAATGGCGCGGGACAAAATCAATGAATTCAAGCTTTTCCAACATTTGCAAAATTCCACGCCCGAAAGTGTTTGGGTCAACCAACTCGAATTCAAGAATAATATTCTGACGATCAATATCGAAAGCGATGTTCCCGAAGACTTAAATAAATTCTCCGTAAGACTAAGCAATACCGAATTTTTGACCAACATTATTCCGACCGACCAGTCCATTAAACTTGACCCGTTTACAATCGGGGTCAACACGACGACGCAAAATCTAAGGGCGCAATTTAACAGCGAAGTGGTTACGCCATGAAAATATTTAAAATATTTTCCGAACTTTCAATATTTCGTTTAGCTATCGTGGCGGTCCTGGTAACCGCCGGCTATTATTTCATGTACTACGACAACGGCGAAAAAATCGAAGCCCAAATTCAACAACTCGATGGGGAGCTCGCCGTTGAAAAAACGAAACGGGCCGACATCGAAAAAAAAATGAAAAAAGAAGAAGAAATGCGCGGCAACCTTCTGCAACTTGCTAGAAATCTTGACGTAGTAAAGTCGAAGATTCCCAATGAATTTAATGAAATTGAAGTGTCATCAATCGTTAATCGCGTTTCGATTTCCTCTCAGGTTAAAATCATTGCGTTAAAAAGAAGCGCGGTCGTTGCCGCCGTCGACACCGCCGCCACCGGTGCTGAATTAATCGAAGAAGTTAATTTTGATATCGAAATGTCGGGCACCTTCAACGCCATCATCCGATTCGTAGAGTTTTTATCTAAGGAAGAAAAAACAATCAAAGTTAGAAATTTCATCTTAGAAAAGATGAGTACAAATTTAACCGAAGATACGGTCATTCACTTTAAAGGTGAAATAGTCGGCTTTAAACAAGCCGCGATTGCTAAAACGGCACCCGCCGCAAATGTTCCTGCCGGAACCGTTCCGCCAGCGGGGGGTAAATAATGAAATCCCTGCTCTCATTTTTTACAGTTTTTTTCTACCTCCAATTACAGGCTCAGTTGCCTCCGACTAATCCTGCACCGACGAATGCGCAAGAAGCTGGGTCCAATTCTAACTCCGCTCCCTCACCGGGAACAGGGCCCGTGGGCGCCCCACTGTTTGAGGCTCCAAAAAGCGCCCCGCAGATGATGGATCAAAGTTTGATCGTCCCCGAAACTTTTGGGTTGTCTCGCCGCGATCCTTTTAAGTTGCCAGAGTATTTAATCATTAAACTTCGACAGAAAAACGCTTTTACCGCGCCTGGCGCCGATGAAGCCATCGACGCGATTCGACGCTGGCCTCTGGGAAGTTATCAGTTAGTCGGAATAATTTGGGATGTTAAAAGGCCAAAAGCCATGTTTATGGATCGAATGAATAGTATTCACATGCTGCAGGTAAATGATTTTATCGGCAACGCTAAAGGGGTTGTCGTCGCCATCCAAAGTGGCGCGGTGACCGTTTTGGAAGGAAAGATTCCGCAAATTATTAAATTAAAAAAATAGTTTCGGACCAATCAAGGAGGATTGATGAAAAATTTTAAACTCATTTTAACCATCGCGATATTTGGCTTGGCCGTTTCGTGTACGAGTACAAAAACCGCCGAAAGCGACGACGACTTTGCAACCGACGCAACGGCCGCGACCCAATCCGCCGAGCCCAGTCAGTCGGCGAACGATACTTCGGAACTTGATCTGGATGATTCAACCGGCGCGACCGCCGTCACCGAACCTCCGGCGTCTTCCGACGCTCCGGCTCCGAGTGAACAGGCTGCAACTAAGGATGAATTCTCTGATTTTGATGACCCTGCCGCGAACGTCGCGCAAACTCCCGCGCCATCAACGACTGAACCCGTTGACGAATTCGCGCAATTTGATGCGCCTGCCGATGCACCACCGGCAGATGTGGTTCCACCAGTCGAAGCAAACGCCGATACAAGCCTTGATGCCGAATTTAATAGCCTAGATGCGCCGCCGGCTCCTCTCGAAAATGCGGCGACTCCTCCGCCCGTGGTCGACGTCCCGCAAATCGTTCCACCGGTTGAACCGGAAGTGGCATCCACTCCCGTTCCCGAGGTTCCACTGGCGCCAGCCCCCGAGCCTATCGCGCAGATTCAGCAGCTTTCCTATCAAGCAAATCAAAATGGCGGAGCTTTCACGATCCAAGGAGATCGTCCGTTACAATTCACGACGCGCATGAATTCGGCCACTAATCAGCTGGTCGTTGAAGTTCAAAATTCCGTAACGCCTGAACGATTGAAGCGCCCGCTGAACACGAAAGATATGGCTTCTTCAATCGGATCCGTTGACGTCTATCAAAAGCCCGATTCAAAAGTATCTCGTTTCGTTGTGCAATTACGTCCCGGCTCGACCGAACCATTGGTTCAACCTGAAGGGAATTCACTTTTAATTATTGGTTCTGCGAATGAAGCTTACGTCGCGAAACAAAAGGCCGATGCAGAAAAATTGGCGGCCGCCCACACACCAAGACCACAACCGGAAGGTTTTACCGATCTTGCATCTGACGGCATCATGAGTTCCCAGTCACTTGAAGAGTTCTTAATCGGAAATCACCGATATTACGGAAAGAAAATTTCAATCGAAACCAATAATCTTGATGTCAAAGAAGCGATTAAATTTATCGCTGAGGAAAGTGGCGCAAACCTTCTTATGGACGACGGTCTCGAAGGTAAGATTTCTCTTAAACTACGACAGGTCCCTTGGGATCAAGCGCTGATCTTAATCCTAAAAGCCAAAAAATTGGGTTACGTTCGGCAAGGAAACGTCCTACGTATCGCAAAATTAGGAGATCTCCAAACCGAAGAAGTCGAAGCGTACAAGCTTTTAGAAAGCCGTCGCAGCAACGAACCTCTGATCGTCAAAAGATTTTTTGTTAGCTATGCAAATTTAGCGGAACTCCAAGCTAAAATCCGCGAGTTTATCGCCTCAACCGCACCGATTCCACGCGCGCAAACTATCGGCGGATCAATCGTCGGCGGAGCCACACCGGCCCTGGGCAGTACCGGAGCAACCCTTGCTCCCCCTAATTTGGGCGCCACTGCTGGAGCTACGGGTGCCGCGGGAACCGCGGCAGGAAACGCGGCTGCCCTGTCGACGGTCCAACTCGGTCGGGTCATCGCGGACGAACGAACCGGAACGCTGATCGTGACCGATACTCCGAATAACATGGAAAAAATCGAAAAACTGATCGCCGCGCTCGATACTCAACCAAAACAAGTTGTGGTCGAAACTCGGGTCATCAATGCCAGCGAAAGTTTCTCGAAAAGCTTAGGTTTTAACTGGAATTCATCGGGTTCTGCAACTTCACCCAACTCCGCCGCCCTGGGTATAAAAAATCAAGGCGCCGGGGAAAAATCGTCGATTTTAAATACCACTTTCAGTTGGAAGAATTTGGATATCATCGGGAACCTTGACGCGATTATTTCACTCGGAGAAATCCAGGAAAAAGTAAAAGTTCTTAACACCCAACGTATTACGGTTAACTCGGGTAAAGCAGCTCCTATTGGCGCGCAAAGTAAATTGCGAATTCCGATCACGACAACCAACGTGGTTGCCGGTGCTTCGCCTACAAACACTTCTGGATTCGATACGATTACTTACGGTTTAAAAGGCACGGTCCTTCCGCAAGCTTCGAATGAAAATACCGTATCCGCGGATATTGAAATTGAACAAGTAGCCATCCTGAATCGGACTACCGGAGACACGTCGACAAATTCGATCGGCGGTCGGGTTGTGGCCCAAAGCGGTCAAACTTTAGCGGTGAATGCTAGTTTCGTTTCAAGTAATACGGTCACCGAATCCGGCGTACCGGGACTTAGAGAAATCCCAGTTTTAGGAATGTTCTTCAAAGGAAAATCCGAAGAGTTATCAAAAGCTGAAACATTAGTTTTCGTAACTATGACAATTTTAGAGCCCGTAACCGGCGTTTTCAAAAAAGCCGCAAACGATCTGAAACTTGATAGCAACTCAACACAATAAAAGATAATAAATTATAAACAAAGGGCCCGCGCATTTTGGGGGCCTTTTTATTCAACCGAGAATACCTTCACCACTGCGCAATACCTTAAATCGTTTTTGCACTCAGAAAATAACAAGTTTCATCTTTTAAATTGCTGTAGGAATAAAGCGTGTTCGATGGCATTTCTAATTTGTCACCGGTGCGCAGAATAAATTGTGTGCCTGATAAATTAAAAATTAATTCGCCTTCAATCAGTTGAATTGTCTCTTTCATGTTAGTACGCATATTCGCTAGTTTCGAACCTCCCGCAACTTCAACTTCTGTAAAATCAAGGCCTTCAGCTTGGATCAACTGCAGAATAACTTCTTTTTTTGGACCAATTTGAGCTGTCCACCGAGTAATTTTCATTTATTTTTCCTTAATCTTGATATGAGACATAAATATTTTAAAGTGAAAGGAGTGAATCGTCGATAAAAAAATACGCGGAGGATTCCTTGAAGAAATCGAACTCAGACACCACATCCCAGTACATCAACGAAGTCGTTAACTTTCTAGAAACTCGTTCGCAGTTCAGTTATTCCTTCACCGAAGAGTCCCTAGAGCTCGTGCAAAAAGAAGATTCCAAAAAAATGGTGATCGATTTTACAAACGTGGAAAAAGTTCTCGATCGTCAGGATGTCGACGGTTCTCGCTTTATCCAGGTGAATTTCCGCCAAGGGTCAAAAATTTTAATCACGAAATCCCTCGTAGGTTTTAAACCAATTGAGCTTATCGGATTCGATTTAACCCGCATTCCTCGAGTGGTAACGACGATCGATCTCAAAAGCGTTTCGAAAGCCATCGAAGATTTGTTTGATTCAGATGAGTCTTCAGAAACCAAGACTGAGATCGAGGTTTTAAAGAAAGTTTATCAGAGTATTCTGATGGGCGCCGAAAATATCGGGTTCAAAATGCAGGCAGAAAAACGGTGGTTCTCGAGTATATTGCTCAACCCCC
>CAXSEH010000078.1:0-13212 GCA_964236345.1 uncultured Bdellovibrionales bacterium
AAATTACGCCTTCTTCTTTAAAGTCATCTTACGACGAATTCTTGTTTTAACTTCCATCGCTTTTTTAGAAAGAACGGCGTCATCTGCATTCAGCATAAATGAGTCAAACCCACCTGAGTGCTCCATATCGCGTAGGGCGCTGGTTGCAATTGACAATCGAACCATTGAATTCAAAGCGCGGCTAAATATGCGCTTTCTTTGAACATTTGGCTGAGCCGTGCTCTTAGTTTTAATATTAGAATGGCTCACCAAGTTCTTAACAACTGGCCCTTTGCCTGTAATCTCACAACGACTCATACAATCTCCTGGTTCAATTTCTATAACCCGGTTTTAAATGCATCATTTAAAAACCATAAATCTTTAAATATATCTTCCAAAACCGAGCTTTCTGGTATATTCAGATATTCTTCAAATGGCAAGAGGTATTGAATGGAAAAAAGTTTTGATAAAGAATCTAGAGGCGATCGTGGCAACCGTGGTGACCGCGGTGACAGAGGCGACCGTGACAACCAAGACAGTGGTCGTGAAAGCAATCGCAAAGGCGGCGTTCGCAGCAAGTACCGAACAGAGTATGCTGGTGACCATATTTTCGATTACAAAGATCCCGCATCTTTGACTCGATTCGTTGGCGATGCTGGTAAAATTACTGCGGCCCGTATTTCAAAATTAAGTTTGGCCCAACAGAAACAAGTTTCTGCGGCGGTTAAAAAATCTAGAAATCTAGCCCTACTTCCGTCCGGAACTGATGCTTACGATACTTCACCTCGACCTGAACTTATTAGTCCTGTTCCGTTTGAAGCTTAGTCATTAACGTAATATATTATTGAAATTGTTGTTCCTAACGGTAAGCCGACTGAAAAGTCGGCTTTTTTTATTTATCCGTCTTTTTTGCCTTAAAATAACAAATTAAAGTCATAAGCATAACCAGTAAATATAATATATTTGATGTGGCGTGAAATCTTGCCGCCGGAATTCCAAACAAATTTAAAGACGAAAAGTCGGCCCCCCAATAAGCAATTCGCAATATAAAGATCGGCAACGCACAGGCCAGTAGAAATACTGCCAATATGATTAAGTAAATTTTATCTTTTGGTTTCTGGTTCCATTCATAAGTGAAAAATAAACTGGGCCAAATGATAAACCCTAAGCCGGCAAAAATGGCGGCCACCTGTTTCTCGGGAATTAACCTGAACAAAAGCATAACGATCGCAATCCACGCGAATAAAATAAAAAACTGATACAGATAAATCTTAGATCTCATTTCATTCTTCTTTCTTAGAAATTTTCTTCATTAGAAGACTTTTTTCTACTAAAGCCAATATATTAAACGTGGCGCTTCAATCCGACGACCCAATTATTGCTCTTCAAAGTTGTAACTAACAATGGGGGAAATCATGAATACGTTTCGGGTCACGAATGCACACGGTAAATTAAATGTTTTAAATTTAAAAGTAAGTTTATCCCGTTTCGGCTTAAACCCGCAGGAGTGGGTTCTTATTCCGGAATCAAAAAATATCTTTACGATTCGAAATAAAGCCGAACCTAGCTTATCCTTACGCGGCCAATGCTCGCGGACCGTTTCACGACCTGCGGTGTGGACCCACATCTCGTTATTTAGTTTATAAATATAGATCGCATCGAACCGAAAATAGGCTATGTTCAAATATTTTTCTGGCGTCGAAACTTCCCTTAGGATTAGCCGCGGACTTAAGAGCCCGTGGTCGATCTTCCGGTTTTCGCAAGTCAACATCGCCGTCTTTTGAGTTTTCAACTTCAGGCCAAGCATCTGGGAAATCAAGATATATACCATTTCGCAGATTCACGAAATCTTCTTCTGAAACCATATTCGAATAATATTTTTTCAAGGAACAAAAAGTTTTGATTTCGGGCTCCGTAAGCCAACCCGCACGTTCAGAAATACTAGCCGGTGGTTTGACCCCCCAAGCAACAAGGGCCATCGTCTTCAAAGCCGATCCAATTTCGGCCACAACCACTTCATGCTCGGTAGCATATTTAACTTGGCACTTTGAATTAAAAACTTTGAGTTCATTAGCAATTGTTCTTAAGGCTTCAAAATAATCAGAACATGCGCCGATAGAATTACCTTCTCGGCAAAGCTCGCGAAGGGGTTTAATTTTCGAAAACTGGATTTTCTTATTTGTTCTGATTGCGGACAGAATCCCCTTGGTATTTCTTTCGAATATTTTGGACTGCACCGTACATTCGTCACGTAGGGGGTCGTTATATACGAAAATCCCTATGGCACAAACCAAAACCACTAACACCAAAATGGGTCTCGGAATTTTCTCAATGAGTCGTTTCAAAAATTTTTCGCTTTAAACAAATTTATGGTCATCACTTTAATATGGTGTCACGGAACAGACGAACAGTAAAACTGAAAGCGAACGAAACAAACCTAGACCACCAGGCGGTCCCCGTAAGTCGGGAAAATATTCCTCTCTAAATTCTATTTCTCCTCACTCGCGTCTGCGGTGCACAACTAAAACCATCTAGGCCAGAAATAGCCGGGAACGCCATTTGCAAATTAAGGTTTCCATAATGCTCTTTATTACCTGAGGAGGACTGTCATGGAAGATTCAAATACGGTTTTTAAAAATGGAACTAAACCCTTAGCCATCATTACCGGCGCCTCAAGCGGAATCGGTTTTGAACTAGCCAAAGTTTTCGGTAAGAACGGCTATGACTTAGTTGTTGTTGCCGAAAACGAAAAGATTTTTACGGCGAAGACTGATTTAGAATTAACCGGGGCTAAGGTTCACGCGTACCAAATCGATTTATCAAATTATACTGATGTGGAAGAGTTTTACCACATCGTGTCTGACTTGGACCGTCCCATTGACGCCATCGCTCTAAACGCCGGAATCGGAGTGGGTGGAAGTTTTGCGAAGCAGACCAGCCTTGAAGATGAACTAACAATGCTTAATTTAAACGTCGTTTCGACCGTTCACCTTTCCAAACGTATTGTGAAGATGATGTTAAAGCAGGGTCGTGGAAAAGTGCTTTTCACTTCTTCCATCGCTTCCTTGATGCCAGGCCCTTTCGAAGCCGTATACGCAGCTTCGAAGGCCTTCGTACAGTCTTTCGCGATTGCCCTTCGGAATGAGTTAACCGACACCGGAATTACCGTTACATCCCTGATGCCCGGCGCCACTGAAACAAACTTTTTTCATCGGGCCGGAATGGATGATACGAAAATTGGGAAATCAAAAAAAGACGATCCTGCATTAGTCGCGCAACAAGGATTTGATGCACTGATGGAAGGTCGGGATCACGTGATAGCGGGTTCTCTGATGAATAATCTTCAAGGGGGACTCACCAAAATTATCCCCGAGACGATGGCGGCCAGCATGCATCGGGCCCAAGCAGAGCCGGAAAATAAAAATCACTAGTAAAGAATTTAAACTGGAAAAGGCAGCGGAAGCTGCTTTTCCATTAGTTTCAAAACTAAAAAAACCAGAGGCCATTTGAAATCGTTTACGTTACTTTTTTTCATCGCATTTTGTTCTTTCTCGGAGGCCGACGTGGATTCCTCTCTCAAAAAGATTTTGCAGCGGCCTCTTATCATCGGAGCTAGTGTCAGCGCAGACCATTTTGTAGAAAGCCCAGGAAAAGTATTAGCTCAGCGTTATACTTCGCCGGACCTAATCAAAGTACTGGCCCAAAAAGGCCGAAGCGGAAAGTTAAGCCTCAAAGAAGTCTCAGAAAAAACCTTACAAGAAAAAACCGTCGTTATTGGTATTGATCTGTTTTTTTGGGATTCATTTACAAGCTCGTCAGCCGAAAGTATTTCTCAGATGGAAAAATTAGTGTCGCTAACATCCAAAAAAAATATTCCGCTGGTGCTTGGAGAAATTCCCGTTTTCTATTCTCCCCGCCAACCCACGGCCGACACTCTGAATGCAAAAATGAAGCAGCTCTGCCAAGAATCTAATGGGTGCCATATTTTGCCTTTGAATAAATTCTTGATGAAGACCGCGTCGGACGGATTCTTAGTGTATAAAAAAAAGAAATATTCTATTCAAGAACTTATGCCCGACGGTCTGCATATCGCCAGACCTGCCAGCGAATATCTAGCCGACGAAATCGAAACAATTTTAAGTCACACTCCTAAAGGCTCTTAAGTCTGCAACCGCGGCCGTTGGTATCGATGTTGCAATTTAACATAACCGGAGGAGCTATGAAATCATTTGGGTTTAAAGATTTTAATTTGACCTATGTTCTTCTATTGCTGTTTGTGATCACGATAACGGGACAAGCCCTCTTTGGATTTAAAACCTATAATGAGGAAATCGTCAAAGACGGAGGTAGCCCATTGACCTCACGTTCTGCGTACTTGACCTCGCCCCACTTCGTTAGCAGCGTTAGTGAAAATATGGAGTCCGAATTTTTGCAGATGGCCCTTTTTGTTTTCCTCACCAAAATCCTCATTCAAAAAGGAAACCCGAAGATGAAAAAAGCGAAGAAGACCTGAAGGAAGAGGCCGAGGAAGAAGTGTATTGCCAGCGAAAACGTCGCGAAAGTCCTATTCTTTGGCGGCTATACGAAAATTCGTTAACAATTACGTTGAGTCTCATCTTTCTATTTTTCTTTATAGTTCATGCCCGGGCCAGCGGTCTGGTGATCAACGAGAAAAATGTTTTGGCCCACTTACCGACCATCACTTTTTTAGAAGTATTTAAAGAATCCGAATTTTGGTTTGAATCATTCCAAAACTGGCAAAGTGAATTCTTTTCGATTGCCGCCATTGGCCTTCTTGGCATCTTTTTGCGACAAAAAGGTTCCCCACAGTCTAAAAAACTGATCCATCCAAACTGGAAAACCGGGGAAACTTAATCCTGCAGAACGCGGGAAAAGTGCACGCGAGCGTTCTTTTATGCCCCGTAACTTAGGCAAAAGCTATCCTAGAAACTAGCAGGATGAAAACGAAATGAGAATCTCTGGTATTTAATTTGCTAAACTGTCTTTTAACTAAGGAGAATACCGTGCAACAAAATACCAGCAAAGAAAAATCAGGTTCGACACAAGATAACGACATAATTAATCTTATTTTAGAGGATCACAAACCATTAAAAGAGCTTATTAAGGTCATGAAGGATTCTGAAAAGTCCACTGAAGAAAGATTGACAGCCTTCGCGGAATTCGCTCCGACATTGATTGCCCACGCTAAACCCGAAGAAGAATTACTTTATGTGTTCATGAAGAAAAACGAAGAATTAAGAGAAGAGGCTTTTGAGGGCGACGTAGAACATCAGCTCGCTGATCAGCTAGTTGAAGAAATTAAACGCACCCAGGACGAAGATTTAAAAAGCGCTCGCATTAAAGTTCTGGCGGAACTTGTCGAGCATCATATAGAAGAGGAAGAAGAAGAACTTCTTCCCGATTTTAAAGAAAATTCCGAATCGACTGAGCGGGCCCAACTAGGAAACCGGTTTCTTGAATTAAAGCTAGAGTATTTAGCCGCCGGTGACGAAAATATCATTCCGGATCCTAAATCAGAAAAAATGAATAACGTAAAACATTAGTATATAGGCCCAAGTGATTCCGATCTCTTGGGCCTTCTTTTTGGGAAGTTCATGGTTTATGAAAACCGCCCTCTTAATCCTAGACATGCTGAACACTTTAGAATTTGCAGAAGGAAGAACCCTAGCTAAAAGGGCGCTTCCCGTCGCCCGTAATATTTTAAATTTAAAAAAGCGCTGTCAAAAACATAAAATTCCTGTCATATACGTGAATGATAACTTCGGACAATGGCAGTCTGATTGGCAAGGGATATTCGCACTCTGCAGTCACGAAAAAAGCCTCGGTAAAGAGATGGCAGAAATAATACACCCCGATCCCGACGATTATTTTGTACCAAAGGCTAAACATTCGGGATTTTATTCGACCCACCTAGATCCATTGTTGCAGGATCTTAAAGTCCAACGGCTGATCATCACCGGCATTGCCGGCAACATATGCGTTCTTTTTACGGCGCATGATGCCCACATGCGAGAATACAAAATATTGGTGCCTAAGGACTGCGTCGCTTCTAATAGTAAGAAAGATGACAATTTTTTACTTCATCAGCTTCAACACACTTTGAAATTTCCAGTGACAGAATCTGGGCGGATTCGTTTTTAGTCCGGTCGCCCAGTGGAATCAAACTTGCAATGCATGAACCTGTAAAAAATAAACGATATTAATAATAATCGGTGATAATCAAGTCACTTATTTTCGTAGGAGATAAAATGGAATCAAATAACTCAGTGCCACTTCACGACCAGATGGAACAGTCTGAAAAAAAAGGGGAAAAAGTACGGGCCGAACTTAACGGTGGAGACCAAATCTTAGACCAAGGTGAAAAACAATTGCAGAGACCGCAACAAAAAAACCAAGATGTGAAAGCCGGTGATGCAAATGACTCTGACGCCGAGTCAGAAAAATAAAAACGTTTTACAAGTTTGGCGGTCTTCAATCTCTGCAGACCGCTAAATTTTTGCCCGAGCCGGTTTTCTCTTTTTAAGATCAAAACTTTCATTTTGGGCCAGAATATGCAAAGCCACGTTATGCATAGACATCGCCTTATCGGCAGCGGCCTCAGAAATATTAGTTGATGTCAGGTTCTGTCCATCAACGACGTAAACGGCATTTTCTCCAATGACCTTAAAGGTTTGATCATCTCTTATAAGGATAGCCGTGTTTTCGTCGATCCCTATTCCCAATATTCCTGGGTTTAAGGCAACTGCTCCTAATAGTCTTCCGATTCTTCCACGTTGGGCAAAATGTTGGTCGACGATAATATCTTCAACAAATCCTAACCCTGGAGCCATCATCCAGTTACCAACTTTATGTGATTCTGCATTTTCCCCGCCCACTAGCATCGTCTTACCCATGATCGCGGCACCGGCCGACGTGCCCGCGATTACGCCCCCCGATCTGTAAATTTCCATGATGCGATCAAAGATAGGTGAACCGCCCAGTTTAGAAGTGATTTTAAGCTGATCTCCACCCGTAAAAAAAACGGTTTGTGCATTTTCAAAAGTTTCTAAATGTTTTGGTTCCCGGGCTTCGTCATGCTGCGAAATTGAAAAATGCGCGATGTTTTTAACACCAAGATCATTGAATATTTTTTTATAGTCCACCCAAACCTCTTCCGGAATTTGACTGGCGATCGTAACGATAACAATCTTCGACCGACCCGTTTGATTGGCTATTTCTTTTAATATGACCCGCTCATTTTCTTTATCTTCGTGCCCGCCAATAACGATCAGCAGACCTTTTTTAGATTTTTTTTTCGATCTTAATTTAAGTTTATTGACTAGGCCCATACCAATCCATTCTACGTCTTTTTGTGTAATCTTGATCTTCACGTTGCAAAGTTTCATCTTTAAGGAAAAATTTTCCGTTAGCCATCACGTGAATGAGTCGAAGTTCATTCTTATCTACGACTAAAACGTCTGCGTCAAACCCCTTCGCAATCTGGCCCTTTGATTTCAGTTTTAATGCCGAGGCCGGAACCTCCGTCATATGAGGGATCATCTGGGCAAATGAAGACTTTTTAATTTGCGAGCACTTCACGACTTCATTCCAAATTTCTCGAGGGCTAGAAATCCCGGCATCCGAAGAAAAAGAAAGTTTATTCAGAGGCCCGCCTGATTCCAAATAAAACTCATACCATTCAGGCATATCGTTTTCATGTATATCAAAATCAAGAAATGTCCCCTTCTTCGCCAGCTCTATTCCTTCAACGACCAGTTCTTTAGATCTTTCAATGTGGGTTAAATATAATGAGTCCCATTTAAATTCATGACGCCTAGACATTTCTCGAATGGTCGCAAGCCGGCGTTGCCCCTCTCCTACATGGACGCGGGTGATACCGGCCTTTCCGCTAAGTATACCCGCCACATACGACTCTGAAACAATTCGCGCTAGTTGGTTTGGTGTGGGCTCGGGCGCGCGACGGTCAGCTATGGCCAGTTCTCCAACTCCGATAATTTCATCTACAAATAAAATATCCGTTCGCGACGTTCCCGTTAACGTCTTCGGAGGAATTTCGTAGCCGCCCGTGTAGGCGAAGGCGCTCAGACCGGCTTCTTTATGCGCACGGACGCTCGCAAATAGATTGCTCATGGTTTTTGTAATTGTATCTGCACCAATTGTTCCGACCGAGGTGGTGACGCCACCGTAAATGCATTCGTCCAAAAGAATTCGAGGAGTTTGAGATAAAAACCCGCTTTCCCCACTTCCTCCCGCGAGCAAAGATTGAGAATCGATAAAGCCGGGCGACAAATAATGGTTTTTGCAATCTACGACTTCTAATTCCAATTGTTTCGGAAACGCTCGCTCGTCAAATGGACCCACGTGGGAAATTTTACTTCCAGCTACCAGCAGGTCGACTTTTTCGAACCTGCCACCCACGAATACTTCACCATTTTTAAAGAGCGTGTACATCTAAGGATCCGTCAAAATTTTTTTCCGCTTTATTTTCGACACTTTTACCCGAAAATTTTTTTGGGTCCTTCTGCAAAAAAGGGATGATCGATACCGGTTCCGGATCGTACTGCAGGATCAAGTTTTGCGATGCCTTCAGATTGTCGTAAAAAATAGCGATGATTTCATTCGGCGCGGCTTCATCTAAAGCTTTTCGAATGGCTTCGGTTTCTTTTAACACGAACTTATACGGCTTCTCTGGTTGGTGTTTTTTAATTGTTTCACCAATCAGCTTCGCAATTTCTCCTGCTTGACGGCCGCGTAAGTCGTCGTCATCCTTCAGAATAAAGTTATCAAATGAACGGGCTAAATTTTCTGCAGTCGCGCAAAGCAGATCGAGGGCTCGATCCCCAGGTAGGCCTACCACTGCGGTTTTTTTGTAGCCGGGGATGGCATTTAAAAGTTTCCCAACGGCCGACATAGCTTCAAAATTATGGGCGTAGTCTAACACCACATAGCTTTCCCGAATTTTATAGAGATTAAATCGTCCCGCATTTTCGTTTGAAGGCAGAAAACTTTTTAAGACTTCCATCGCTTTGCGAGAATCAGCCCCGATGGCCGTAGTGGCCGCAAGGGTGGCCAATATATTCTCAATTTGAAATTCGGCCAGTCCGTTCATCGTGATAGGAATATCGGTTATCTTAAGGATGTGCTCAGTGGCGCCGTGATGCCTTTGCATGATCCAACCTTCGGCCACCCAGCAAGCGCTACCTCCGCTATCGACATGCGCTTGAATGGTTTCGGTTAACCCGGATATAGAAAACAGAAAAAATTTCGGATTTTGCCTTAGCACTCGCGTATTTTTTCGAATCGAAAGAACCAGCTCATTATCAGCGTTCAAGACCACGGTTCCATTTTCTTTTACTCGCTCTGCCACCAGAGATTTGATCCATAAAAGATCTTCTAAATCATCGATACCATTTTGCCCGATATGATCTGCACTGATATTTGTAATTACCGCAACATCAGACCAATCGTAAGCGACGCCTCCGCGCAACAGGCCGCCACGGGCCACTTCTAAGACCGCCATCGAAACTTGCGGATCAGATAAGACAAGTTGACTTGATAAAGGCCCGGTCGTGTCGCCGGTGTAAATTTTTTTATCACTGATCCAAATTCCATCTGTCGTAGTCAAACCAACGCAGCACTGGTTTAATTCGTTCAAAATTTTATGGATCATTCGGACAGTTGTGGTTTTGCCATTCGTACCCGTCACCGCGATGATCGGTATGCGGGAACTTCCCGCAGTCGGATAAAGCATATCCATAATCGCATCCGCAACGGGTCGCGGTTGGCCTTCACTGGGGGCTAAATGCATTCTAAGTCCTGGGCCCGCATTCATTTCAATGATCTTAGCACCGGCTTCCAGGGGTTTCGATATGTCGCTGTGAATAAGATCAAGCCCGCAAATATCCAAACCTATGATTCGCGCGGCTCGCTCGCACATCAACTTCACTTCAGGATGCACTAACCCCGTGACGTCGGCCGCTGTTCCGCCACTGGAAAGATTTGCATTTTCGCGCAGAACAATTTTTTTTCCATTTTCGAGGACGGACTCAAGGGTAAGTCCCTGCTTCTTTAAATGTTGAAGCATCACTTCGTCGGGTTCCACTCGGCTTAAAACATTTTGATGTCCGTCACCACGGCGCGGATCTGCATTAAGCACTTCGATCAATTTTGAAATAGAACTTACTCCGTCACCCACGATGCCAGGAGGCTTCCTTTCGGCCGCGGCCACTAACTTTCCGTTCACCACTAGAACGCGATAGTCTCGACCTTCGCACATTTCCTCAACTAAGACTTTGTGTGAATATGATTGAGCGACCTTGTAAGCCTCATGCACTTCAGACTGTTCGTGCAGATTAAGGCTGACTCCATTCCCGTGATTCCCATCGACCGGTTTCACCACATACGGAGGACTTATTTTCTCGAGGCATTCATTTAATTCTTCCACATTACTGACGATGTAACCTTCCGGGACTGGCAGGAAGTTATCGGATAATAATTTTTTGGTCAAAAATTTATCTTGCGCCAATTCAACGGCAATAAGATTTGTCTTGTCCGTGACCGCCGCTTGCACTCGTTTAATGTTTTTTCCGTAACCTAATTGTATTAAACTGTTGGCCCCGATGCGACGGGCAGGAATATTTTTCCGGCGAGCTGCATCCAATAAGGCCTGCCCGCTTGGGCCCAAAGAAGTCTCAACCGTAATTTCTTTTATAGCTTTAACGATAGCTTGAAGGTCAAAAGTTTTGTTTTCTATAATGTCTTGCACTATTTCTGCAGCTTCGCGCAAACATTTTTTCATACCTTCTTCATTTTTGAAACGCACCACGACTTCGTACAGTCCCTTGCGGCCCGCGTAGCGTGTTTTGCCAAAGCTGACATCTTGCCCACATAAATTTCCCAATTCGATGGCCACGTGCTCTGTAATATGAGCCATGTACGTTCCCCGCTGTAAGCGTTCAAGGAAACCGCCCTTATAACCCAGCGAGCAAGTGTGCTCCCCGAGCCCGGGGAAATTTTTTATCAACTCTGGGGTAAAATGGGGAACATCCGTACTTGCGGTGTCTGCATAATTTTCTAAATCAAGTGTCATAACCAGGGTGGGACGGGCGTGAAAGACGCTAGGGCCATTGTTTGTACGAACTGAAACTATTCTCATAAATTTCTCCGGTGTAGAATCAACCAACAATGCAAAGTGAGGACCCGGAAAAAATCGAAGCGCTCGTAGCATTTCTCTACATGCCATTCGGCAAAAAATAAAATGCCCTAAGTAAGGAGCTAAATTACCTAGGGCAAAAAATTATTTTTCTTTTCTTACGCCTTTAAATTTCGATCCTGCGCTTTTGTGATCGACAAATTCGCCGGATTTCTTTTCGCGTTTGGTCCACGTCTTATCTTCATTTTGTAATTGAGTTCGTTGTTTTACCGCGCCGTTTCTGTGTCCGTCCCCTTTGGGTGCATTCGTTGCCATGTTGACTCCTTATTAATTTATAATTATGACATGCAAGAGCTGTGCGAGATTATTTTAAGGAGAGACCATGGCAGAGGCGTTGAAATTAATTTTCGAAACGGAAGAAAAAATTAATCTCTTTAAAAAAGATTATTTATTTATCCAGCCATATGCGCAACCGAGGTGCGCCCTTGATTATCGCAAACTCATTGGGTGGGAAAAAATCTTCAGTATTATGGAGCGTGGGCACCCCGACTGCTGGCTCGCAAAAAACGGAAAACTTCACTTAAATGATAATGTAAAAGATTTTAGCCAGGCGATAGCCCAATACAAAGAAGGATATACAATTGTAGTTCGGCATTCTGAAGTGGCCGATGAAAGCTTGCGTGCAATCGCCATGGATTTTCAAGATCACTTTCAAAAGCCGGTCGATATTCAGCTTTACGGAACACCCCACGGCCGAAGGGGGTTTGGCTGGCATTATGATCAGGAAGACGTTTTCGTTATTCAAAGCTCAGGAACCAAAGAATTTTTCCTCAGAAAAAATAAGGACAAGGCAAATTTCCCATTTTCTGCAACCGAGAAGTTCAATTTAGATGACAGGGCGGAAGGCCCCGAGCTTAGATGTTTGCTGCATCCGGGGGATTTTCTTTATATTCCCGCAGGGTATTGGCATACGGCAACCGCCCATGAAGATTCATTTCATTTATCCATCGGCGTCTCTTTCCATAAAGCTCTTTAGACTTTTGGCCAGTGAATTGCAAAAGGCCGGAGCTAACAAGAAAGGATTTTTATGACAAACACAAAGCAACTTTTAATTTTTGTCGCCGCAATTTTTATCATGGGCGCAGCCGACGCGCAAACCGCAGCAGGAGGTACTTCTTCTGGATCAACTTCAGCTACTGGTACCGGTACTGATTCAAGCACCACGCAAAAGAGCGGAAATGCAAAGACTCGAAAAAAAGCTCGTCCAAACGCAGAGACAGGTTCAAGCATGGGATCGGGATCAGGCTCAACTTCGGGTTCGGGCTCTAGCACCGGATCGGGTTCAAGCACAGGCTCTGGTTCAGGTTCAAGCATGGGCTCTGGTTCGGGTTCAAGCACCGGAACAGGTACGGGCTCAGGTTCTGGATCTGGTTCAAGTACTGGATCGGGCTCTGGTTCTGGCACCGGCTCAACAACCGGCTCTAGCTCTGGAACCGGCACTGGATCAGGTTCTGGCTCTACGCCAAGCACCAATTCAAACTCTGGCCACTAGTTCGAAACGTATAATGAACGGAATGACTCGCGTCAGAAATTGATGCGAGTCATTCGATATTCTTTGTTAAATATTACCAGAACCCTGGAACTGTGCCCCGAGGTGAGGTCCGAAGTTTAGTCTCGCAAAAAGCGGCGGCGCAACTTTTATCTTTGTTCAATGTTTTTAGATAATTCAGTCCAGTGTAGGTTGCGTTCTTGCCACCGCGAAATTCGTTTCGTAAAACTTCAGGAAAACTTTCTTCGATTGGCTGGATACACCAACAGCCACCTAAAACTGGCAATGTGGCTTGAGTACCAAATAACTGCTTGTGCCCGTCACTAACCAAGTATAGGGCAACCGCCATCGCTACATCAACTTTACTAACATTTGTACTTCCGAGTTTTATCGCTTCTTGTGACCAAAGAAAGGCTTGGAAATACTGCCCAGAAGAATTGCCATGTTGAAAAACTATAAACCCAGATCAGAAGATAGATTCGGGTTTTTTAAAAATTGAATCAGGATTTCA
>CAXSEH010000079.1:0-5471 GCA_964236345.1 uncultured Bdellovibrionales bacterium
GGCGTGTCCGATCACTTCCCTCTTTACTCAAGACTTAAAATTTTAAAGTAGCTTAGTTAAATCAACGGTGGGTCGAATGTCGCAATCAAGCGCGGGGAAGATAAATTTTTTCCCGGCTTCTACACCCACTCCGCTTTTTGTGTAGCTCAACACGTTCGTGTAAGCGGGCGCTGTTCTATCTTTATTCATCTCAATTGATTCTAACTTTAAAACACCATCTATCGTGGCGCATTTCTCAGCGCTAGGAATTTTGATGATTAAATTTAGACCCTCGGTGGCAGAAGTTTTCAAGTCCGTATTCGAGCCAGACAGTGGCCCACGCAGATGATGCACTTCTACCGAGTGAATTACAAACTGCTCTAAAGTTGCGTCCGCCGTAAAATTAAATTTTAGCCTTTCCACCATTGTTGATTCAGGTGCTGAACCGTACATCAATCGGTCCAACGACACATACGTCACATCAAACGAACCATTAGAATTACTTTCAATCATGATATTTTTCATGTCGTTTTGTATTTCAATTGTTTTACTGCCTACAACTTTTTCACTAGAGGCATGTTCGTTATTTTGGCTTAAAGTGATCTTTTGCAATTTTCCATCTCGATCGTAAGTTAGCTTCGACAGCAAAGACATTTTTCGGGTAACGCCAGAAAGATTAATATTTTCGGTAACGATTTCGTCGGCAGTGGTTTTCATGCCGCGGTTCAGTCGGAAACTTTCATCGCTTAACGCTTTGTATATTTCTAATATTTCAACTTGGCGTTCCGCTAGAACGGTAACGTACTTATAATTTTCGTATTTTGGATCAGGTAAGCTTGCGCCGTTTACGGTGGTTCCGGTCGTTCCGGGTTTGACCACTTTGTTATCGCGCGGATTGCATGCCGAAAATAAAAAGGTCATCGAAATCAGGGCCGAGAATAAATTTGAAACACGCATCGAAATCCCCCTTGAAAACAGTTTGTTATACTGAATTCAAAGGCTTACGTCGAGAGCCTTAACCGAATCCTAACCGCCATTGAAAAATTGATAGGATCGACTATTTTGAGTACACCGAAAATTTTAATCTAAGGCCCTGATTTTTAAAGTCTAATTTTGAAACTAGTTTTAGTTTCGGAAAAGTCATGTTCCAGGTGTCGGGGTGCAAGATGATCATCCCCTGAAGGTTCAGTTCGCGATCCAAGCGCTCTAATACGTCGATGGCGCTGCCGGCCCGCAGGCGTTGTCCATAAGGGGGGTTCGTCACCACCCACGCGTTGGTGGCGGACTTCATCGGCTTCAGGTCTAATGACAAGCTGTCGGCGCAGATGGATTCGATATCGCTGTGGATTTGCGGGTAAATTTGATTGAACAGCACTTCGTTATGCTGAAGATTTTGGATGGCATCTTCATCCTGATCGACGCCGATGCATTCGATTACGGGCCCGGGTTGAAGCCACTTGTAATTTTGCATCCACGAATCAGATTTGAAAAGTTTAGGACGATTTTTAAAGTTCAGCCAGGAATAGGGCCTTTTTAAAAGCGCCGATCGGTCAGACTGCGCTTCGAAAAGGATAGTTCCCGAACCGACAAAGGGATCAATAACGGTAAGGTCCTTTACGGTCTTCGCATTCTTCTTAAGTTGCTTAAATAAATAAGCCGCAAAGACTTCTCGCAGGGGCGCTTCCCCACGGTGGACGGCGTAACCTCGTCGATGAAGATGATCACCGGACGTATCTAAGCTTACGGTCACTCGATCTTTATCATTGCGAATATATAGAAGTTGGGTCACCGAGGGCTCAGCCGAGGATTGTATTTCTGAGGCCTGAACCACCTTAAACTTTTTATCTTTAAGAAGCTTCGTTAACGATTCTTCGATGCTTTTTTGGTTATTGATTCTGGATTTATGCGCCTCAATTTTTAAAATAAGATTTTGGGGGTCAAGCCACTTTTCTAAATCTAGTTTTTTGAATTCTTTTTCAAATTGATCAAAATATCGAGACTCAAATTTGTAAATACGCAACAAAACTCGGTTGGCAAGTTTCGAAAACAAGTTGATTTGAAATCCTAAATGATCTGCGGTTTCAATTTCGACGCCACCGTCAAGCACTTCGTAATCCGAAAGCGTGCTGCGGGTGGGCTGGCCGTCCAGATCCATCATTTCAAACCAAAATTGTTTGAGCTCTTCGACTAAATCTTCTTCGAAACCGATCGCGCAACTAACAAAAAATTTGGCCACTAATATCTCCAGTATAAATCAAAGAATCCGTAGTAACCATCGGTGGGATCAAGCCTTAATTTTGTAATGTCAGTCGCGTTGGCAGAAATCTGAACGTGCAGACGATCCATCACCCAAACGTAAGATAAGTATCCTCCTAAGGCCTTTTTTTCAAAGCTGTAATTCGGGCCCACCAAAAAACGGTTCCAGTTATCTAAGATAACTTCGTAACCGGTCTGGAACGAGCTTGATCCTAAAGCTTTAATTGCGGCCGAGTCTGCAGCCCCCGTCCACTTAATTAAACCCAAACTCAAAAAGGTGTGGGTCACCAGCGAATCGGTAGAAGTCGAATCCCAATATAAATTTAGATTAAGCGTCGCTTCCTGTTCTTTGATCAACCGAACAAAAGAAAGCCCCGTAGATAACGTTGTCGATTCAGAATCATAAACCCGCGTTTTAAAGTTTAAATTCGGGCTTCCCAATACGTTGGCCGGTACGATGGTGCCGACCATGAGCCAATCGGACAGACCGTAAAATAAAGTTCCGAAGTAATTTACGAGTAGCTCGTGCTTAAATAAAGTCTGCGCCGTTTCACCGATGGCAATGCCTTGGTAAACGAAAGGCCGGTATTGCGAAGAAATATTCATCGAGCTTTCGTGAATAATCAAATCAGTTGAGCCGACGTAATCCTCGTTGTTTTTGCCTAAGTCCATGCGCCGAATCACGTCGCCCGACTGGATAAAATACTTTCGTGATTGCCGTAAAAGTTTTAAACGCATTTCAAACTGGCGGGCCCCAAGGAGTCTTACCGAATTAACTTCAACGAAACCGATGACTCCAAGCTTCGCGTTTTTGGAAATGATGGGAAGTATTTCTCCGATATCCCAGTCGGACCGGTCAGAAATAGCCGTCAATTTTTGGTGATCAATAAAAGCTTCAACCCGGGCAGTGCGATCGCTGACGTAATCGGCCCGAGCAAAAGAAAATAAAAATAGAAAGACAAAATAAAAAATTGAATTCGACGATGCATTCAGATTCATAAGACAGCCCGGCGGTGTATACGCATAGTTGCGACCATACTAACGAAATCAGGTCCACTCTGAAAGCATAAAGTGCGTCAAATGACTCACTCATAAAATATCGACGTGCATAGATAACAAGCAAGGGCTTAACAAACCCTAAGATCCCAAGACGGACTTTAAGATTTTGAAAGTATTAATAATTTGCGCCCGGCTAACTTCTCCCGAGAAATCAATCAGACTTTTACGTAAAAAGCACGGGAACTTATTCAAGTCAGATTGCTGTGGAGATTTTCCGTTATAAACCAAAAACACGAAAGATTCTCGAATTAAGTCGTTTTCGGAATAGCAGCTATAACCGCCGACAGTTTGGGCGAGCGTTCCGTTAAATTTATCAATTTGATCTTTCGCATTGTCGTAGGCGTACTTCTTCGCGAAGATTTGAAATCGAGGATAAGCCGAGCGAATTTCTGCCGGCGAAAAACCACCGTTTCCATCGGCATCAAACGTCGAGTACAGAGATTCAATATAATGAAACAGAATTGACATGGCTCGAAGGTCTGCGGTTTCAACCTTTCTACCTTGTAGGCGGGCATCAACGCGGGTCACCGACATCACATCGTAATAAAAAGCGAAAAATTGGTCATTCGTCAGACGTGACGTATAATCGACTAAAAACGGAAGGTTTGAAAAATAAGTTTTAAAATTGTTGCGCAAATCAGTCGTCATGCAACGTTCGTCCAACCACTTGTTGTCAAAGGTATCCTTTTCGGAAAGTTCACACTTCGCCTGGGCAAATCCATTTTGCATTTCGGGTAAAGTCTCGCCCCCGCCTGATACAAGCATATTCAGAAACTGCACGGTTTCTAAATAATTCATTTTATCGTCGCCATCGGCCGAGTAAGTTAGCAAGTTTGCTTGCTTGAAACTGACGGCACCCGAATTCTGTGAACGCGGATCAAAAGTTTTCACTTCGATTCCGAATTGTTTAAAATCGGCATACCATTGAACCAGTTGCGTTTCTGATATCGATGCCTTAGCGACCAATTTCGAAGAGAAACCGCTTCCCCAACCGATAAGCAATTCGCGCGATAAAAATTTAACATAGGCCGCATGGACCAATTCTTGCCAATTTTGATCCGCGCGTTCCTGATCGGCCGCGATCAACATTTTGTTGTGCCGGTAGATCACAGGGCGCGCCGTCAGAATTTCGGCTTTCATTTCTTCAAAGGCCGCCAATGCTGTTTTTTGAGAGCTTTCATCTAACTTTTTATATATTTCACTCTGGGGACGGTAAGCTTTTAGGTGCGCTCGCAGATCCCCCATCTTTATACGTTCACCCACGCCGACGTCGCGAATCGAGTGAAGGTAAATTTTTAAAATCGCTATTTCTCTTCTGATTTGCGAAAAGTGACTTTTCGAAAGCCCCGCAAAATTGTTAACATCTCCGGTGACGCCGGCCTCAAAGGCCCGCACGATTAATAGTTTGTAGAATGAAACCAAAGTTTCAGGTTTAACTTTAATGGGGATCAAGCCGCTTGACGAGATTTCTTTTACTAAAGGATCGATCGTTTCTACACTGATTACTTTACTGCGTTTGAATTGAACTGAATTCTCCAATAAATTTAACCAGCTTTCTGCGTATTGGATGGTTTGGTCTAATTCACTCGGCGTCGAGATTTCAAATTTTACGTAACCTTGCACCTGCACCGAATAAAGTTTTAGCACTTCGGTTAAATTGTCGACAAGTGCGGCGTAATCTACTTCGGTTCTTAAGGCCTGATTGCCTACAAGCAGATCTTTAAGTTTGTTCGCGACCGAAAATAAATCACTTTGCTTTTCATCCAAGATATTGAGTGTTGAGATTAATCTTTGCAAATCGGCAAACTGATATTCTGAACGGTAGACCTGGGAAGCCTTAAGTAGCTTTTTTAAACTAACGTTTAAGTGGCTAAACCCTTCGTCGATCATCGTTTTAGAAATTAGACCCGCTTCTTTTTTGAATTTAAACAGTTGAGCGTAAGGCAAAAGATCTTTCGCCTCAACTTTCAGAAGAACAAGGTAGGCCCGTAAGTCCAAAATTTCTTTTTTTGAAATCTTATCCGAACCTCCTCCTAGAATTGCGGCCTTCAATAAAAGTATTTCTTGAACCGCGTCACCTGTGGGTCTGCCACCACGAGATCGAGGCGCTGCGTCGTGGTTCGCACGGCGCGCGCGACCATCGATCACTGCCCCCATTCAGGCTTTTCAGTGCAGGC
>CAXSEH010000079.1:5481-13170 GCA_964236345.1 uncultured Bdellovibrionales bacterium
TATTTCTTGAACCGCGTCACCTGATATTTGTGCGTCTTTTATAAAAGTCGTAAATATTTCAAGCAATTCGTCTTTCGTAAATGATTGTTTATCCACGCCGCCTTCGATGCGGCTTTGAAATTCATTAAGCGTAGTATCAATACAACCAAAAACCTGATCGATATCCTTTTCGGCGGTACCGGCGTTGAGTAAGGTTTTCCATTTTTTAGATACATCTTTAAGACAACTTAAAGACTCTTTAGTTGTTTCAATATTTAGCATTTTCTTTGGCTTGCCTTTTAAAAAATCGCTGCAAGAAAATTGCAAACCGACAAGAATTGATAGTAAAACAACTTTATATATCATATGTAACTCCGATAAATACTTGATCTAGGTTGCGATAGGGCCCCATATTAGAGCGGGTTTCGTCAGCGGTTTCGATCAGAAGAACGTCACCCCAAAAAGCCCATGGTCCCTTAATTTTAAATTGTTGTCTAAAATGGATTTGCTTAAATTCATCCTTGGTGCTGGCCCGGTATTGAAATGTGGATTCCAAGCGGTAGGTCTTCTGGAAAATGTCTGCATATGAAATTTCAGCTTGGTAAGCTTGCCTAAATAGAAATCTTTGCGACAGAGCCGCGCGGGCTTCAGACGCATCCGGACCCACTTCTCGTACATCCCCACCTGACGTATCTAAATAGGCTAATCCCAAGCGAAAGGGTTTTAAGTCAAAATTAACTTGGGGTCCAAAACTTGTGCTGTCACTGAACTCGGGAACGTTGTAGGCAAGTTCATTGGGTTTTGCATCGTAACTTGCGGCCCTCGGTCGAGAATACAGAACTGAAAACAAGCCCGAGCCCCAATCCCCGCGATAACCGAAATCGCCGGCGAAATTATTTTCGAAATAAACTTTGGGAACAATTTCCACTTGGGCCCTGGCCACCTTTACGGGAACTCGGTATCCCAATGACAATTGGTTAGCGGGCTTATGAATTCCTGAAAGACTAGCGTAAAAACCTTGGCGTTGACCCACTTCAAGCTGGGCCCCGTAAGAGGTTTGAAATACAACGTCACTCGTTTCGGGTTTTTCAATTTTGTAATCGATAGGAAGAACAATGTTTCCTTGAAAAATAATGTTTTGCGGTGGGTTTTGAAAATACGGGTTAGAATTTTCAAATTTACCGTCTTTTAACTCATAACTGGCGCCCTGATCGGGAATAAAAACCGGCGACGCGAATAAGCTTAAACGCCAAGAATTCTCATTTTTTTCGTAGAATATTCCGGTCAGACCTTGGCTTTCAGGTACGATTGGATTCCAGCGGAACTGCGGATTGTAAAATCCCAAGTTCCAGGTCGTATCCAACTGCGACCAATTATCAATTTTACGTCCAACGTAAAGCTTCGAACCCGGGTCGATTTGATAATTAAAATAGATCTCGCGAATATTTAAATAGCTTAAAGCCGATTGTCCGTAGGCGTACATTCCCGTTAAATCGACGATGAATAGGTCCATTCTTTTTGCGTCAGACTTGAGTGAAGCCCCAAAAAACCCAAAAGTTTTCTGTTCCGTGTTTTCAAAATCTTCACTGATGAAAGACAGGCCTTCGGCACGCAAGGAAACCCGCATCTCAGAATGAGACACCAAGCTAAATCCTAATGTGATGATGAAAACGAGGCCGTATTTGATCTTTTCCATACCCTAGGTGTTTCAAGGTCTGTGCCCTGATTCAAGCACCCTAAGGCAATTAAACCCACCGCCACTTGCCACGTGCCAGATTTTGTAAATATGATGACATTCTATGAAGGTTCTCATTATAAGATTTTCAAGTATCGGCGACTTGACCCAAGCCTTAAGCATTCCCGGTTTAATTAAAGAAATGTATCCGCAGGCGGAAATTCATTTCGTGACCCGTCTTGATCTTGCGGGCCTTCTGGAGAACAATCCCAACCTGAAAAAGGTTTGGACCCTTGATCGCAGCTTGGGACTAAGTGGTTTGTTAGAACTGATCGGGCGATTAAAAAAAGAAAATTTCACGCACGTTTATGATGCTCACCACAATTTAAGATCTTTCTTGATCCGATTTCTTGTTCGGTCACCGCACGTTCTGGTAAAACCGATGAACCGGTTCAAGCGGTTCATGCTTATTCGCTTTCGAAAGAACTATTTTGAAAAACCTTTTTCCGGTCAGCGTGATTTGTTAAAGCCTTTAGAAAAATGGGGAATCCCGTTTAAACTTCCGCCGCCCCCGCAGATTTTTTTTACCGATCAGGAATTAGAAAGGGCAAAGGCCTTGTTAGCCGAGCAAGCGGTAACTCAGTTCGTGGCGCTTGCTCCGTCGGCCGCGTATTTTTTAAAACGGTGGCCCCTTGAACATTGGCATAGCCTCGTTAAATCAAACCCCCAACAAAAGTTTGTAGTCTTAGCGGGGCCTGCGGACACGTTTACTTCAGAGCTTAATGTTTACCCGAACGTCGTTAACTTAACCGGCCTTACTTCGCTGCGTGAATCAGCCGCAGTTATTTCTCAGGCCCATGCGGTTGTTGCTAACGACACTGGTTTACTCCATTTCGCAGAGCAACTTGGAAAGCCTAGCGTCGCCCTGATGGGACCCGCACCTTTCGGATTTCCGTCTCGTCCTTCAACGGTCATTTTAGAACGTGACCTCATCTGTCGACCTTGCAGCAAACACGGACAAGGACCTTGCGTGAATCCAAACTTTCATGAATGTCTTCGCGCAATTTCTCCGGACGAAGTGGGTCGCGAGATGCGAAAGCTTTTAGAAAGTCCATGCCGATGATGCAGATCTACCGACTTTTCTACCTCATCGCTAAGGTTACGATTATTGTACTTAAGCCTTTTCTTAGTCAGCGAACCAAAACTTGGGTGCAGCTACGGTCGGCTCTACTTTCAAACCGTTACCAAAAGCTGCAAATAAAAAATTCCATCCTTGTTCACGCTTCGAGCGGCGAAATTGAATACGCAAAAACCTTGATTAGAGAATTAAAGAAAAAGTACCCAGACGTCCCCATCGTCGTGACATTCTCTTCGGAATCAGCCGAAAAACTATTCGGCAATATCCAAAGCTACGTTGATTTATTTATTCCCCTTCCATGGGACGACGCCTATTCCATAAAGCTATTGTTCAAAAAGATAAATCCACAGATCATCGTCATCGCCCGAACCGATTTGTGGCCCGAACTGATATGGCAGAGCGCACGTTACGGGATTCCTTTGGTTTTGATTTCTTACTTTCCAAAAATAACTCCGTACAACCGTCTTTATTTACGAAGCCTGTTGAAAAAATTTAGTCTCGTGTCATGTGTGGATGATGATGTTAAAATTCAGATTGAAAGTATGGGCCTAGGGCCAAGTGTCAGCATAACTGCAGACGGCGATACCCGCTTTGATCAAGTCTTCGCGCGCCTTGAACAATCTTCCCAATTTCGTATTTCTTCGCGTAACAAAATTTTTACCTTCGGTTCAACGTGGACCGAAGATGAGGTTCAGCTTTTTCCGTTGATGTCCGCAATTTTGAAAAGCCGTCAGCACATCATATTGTGTCCGCATGATGTGTCAGCAGAAAATCTCAAACGAATCGAAACCCAAATGATGCAGAAAGGTTTCAAATGGCGGCGATTCTCAGAATTTTCGGGTGAAGAAATTAATTTCGATTTTCCAATTCTGTTAGTGGATCGTATCGGTGTTTTGGCTGACACTTACCGTTACTCAGATTATGTTTTTGTCGGGGGATCCTTTAAGTCGCGGGTGCATTCGGTGATGGAGCCCTTAGCCTGCGGCGTCCCGGTATTTGTAGGTCCAAAGATTCAGAACAGTCCGGAAGCCCTTAAGTACGCCAAATTTAACAATTACGTCATCGTAAATCAAGACGGTCAAGAGCTGATCAAAAACCATAAGCGGTTAACGGAGACAGATTTAAAATCTTTAAGTTTAGAAATCAGAACTGAGATGCAGAAAAACTTAGGCGCCTCAAAAAAGATTTCGCAGTTTATTTCAGACAACTTTCTAAAAAATTAAGATTACGTATTCCGTACCAACTGATTTTTTCGCCATCGATGACGGCCCCGCGAAAGCCCGATTGAATTAATTGAGGAAACTCTTTACCAAAAGGAAAGGGTTCACTTGAAAATAAGCAGAATCTTTTTTTAAGTTCGTCCTCGGACACCTCCGGGTATTTTTCAACTCGAGTCAGATTAACTCCGGCCAAATTTAAAACATCACTAATAAAGGTTTTTGCTCCTATAACCATGTACGGATTTTTCCAAATCACGTATTCCAAATTTGACAAATCGGACGGAGTCACATTTCCATCAGTCACGCATTTTAAAAAAAACTTTGCGCCGTCCACTAGGCCCAAATTTTTTTGAAAATAACGATAGCGTTCGCCCAACTCAGAAAGGCTTTTCGATTCTAAAGTTTCACCTAACTTCGTTAAAAAGGCCCCGGCACTTTCTAAGTCGCTAACGTGCGAAACCAAAATTTTGACGTCGGCCTTCAGTAACTGATCTGCTAATTCTTTGCGATTTTCTTCTTGGTCCATGATGACGTAATCGGGTTTTAATTCTAAGATTTTCATGATATCCGCACCTTTGGTGCCTCCAACCGCCGCAATTGCCTTCACGCGCGGTTCCGGATGAATGCAAAAACGTGTGCGGCCCACAACATTGAGGCCGGCCCACAATAAAGTTTCGGTCCATGAAGGCACTAAGCTGATAATTCGGGCTGATTTATCGTTCATCGACTTAAAGGTGTCAAAGACAACCAATCGTGTCAATCAGCTGACAGTTGAGTCAGGGCACCGCTTAGAGTAAAAGAAAAACATGAAGAACTATACCCCGCTACGCCTGAATCCTCCGCGACAAACTTTCAAAAAAGGCGACGTCCTTGTCCTTTTCGGAGAGCTTTTCAACCGTGGTTACGCAAACGGATTAGTGGAAGAGGCAGAAAAGTGCGGAATGACCATCATTCGCGCCACCGTCGGACGCCGTGATGAAAACGGAAAACTACGTCCGCTGACACCGTCTGAATCAGAAAATATTCCTAAGCCGTTTATCAATGTTCCTCTTGAAGCAGGCTTTGATCTTGAAACCGACGATCAGGGGGTTTCCGTCGTCGATCAATTAAAAGATGTTAAACTAAGCGAGTGGCAAAATATTCGTTTATCTGAAAGTTCAATGGCCCAAAGTTTACAAAAGGGTCGCGCGCGCTTTCGTGAAAACACAAATCTTTTTTTAAAAGAAGTTGAAAAGTATTTAACCCCGGGCGGCCACGTCCACTTCGCTCACTTGATGGCCGGAGGGGTTCCAAGATGTAAGATCGTGATGCCCGTGATGAACCGGGTTTTTAAAGGGGTGGGTGATCGCTTCATCGATTCTAAAGTATTTTGGGATAGCGGCCTCGGGCGCGTCCTGCAGCTGAATTTTCATGAGGTCACGGCTGAAACATTCAATATTTTAATTGAAGCCTCGACCGAACTACGCGAAAAAATAAAATCGCAAAACGGCAGCGTAAGTTACGTGGCCTACGGGTACCACGGGACGGAAATTGTTATCAGTGATGAATTTAAATGGCAATCCTATGCCCCGTATGTGCAAGGTTGGGCCAAAATCGAACTCGAAGATTTTTCTAAAGCCTGGTCGAAAAAAGGGGTGCAATGCTGCGTTTACAATTGTCCCGAAATTCTAACAAATTCGAGCTCAATCTTTCAGGGAGTAGAAATTCCACTTTATAATTTGATCCGCGCATTCGAAAAAGAAGCGCCCAATAGCCCCGTCCTCATTAAGGTCAAAGAAGATTGCCAAAAAGTTTTGAAAGAAGGCGTGAAGTTCGACGACATATTCAAAATTGTAGATGATTTTTTAAATTCTCCCGAAACGGTTAAAACCAGCGTGTACGAGAATTGGCCGCAACACTCCGTGAAAGAACAACTTGCATTAGCGTTAAACACTTCAGCCAAAATGATTTCATTACACAAAGATGAAAAAGTTTTGATGACCTTTGCCCTCAGCGAACTGATTTTTAGAGCGTGCGGTTACATCATGCTTCACGACGGTAAAAACCCTGCGGGCCCGGTGGCCTGGATCGGTCACGACGTCGTCGCAAAGTGTCTGGCATGACGGTTAAAATAGCGATCACCGGTGGACCGTCCGGCGGTAAGACTACCCTTATAGACTTTTTAAAAAAAGAATTTGGCCCAAAAATAAAAATTGTTCCCGAGGCCGCATCGATTTTATACAAGGGCGGGTTTCCACGCGTAAAAAGCTACGATGGCTACTACCACGCGCAAAAGGCGATTTACGAAACGCAAAAAGAACTTGAAGAACTTCGGATGAAAACAAACCCAGAACAATTAATCGTCTGCGATCGTGGTTCGTTGGATGCGCTAGCTTACTGGCCCGATACCGAAGAGCATTTTTACAAAACCGTACGTTCTACGCGCGCGATTGAGCTTGCGCGGTACCAGTGGATCATTCACTTAGATACGGCCACCGAGCCTGACTACGACACCACCAACCCAGTTCGTACTGAAGATTTTCACGAGGCCCTTTTACTGAATGAAAAAATCAAAAAAAGTTGGGAAGGTCACCCACAGCGCGTCGTCATTACATCGGAAACCGATTTTTTTTCAAAGATGAAAAAGGCGACCACCGTCATCGAAGCGATTCTTCAGAAAAAATCATTTTTGGAAATTAGCCAGATTAATTAATGGATTCGTTCCCTGATTGACCAGAGACCCAAATGAAATCGCCCCTAGGCCCCTCAACGGGTGAAGGTTGAATCGCCTGATTGATTTCTTCATCGGTCATTCCTTCAGCCCAGATCTGCGAAAGAATTTGCACATCCGCTGAGGGAAATCTCGTCCGAATGCGGTTCGCAAGACCGCCGCCAAACTGTGCGTGAAACTCACCAACAATGATGACTAAGACCTGTTCCGGATGGGTTTGGATAAATTTGGTGGCGGTCCAGGCCATCGTGTCGTCCCAAGCGGATTGGGCCGCGAAACAATTTTCAAATTGCGGACAGTGCGCCCCGGCGGCGTCGTAAAATCTTTTTTTATAAGACTCTCGCCCCAATTCAAAATGCGGTGGCAATAAGGCGTGTTCGGCCTCTGATAAAGAACTTAAGCCCATTTTCGAAATTTTCGATGTGATTGCGCGAGGTATATTCAAACCCAATGAATATTCGCCGGCCTGAATCTGCGGAAACTGAAGCTGCTCTTTATAAAATTTAAAGTCATAACCCGTCCACTGAATAGCGCTTAAAAATTGTCCATCATCAAGCAACCCTTCACGGTACTGATCGACAAGTACTTGATCGGTATAATTCACAAATTCTAATCCGACCGATACTTTGAGGCCCGCCTTACGCAGCTCATTTAAAATAAGAACGTGTTGATCCCGATGGGCCGTCAGGCCGTGGTTTTCGCCTAAGATCAGGATAGTCCCGGCGCTTACACGCGACGTCAGGTCGTTCACTTCGACCGTTTTCAAAGTCTGACCGTCGTACAACTGGGCCTTAGCCGAAAGAGCCGACCAACAGACAAGCAACGTTGTTAAAAAATTTCGAAATTGGAACATAAAACCCCTTAAAATGTGCTCACCCGTTTATATTCGATTGACGGACCCCTGTAAACTTCCTTATATATTACCCTTTGATCATTTATTAAGAGGTGTCTTATGGCTAAAAAATCA
>CAXSEH010000080.1:0-7714 GCA_964236345.1 uncultured Bdellovibrionales bacterium
GTTTGTAATATCAGTTCCGGTGCCGCAACCCGACCTCTGGTGAATTGGTCTATTTACTGCTCGATGAAAAGTGCGCTTAAAATGTTTACCGATTGCATGAATGTGGATTTTGCGAGCAATAAGAATTTAAAATCTTTTTCCTTCTATCCCGGAATCATGGATACGGAGATGCAAAATACCATTCGCAAGCAGCCGGCCAAAAATTTCAAGAACGTTGATTATTTTAAAGAACTTAAAAAAAGCAAAAGTCTTCTAGACCCGAAGTTTGTAGCCAAAGCGGTTTTTGATCTGGTTAATAAGCCTAGCGAAATCAATAGAACCGAATACGATATTAACGAGTGATTTTAGATTAAACTTTCGATTTTTCCATTAAGGTTTGATTTAATTTTTCAACTTCATCAAAGAGTTTTTCACAGTAATCACCCTTTCGGACTTTGAAATAATTTTGATAATTCCCAATCGTCATTTGTTGGATGACCTTTTGCAGTCTGAAAATGGGGCCCGATATCTTGTTACTTATAAAAATACCGCCGGCGAATGCAAAACCGCCCCCGACCATGGTGAAGATAATAAAAACAAAATTTAAAATTTGCATAAGGTGTTCTTTAAGAAGATCTAAAGTTCCCGTATTGATAGATTCTAATTTTTGAATGTCTTCAAAACTTCCTAAGATCGAAAATCGCAAAAACAGGTACAAAGCGACCAAAACGATAAAATAAAAACTAAGGAAATACCCGGTAATCTCAAACTGAAATTTTTTATCGACGACGTATTTTCTTTTCCAAAAAGGAATTGGTTTCATTCTACTAAGTAAAAGGCAAAAAGTCCCCATTAGCAAGAATCGAATTGAGTTCTCACCGGTTTAAATGATTAGATGAATGCGTGTTCGTTAAATCGGCTTTTAAATATAACTTTGGATTTTCGGCATTGGAACTCATGGTATCGATTTCGGTCGTTGCCGTGCTGGTTGCGATCGCCATTCCGCAATACGCAAAGTTTCACGCGAAGTCTCGTCAAATTGAAGCGAAGGCATCCTTAGCAAATCTTTATACGGCCGAAAAAAATTTCTTTTTTCAGTTCAACGAATTTACCGTCAATCTTAATAACGCCGGCTTTGGAGCCCTCGGGAAGGGACTGCGCTACGCGACTGGATTTGATATCAATGGCCCCGGTATTCCTTGCAAGGGCTACACCGACAACGATGCGGCGCCTCCAGAAGGAGTGACGCCCGGAAGTCTAAAGTATCTTTGGAACTGTGACGAGGCGGTCAGTAAATCCGGCCAAACTTTCGTGCTGTCTACTGGCTGGAAATTCGTCAATGGGATCTGTACGGCTCAACCTCCGCTGCCATCAGGAACCAGCACCGACTGTGACTCCACTGCCGGCCAACCCCGGTTTAGGGCCAGTGCCGTCGGCGATCCCCACAATGTTGTGGGACCGAAAAGCATTGACGGTTGGACGATTGATGAAAAGAAGAACGTTTTGAATTCAAGTCCAGGGATATAGCGACTAGAAAAGTATATGTCCGCTAGCAGTGAACATTGACATAATGTGGCGATCGGCACTTACTAAGTTCGTGCAAAAGTCTTCGCCAACAAAAAAGGAAGAGTCCCGCATCGCCGCGCTTAAGCGGATCGGCGTTATGGATACACTTCCCGAAAAAATTTTCGATAATATTACGGCCCTTGCGTCGCAAATATGCGCGACGCCAATTGCGCTAGTTTCATTAGTCGACGAAAATCGGCAGTGGTTCAAATCTCACCATGGCGTCGACATCACCGAAACTCCACGCGATGTTTCTTTTTGCAGTCGCGCCATCGAACGCGACGAAGCCGTTTTCGAAGTTCAGAATTCATTTGAGGACGCCCGTTTTGCAAAAAATCCATTGGTCACCGCCCAACCTGGGGCCGTCTTCTACGCGGGCGCGGTGCTTCGCATGGCCTCGGGTGAAAGGGTGGGAACCCTGTGCGTGATAGATCATAAGCCGCGAAAATTAACAGCCCAACAATCTAACGCATTAAAATTTCTTGCAGATCAAGTCGTTGCGCTTTTCGAGCTTCGCAGCGCCACCGAAAGACTTGTAACTCAAGATCAAGCGTTCGCGGATGAACGTGTGAAACTGACGAATCTTCTAGGCCACATGCCCGTGGGGGTCTGTCTTCTTGAAGATCCATCCCACCGTTACACCTACTTCAACTCTGAATTTGAAAAATTAATGGGGGCAAATCGAGAAATTCTCGGTAAGTCAGTCAAGGAAGCATTACCTTCACTTCAATCAGAAGCCCTTTTAAAAATTCTGAACAATATTTACCAAACGGGCCAATCCTATACCGCCAAAGAAGTTCACATGCCTTCGACCGAAGCGGATGGAACCGTTATTGAGCGCTATTTAAATTTCAATTACGAAGCCTCACGTCGAAGTGATGGCGCCATTTACGGTATTGCGGTGACCTGCACTGACGTGACCGAAATTGTTTTATCTAGAAAAGTGGCGGAAGATCGAGGAGTTCATCTTGAACTGGCACTTCACGCGGCCCAAATCGGAACGTGGACCCTTGATCTACAAACTCACCTTGTAACCTGGTCAGACCGGGGCGCAGAAATTTTTGGCTACGCTCACGCTGGGGATAAAGACATCAAGGACGCTTTTAACCGGGTCCATCCCGAAGATCGCCAGCGGGTTCAGGATAAAATTGCCTCGGCCATTCATTCATCGACCGGACATTACGAGGATGTCCACCGAATTCAAATACCCCACGGCAATGAAAGGTGGGTTTCGGCTTCGGGCCAGGTCATTTACGAAATCAAAAATGGTCAAAAAACTCCGGTTCGTTACGCCGGCACCTTGATTGACGTCACCGAAAGCACCAACGTCAAAGCCGAAATTTTGAAATCCCGCGACGAGGCCGCAAACGCAAACGCGGCGAAGAGCGCCTTCTTGGCGAATATGTCCCACGAAATTAGAACGCCGCTCGGGGCCATTATAGGATTTACGGATCTACTCAGCGAACGTGATCTTCCGCTTGAGGAAAGAACGCAGTATCTACAGACTATATCCCGCAACGGGAAATCCCTAACTCGAATCATCGATGACATTCTTGATTTAGCAAAAGTCGAATCGGGAAAATTAGCGATCGAACAACTTGAATTTTCCCTGCATGATCTAGTTGATGAGGTGCTTGATCTTTTCCGCGAACGCGCAAAATCAAAGTCGTTGTTTTTGCGGGTCATAGCCGGCCCGGAAGCCCCCGAGCGGATCATTTCAGATCCTACTCGCCTGAGACAAATTTTAATCAATTTGATCGGCAACGCGATCAAATTTACCGAGGTGGGAGGCATTTCCCTATCCATCGACACGCAAGAAAAAGAAGATCGTCATTTACAAATTTCGTTTCGAATCAAAGACAGCGGCATCGGACTTACCGAAGAAGAGCAATCAAGATTATTCGTTCCCTTTATGCAGGCCGATAACAGCACGACCCGGAAGTTTGGAGGGACCGGCTTAGGATTGGCCCTGTCGAAGCGTTTGGCGAAGGCGCTGGGTGGTGATTTGCTTATCGAGGAATCGGCACCGATGATTGGTTGCACTTTTAATTTTTCAATCTCGGCACGACTTCCGGTAAAAGGCGCTAGGTCGCTTAAACCCCTTTCGGGCGCAGGTTCAAAACTAACATCAGTGGATGTCCTTAAAGGGTTGCGGGTTTTAGTCGCCGATGATTCGCAAGACAACCAACAATTATTAAGACTAATTCTAGCGAAGTACGGGGTGTCCGTTGAGTTTGCCGATAACGGTGCCGACGCTTACCAGAAAGCTATTTCAAACCCCTATGATTTGATTTTAATGGATATTCAAATGCCGGTGATGGATGGCTACGAGGCCACCCGAAAACTGCGTGAGTCGGGATTTCAAAAACCCATCATCGCTTTAACCGCGCACGCAATGGCGGAAGAACGGGCTCGGACTAAGGCCGTCGGTTGCACAACTCATTTGACGAAACCAATAGATCAAGCCGAGCTGATATGGACGTTGGAAGAATTTACGCTAGGTCAGAACGAACCCGCACGAAGCCCACATTAGCGTCATTATTTTTTAGAACCATCGGGGAAAAAATTTTCTTCTTTAAGCAATTTGTTCGTTACGGGTTCGAACTCTTGTCGCTTAACTTTTACATCATCTTTAAAAAAAGTTTTTGTTATTTTTTCTTTTGAAATAACGGTTGCTTCACCATCAAGCTTTCCGCGTTTATAATTTGTCGTGGCCACTAATTTACCCTCATCGTCATATTTCATTTCTTTGCCATCAAGACTTCGGCATCTGGCTTTGGCATCAAAATCCTCGGTTGGAGATACGAAACAATTTCCTTCCATCGTCACCTGGCCTTGATCGTTCCAAGCCTGCACCTTATAAACGTCGGGCTTGAAGGGATCTTCGGAAAGTTCAGTTCTAGAGTACGTCACTTTATTTTTGCCGTTTTGATAAAAGCTTTCCGATTTTTCTACGCTTTTGTAAGCAGAATAGCGAATCTTCTGCTCGACTTCGCCCGTTTTAAATTTAATCACTTCATCGGTGGGGAATTGATCCTTTGCCGACACTGATACCAATAATCCTAAAATGACAAAAACCGCTACGTACTTTTTCATAAATAACCTCTTAGCAAGTTAATCGGGGTTCTTGAGGAATGTAAATCCAATTTACGGATAATGACGTTTTAGAACAGGGTGATGAAAACCGGCTTGATACAAAATAAGTCGCAATCTTTCGTTAACTAGGGAGAATTTTCCCAAGACCCACGTACGCAATCAGGGCCTATTGCATTTGAACTGGCTTTCATTTTGCAATTTATTTTTCTCGTGTTCTTTATATAAAACAAAAACGCAAACACAGGAGAAAATTTATGAACCCGAAAAATTCAATTAAAGCATTGATCATGATCATGGTTTCCGCTGCTGCCATTACGGCTTGTAGTTCAAAAAAGACCGTAACTGAAGAACCCGCAAATTCAACTGCAGTCACCGTTGGAACCAGTGCGGCAACTCCTGAACCTTTTATTACTCCTACCAATGTAAATAATGTGGCAAGCCTTGGCGCGGTTTCTAGCGGTCGCGGTCGCTAGTTCGGACTTGTTTGATTGCAAGCGAAATTTCTTTGAGGGCGGCTTCAAGCGCATCTTTAAAATAAATAAGCCCGTCGGTTGTCTGGACTTTCAGCTTTCCAGGGGCCGACAAGCTTTTCGCATTAAAGTAGGTGTCCGAATTACACGAAAGAAGTGTCAACCGTTTCGCCCGATCCGTAACTAATAACTTTATTTGCGATTTAATTTTATTTAGACCAGGCTGCGTTTTTCGGTACCAGGGGTAATCAACGTGCTTCGCGGTGGTCATCTTGGGTGGAGAAAAATCAGGCCCGCCGCCATCACGGGAATGACCTAAGTAGATGATGACATCATCCGTTTTTAAACTTTCTAGAAAAAAGTATTCTGCCTTTGCTGAAATATACTTCTGGTAACTGCTTTTTCGGTTGATCTCATCGTCGGGACCGATCGAGCTGCTTAAAATTCGTAATCGCATCGAAACATTTTCCCCCGCTTTATTCATCATTTTTTTTGTCAGAAGGAACATATCGTCTTCGTCCCGGACGAATCCGCAAGCGCCCTCATCGCCAACGGCAACGGGACAAGGTTTGATCAACTTGCTAACCAAATAAATTTTTTCATACCGATCGCCCACGAAACGTGTTGGGCGAGTATCTTTATAACCAAAAGCCAGCGTGACATCAAAAAACTGCTCAGGTTTTCGCTGAGTGCACGAAAATAAATGAAATAAAAATATAAATAGAGTCAGATGTCTCATGATCTGTCAGCCAGCTTCTGGTTACAGAGTTCACGGACTTCGGCATTAGAATCTTTCTGGCACAGCTGGTAAAAATCCTGAAAATCTTTGCCGAGTTCGGTCCGAAGTTCATCGACAACATAAATAGTTCGCAGTCGCAGTTGGTAAGGTGACCCTTCTAAGGTAAGCTTCAGTAATCGGGCGATTTGAAAATTTTTGTTCGTTTTGCGAATGGCGCCTAGGTAATCAACGACGGCCACGCGTACTTCGAATGACGGACTTTTGATCAAATTTTTAATTTCGGTTTCATTCAGTGCGCTTCCCATCGCCCCGAATGAATCTAGAAAGATAACTTGCGCTAAAGAAAAAGTATCGGGGTCTGCCAAACGCTTGCGGTAGGTTTCAAAAATCTTCGTTACATTTTTTGAAGTGAGTAATGCATTGATCGTTAAGTACGAAATTCCGGTTTCATCTTTTTTTGCGAACTGCAATAATTCCGGAACAAAATCACGCCATTCTAAAGCTGCGATCACATCCAAAGCTAATTCTCGGCGTGGACCTTTCAGTTCAGACCGCATCATTTTTTTAAGGCCGGGTTTTTTCTTAAGGCGGTAAATGGCTCCGCTTCTGATTTCGGTGGACTCGCCGGTTAAGCGTAAAGCGTCCTGAGTCCATTCACGGGAAAATACTAGATTTCCCGTGAAGATCACCAATAAAAATCCAAAGGCCCAGGACATTTTAATCTTTAACGTTGGACGGCGTTCCCGACTCTTGCGTGGGCGTGGGGGTTTGTGACTGTGAAGTCGGTGGCGCAGGATTTTCAGAACGGTTCGTCTCTTTTTTTTGTCCGACGATCAAAAATATGACCATCGCGGCGACAACCAAAACGATGATACCGATGTAAAGTTGTTTTGCGACTTTGCGTTCTTGGGGCCGGCTGTGTCCGGTCGTGCTTGAATCAACGATGCTCATATATGTACCTCTACCAAAGAATAATCTACAAAATGGAAAAGTCTAAGTGAAATGGCGAACGTTAGTATTTTGTTGCAATTTGCCCCGTCCCGACCCCGAAGGGCCGGGAATTTAAACCCTCTCAAAATCTAGTGCAGTAATTCCTGCGGAAGCTTTCCGCCGTTTTGCGCGAATCGCTTCAAAACTTCTTTTTGAAGCCACGTGTTCATAGAAGCTGAATCTTCCATATTTCCCGTAAAATGAAGTTCTTGCGCCAACTGTTTTCGGGCACTGAGACTGCTGTCTAAATCTAAAACCTTCATCAAATCTACGATCGACGTTTGCCAATTTAATTTTTCACCTTTTTTCTGCGCCAATTGCGTCAGTGTGGCGTGCACATCGACCTGGCTTGCAGCAGCCGCTTGCGGAGCCGCGCCCGCAGTCGCCGTAGCATTCGGCGTTGCGGTAGCGGTCGGTGCGGCGGCCTGTGGTGATGGTGTCGCAGCCGTGGCTGCAGCGGCCGGTGTAAAGTGAAAAACCTTATTCATAATTGTTTCGAAAATGTTCATGTGAACTCCTTTTAGCAGCCTGCCAATGCAAACGGAATACCGATGATCACTTGCCAGATTGTTAAGCCGTTCATTCAAAGTCGAATTGACTGACCAGTCCGAAAACCTGGTCGATGACTTGGGCCATCTTCACGTAATTGAGTTTATCGTGGGTGTCTTCGGCCGTGTGATAGGCCGGGTTTCGTAAAAACGCGGTGTCGGTCACCATCACCGCCGGAAAATCGAAGTGCCAATAATTGCGATGATCTGAAAAACCAATCCCGTAAAAGTTGGCGGGGCCGTTCATCGAATGCACGGGAAGGTCACCCGCCGATCGTATGCCCGCTTTGACTTTTTTTGTGAAAGTGTAACTTTGAAAACTGGAT
>CAXSEH010000080.1:7724-12966 GCA_964236345.1 uncultured Bdellovibrionales bacterium
CCGCGTGAGGGATAAAAAAGTCGCATCAGGGAAGCCGGGAAGTTTTGACTTCCTGGCTCATCAGAAAAATAACCAATCATTTCCAAAGATAACATCCCCAGCACATTTACTTTTTCGGTCATTAAACTTTCGGCATGAACGAAACTTCCCATCTCTTGAGATCTAAAAAAAGGGGGCTCTTCCGTCGAATAGGCCACTAATCTAACCTGAATATTTTTCGGTGGGTGGGCTTGCAACAGTCGCGCAAGTTCTAATAAACCAGCGACGCCACTGGCGTTATCGTCGGCCGCCGGTAACTTTTCGCACGAATCGTAGTGGGCCCCGATCACTAACACCGGAGCCGTCGAAGGACCAAATTTCGCAATAATATTTTTAAAGTTTAGGTTCTTTCCGATGTAAGGTTGTTCGCTAACTTCGGATGAGTATTCAGACAACCGAGATTTTAGATATCCCGCCAGTCGATCTAAATTCTGAATACTTTGGTAATCCCGCGGATAAAATTCTTCCGAAATTTTTTTAACTTCTAGATTTAAAGTATTGGCAGAGGCCATCATTGCATTTCTTGAGCTCGCCGAATTAAAAAAGATGGGCTGGGCCGCGACGATCCATAAAACCAGAATTAAAACCAATATCAAAACTAAAATGCCTGCGATGAACAGTAAAAAAAGACGCGTAACGACCCCCTCGTCTCGATTGATCTTCAGCCTATTCTAAGGCTTTTCTCATTGCTACTAAAAAATATTACGCGTATCTTACAGACATGAAAATGACGGAACCCATCGCTCCAGCAAAACCACCGTTTCCCCAAATTCCGGGACTTAACTTAGAAGCATTTTTAAATTTCGCAATAGATCCAAACCGGACCGAAGAAATATTTAAGGTGCAGGGATCCTTGTTGCAGGCACCAAACCGATCCGAGATGGTGCACTGCACGTCAACGGCCATCGCCGCCAATCCAGAATTTATGTCTCTCTACAAGAAAAGAGCATTTCCCGTTTTACCAAGTCTTCAAGAATTGGGCGCCATGCCGGCGGGATCTTTGGGTTGGTCTCTGCATAAACATTTAGTGGAAAACCAAATCAATTTAAATTTCGAAGGGCTTGATACTGACGTTTTCCGAAAGTCTATCGATACGACCCTAGGTTTTTTAGGAGTCCGAGGAATTGTTCATCACGATACGTACCATGCCATATTGGGTCTTGGAACGCAGCCCGTTGATGAATTTGCGCTGTTCGCATTTCAACTAGGACAATTTCATAGTCCTTACCACCTTATTTCTTTGGCAACGGGTCTACTGCACTTTGCTTTTTACGATCCACGCAATATGCCTCTACTGATGAAAAAGATTACGACCTATTACGAAATGGGCGAGCGCGCCGCCTTCTTCCCGGGTATTTATTTCGAAGACGTTTGGACGACGCCCCTCAGTGAGTTAAGAAAACGCTGGAACGTCAGAGTTATTTAACACAAAGGAAAATGTATGAAAATTTCTGGGCTCTTCACTCTTAGCTTATTGTCCGCCTCTTTAGCCTTCGCGGCGCCGAAAACCGTGGGCCTTGAAACGGCAACCTTCGCCGGAGGTTGCTTCTGGGGAGTCGAAGAATTTTTTCGCAAAATACCTGGGGTCATGGAAACGAAGGTCGGGTTTACCGGGGGCACCGTCGAGAATCCAAAATATGACGACACTCATGACGGACATACCGGTCATGCCGAAGCCGTTGAAATCAAATTCGATCCTGAAAAGGTGACTTACGAATTCCTGCTAGATCAGTTTTTTAAAATGCATGATCCCACGACTAAAAACCGGCAGGGAAACGATACGGGTTCGCAGTACCGATCCGCGATTTTTTATCAAAATGAAAAACAAAAAGCCGCGGCAACCGCCTTTATGCAAAAAGTAGAAAATTCGAAGGCCTGGAAGGCACCGCTCGTTACCGAATTAAAGCCGGCGGCAAAGTTCTGGAAATCAGAAGAAGAACATCAAAAGTATTTGGTTAAAAATCCGGGTGGATATGACAATCATTTTTTAAGAAAAATTAATTTTGACAAAAAATAATTTAGAAAAGGAATTTATGAATTACGCGAAAACTTTCGCATCCGTCATCATCTTAACATCTTCTTTAGCCTGGGGCTGGAAGGCTTCCGATTATAAAAAAATTCCTGCGGCCGAACTTGCTAAAAAATTAACACCACTGCAGTTTGAAGTGACCCAGAAAGAAGGCACCGAAACGCCTTACAAAAATGAATATTGGCAAAACAAGAAAGAGGGCATCTACGTGGATATCGTTTCGGGTGAACCCCTTTTCAGTTCGCAAGATAAATATGAATCCGGCACGGGCTGGCCAAGCTTTACTAAACCCCTTGAAAAAAATAATGTCGTTGAAAAGAAAGATAGTGCCCTGGGCTACAGCCGCACGGAAGTTCGCAGTAAAACGGCCGACTCACACTTAGGTCACGTGTTCGACGACGGACCCCAGCCCACGGGATTACGATACTGCATGAATTCGGCGGCGATGAAATTTATCCCCAAAGAAGAATTGAAGGTTAATGGCTACGGCGATTACGAAAAACTCTTTGCGAAGAAGAAATAGAAATGATTAAACAGAACAACGAAGAGACAACGGTCCACGTCTACGAAAAACATGCAATAGCCATCCGTTGGACCCACTGGATTAATTTTCCCATTATGACCTTGATGATCGTCAGTGGCATTATGATTTACTGGGCGAACCAAGCTTACACCCCGTTTATCTCTGAGAACTTTTACCAACAAATTGGACTATCGCAAAGTTTGGCGTTAGGCATGGGCCTGCACTTTTTCTTTATGTGGGTATTCGTCATTAACGGAATCATCTACGTTTCGTACCTTTTATTAAGTGGTGAATGGAGAAAAATCGTTCCCACTTTATCTTCAGTCAAAGAGGCTTTCTACGTAACCTTGCATGACATGGGTTTGCGAAAAACCTTACCCGCTCAGGGGAAATTTAATTCGGCCCAGAAAATCGCTTATTCGAGCGTCATTGTCCTGGGCCTGGCCCAAGTGATTACGGGTCTTGCTATTTATAAGCCCGTCCAATTACAGGTTTTACTTTCTTTATTAGGCGGCTACGAAACGGCGCGACTTCTGCACTTTATCGTTACCGTGCTTTGTTGCCTGTTTTTTTTAGTTCACCTTTTTCAAGTTATCCGGACGGGCTGGAATAATTTTCGATCCATGATATCCGGAGTCGAAGAAATTACCGAAGATGAAATTCAGCAAGCCCAGGGATTAAAAAAATGAACATAAAAAAAACGGCGCTGACGAAAAAACAATTCACTTCGCGTAATCGTCGATCTTTCCTAGTTGCGGGGCTTACTTCGCTTGCGGCGTTGTTTGGGTTGGATAAGATTATTAACTCCGTCGATAATGATGGTATTCCAAATCAACTCCGTAAAGGTTTTGAGTTGAACGAAGGTCTATGGCGACGTCTTTATAGTCAGAACAACGAAAATTCTGCAACCGCGGCCCCTGCTCCCGGCACCGCGGCGCGGATTAATGGTGACATCGATTTACAAAAACCCGTCGAGCTTCAGGCCTGGCGACTGCGGTACGAATCGCCCACGCTCACGAAGGTTTTTACTTTGAACGATCTAGAAAAATTCCGCCGAACCCAAAGTGCGGCAGAATTTCGCTGCGTCGAAGGTTGGAGCATGCCTATCGCTTACGAAGGAATTCGTTTCGCAGATTTTTTAGCGGCCGTCGATCCGGCCAGTCTAAAGCTTCCTTACGTGGGTCTTGAAACGCCCGACGCGGGTTACTACGTTAGCGTCGATATGGAAAGCATGCTTCATGCCCAGACTTTATTAGCAGACCAGATGAATGGTCAAAAACTGGGGCCAGATCACGGCGAACCGCTACGGCTTATCATACCTCTTAAATACGGAATTAAAAATTTAAAACGTATCGGTAAGATCATCGTCGCGCATGAAAAGCCGCGGGATTATTGGGCCGAAAATGGATACGACTGGTATTCGGGACTTTAAATGCCGACCCGCCAAAAAACGGGAATTAAGGAAAGCACCAACAGACCCGCCATTAGATGATTAAATAATTTTCGCGAGCGTTCGTTACTTAGATAGGGGCTCATCGCCGAGCCAAAACTTCCCCAGATCACGACCGACAAGAATGAAGTTAGGGTATTGATTAGCGCTATGCCAAAGGTTTCCGTTATCATGTTTCCGCTTGCGGTCGTGTAAGTCGTTAATGTTCCTAAAGCGAAGACCCACCCCTTCGGATTGACCCACTGAAACAAGACGGCCTGCCAAAATTTTACGGGGCTTCCGATGATCGTTTCTTTTTGTCCAAATGGTGTTTGCGAAATCCGCCACGCTAAAAAAATGAGGTAACAAGCTCCGATGTATTTTAACGCGGTTTGCAGACGAGGTTCGTAAATAAATATTTGCGCTAATCCCAGGCCGACAATCATGACCATAATAAAAACCCCGACCGCAATTCCGATCATGTGTGGAAGACTTCGACGAAAGCCAAAGTTAACCCCAGAGGCGGTCACCATGATATTATTCGGACCCGGGGTGAAGGCCATCGAGAAAGAAAATACAATCAGCGGAACTAAACCACCCATCATTATATTTTAACTTCGGCGGTTTTTTCAACCGTTTCGGTGTTTTTGTTTTTCATATTTCCTGACTTTCAGTTTACCAAGCGCGCTGCGCGCCGTTTAACCAGCGTAGCAATGGCATCGTTAGTTTAATTTCTTTTGCGATTAGCTTTGTAAGATTTTTTTGCGTCACGGTTTTTGCAGAAAATTCTTTCGTGACGTAAAATTGTTTCAGTCTGAGGTAGTCAATCATGGGATGATCAGGGGAAGTACCACGAGGCGTCGTTTTTAACTTTTCGCCTCGTAGTTGACCAAAATGTTTTTTGAATTTTACGTCGTCGATAATTTCAAGAAAACTGTCGGCAGACCGCGCAATCGTTTCGCGAATTTTTCTTAAGACAACCGCTTCCGGTTGGTACAGTCCCACGTACATCGTCAATTTCTCTGAATCAAGCTCAAGGTAAGCGCCAATGTGATGCATTTTCTTTTTATGACTTAAAAACGGAATGCTGGCCGCCGCGAAGTCTTTGTACGGAATTTTATCGCTACTGAACCGAGTGTCGCGATAAACCCTTAGTACCGCGCGCTCAGGAATAAAGCTAAGTTCCGGCGCAAATTCTTTACACTCGTCGCCTAAGGCTTTC
>CAXSEH010000081.1:0-8324 GCA_964236345.1 uncultured Bdellovibrionales bacterium
TTATGCGGAAGGCACTTTTGGCCGCGCGCTTTACGAACACTTATCTAAAAACAATTTAAGCTTAGCCATCTTTCCGCGGTTTAATTACACCCGCCCGATCGAATTCTTATCTTTACGTGCGTACCAAGATCACGATCTATGGCACGTGCTTTTGGGATACGGGGTTGCGGTAGAAGATGAATTGGCGGTTCAGGGATTCGGGGCGGCCCAGTATGGCTCACCCGTCGCGACTTTACTGATCGCGGGCGGATTGCTGCACTTACTTTGGAAAAATCCCTTGCGCGCCGTAAAAGCTTTAGGGCAGGTCAGCGATGGCTACCAAGTTGGAAAAAAAGCAAAGCTCTTGATCGGAATGCGATTGCAGGATTTATTTTCGCAAAATTTAGCGGACGTACGCACTACCTGCGGAATAGTCAGTTAAATTTGGATTACGTCTTAAGATTAAATTTGGTCTTGATCTGCGTCAGATCTTTTTCGGTTCCGCGGACTTTAAAAACGAAACCTTTTTCGTTGTGCGTTTCTGAAAGAACCCGAAGGCGGCTTCGGATCTCGCCCACCGCACCTTTCGTGGCGTAGGAAACTAAAAATTCTTCATCCAGCATATCTTCTTCGAACCGCGCGATTAAAAAATCTCGCAATTTCTGTAAATCATCCTTACTTCGCGTCGAAAGAAAAATGGCGTCGGGAAATTCTTTTTTTAAGTCTGTCAGTTGTTCCGGTGAAAGTTTATCGATTTTATTGAGCACGAGAAGGCTTGGCGCTTCACCCACCCCCACTTCCGCGAGAACGGTTTTTGTTACTTCAAGCTGCGAACGAAAAGTAGGATCGGCACTGTCGACAACGTATAGTAATAATGTTGCATTTAAGGCTTCATCAAGGGTTGATTTAAATGAAGCCACTAAGTCGTGGGGAAGTTTTTTGATAAAACCGACGGTGTCGGAAAAAAGAATTTTTGGCCGAGACTCAGGATACATCGGGCGGATGGTCGTGTCTAAAGTGGCGAATAATTTATCGGCGACGAGAACTTCGCTACCCGTCATCGCGCGCATAAGCGAAGATTTCCCGGCATTCGTGTAGCCAACGAGCGCCACTTTGATTTCCTGGTCGCGGCGTGATCTTCTAGTTAAGTATTCGTTATCGATAGAACCCAATTCCGTTTTTAATTCCTTGATGCGGTCGCGGATCTTACGGCGATCAAGTTCGATCGAAGTTTCACCGGCTCCGCGCCCACCAACCCCGCCGCCTTGACGTTCGCTGGCGCCGCCCGTTTCACGAAGCCTTGGGGCGACGTAAGTAAGTTTCGCGATTTCGACTTGCAACCGCGCGGCTTTTGTTTTTGCGTGGCGGCTAAAAATTTCGATGATGACCCCGGTGCGGTCTAAGACTTCACAGCCTAACGCACTTTCCAAATTTCGAAGTTGGCTCGGAGTTAGATCGCAGTCAAAAATGACAACATCGACTTTTTCTTTGATGTCCATATGCGAAGTGGTGTCGACGATTTCTTCCTCATCGGCCTCGCCGTTTTCTGAATCGTGATCGCCGTCTTCGTCAGAATCTTCGGGGTCGTCAAATTTGAGTGCCGCCTTGGTTTTCTTTTTGACGAACGATGCGGCGATGACCCCCGAACCCCCGGTGTGGTGCGAGACGTCTTTTAATTTTCCCTCGCCCAGAACGGTTTTATTTTTTTCGGATTTCCGTTTTTGTAAGGTGCGACCGACCGGTAAAAAACCAAGCGTGGTGACCAGGCGGGCTAGCTCATCGAGGGAGCTTTGCACGTCGGCTTCTGTCATGTGTGGCAGCTGGATTCCTATTAACAGGGCTTTTTGAACTTCGGATTCGGTATTATACATGCCGTTATGTCTAACTTAAATGGGACAAGAAAGCATCAGTAGTTTAGTATGCGCTGAGTAACCCCCTTCAAGAGATGCCAATGGACAAAAATATTTGGAAGCGCCTTTTTAGTTTAGCAAAAACCGAGCGAAAAACTTTGATCATCGCTTCGATTTTCTTAGCGATCGCAAGCTTAAGTCAACTGGCGTACCCCCAGGCGATCCGCTCGATGGTGGATGAGGCCTTGCAGCACAAAGACTTGGCGCAGATTAATAAGATTTCGCTTTTGATTTTGGTCGTGTTCGGAATTCAGGCTGCGGCCTCGACGGTTCGGTATTACCTTTTCACCATGGCGGGCGAACGCATCGTAAAAAGGCTACGAAGCCAACTTTACTCGCATATTTTAAACCAGGAAATCGCGTTTTTCGATTTTAATAAAACGGGCGATCTGATGAGCCGCATTTCGAACGACACATCGGTCGTACAGAATGCGGTCAGCGTGAATATTTCGATGGGCTTACGAAATATCGCCGGCGCCCTTGGCGGCTTAGCGCTGATGATTTACACCTCTCCAAAACTTGCGCTTTCGATGCTTCTGGTGATTCCTCCCGTTGCTTTTGGGGCGGCCATTTACGGGCGAAGGATTCGCAATTTTTCGCGTAAGGCGCAAGACAACTTAGCGGAAGCCTCGATCGTGGCGGAAGAAACCATCAGCGGCATGCGCACGGTTAGATCTTTCGCTCAGGAACCTTTCGAAAAGGGCCGTTACGATTTAAGTTTACAGAAATCGCTTAATTCGGTGCGCGAGAAAGTTATGCAGATTAGCTGGTTCATGGCTTTGGCCTCAGCGGTTGGATACTCGGCGATCGCGGGCGTCGTGTGGATGGGTGGACGCCAAGTTATATCAAACGAAATTTCGATCGGCGATCTGACGCAGTTTTTGATTTACCTTTTGATCGTCGCATTTTCGGTGGGCTCGCTCGGGGGCCTTTGGGGTGATTTTATGTCGGCGATTGGCGCCGCGAAAAGAATTTTTGAAATCTTAGATAAGGCGCCGCAGGTTGCGAACGGTGAAGGTCTGATTTTACCGGAGTTAAGCGGAAGGGTAGAATTTAGAAACGTCGGATTCTCTTACCCCGCCCGGCCCGACCTTGCCGTGCTTGAGGATTTTTCTCTTACGCTTCACCCTAATCAAGTCGTTGCTTTAGTGGGGCCCTCGGGCAGCGGAAAAACGACCGTGGCCGCTTTGCTTTCGCGCTTATACGACGTCGGTCGGGGGGAAATTTTATTTGACGGAAAAAATGTTAAGGACCTGCATCCCGATTGGTTGCGCTCGCAGATTGGTTTAGTCTCGCAGGAACCGATTTTGATTTCTTCCAGCATCGCCGAAAATATAAAGTACGGCGTTAATACCGCAAGTGACGAGCAAATTCATCAGGCCGCGAAGCTTGCGAACGCGCACGATTTTATAATGAAATTTCCCGAGCAGTATAAAACTTTGGTTGGCGAACGGGGCATCCAACTTTCGGGGGGTCAAAAACAAAGAATCGCCATCGCGCGCGCCCTGTTGAAAAATCCGAAAATTCTGATTCTAGACGAAGCCACGAGCGCGCTCGATACGGAAAGCGAAGCGCTAGTCCAAGAAGCCTTGAATCACCTGATGCAAGGGCGCGCAACGCTCGTGATCGCCCACCGCCTCTCGACGGTGCAAAACGCAAACTTGATCTGCGTGCTCGAAAAAGGCCAAGTCAAAGAATCCGGCACTCACCAAGAGCTACTCAACAACAAAACCAGCCTCTACCACAAACTCGTCGACGGCCAACTTCAACGCTAAAAAAAACAACAAAAGGTGCCAGGCCTTTTTTCTGCGAAAAAGTGCCAGGCACATTAAACAAGGAGATTTTATGAGAAAGACTTTAAACCCCGGCCAAGTTGGTGACAAAGCCACAACCGCCATCGCGCAATTTCATCCGGATATCGTGAACGAGGTGGAGGCGGCCGTGCAATCTAATAAGATCGTCGTTGTGGGTATGGCGCAAAATCCGGTCGTATCGAAAGCGCGCAAATTACTCGGCGAAAAAAATATGGAATACAAATATCTCGAGTACGGAAGCTACTTTTCAAAATGGAAAGAAAGACTTGCGATTAAGCTGTGGAGTGGCTGGCCCACTTATCCGATGGTTTTTATGGACGGTAAACTGATCGGCGGCGCGCGGGAACTTGGGCAAACGCTGGGCGAGAAGAACTCCTAACTGCTCAATTTTATGTCTGGCACCTTTTTGCAGGAAAAAGGCCTGGCACCTTTTCCCCTTTTCCCCTTTTCCCTCTTCCCCTTCCCCTACTTTTCGAAGGGGAATTTTAGTTTTATTTCTTCGGCGCGGATGTTGTCGCGTCTTGAGGAGATCAGTAGTTCGCCTTTTTTGAATTTTTTGCCGGTTTGTTTGCATTCGAAGTGGGTGACTTCGATGGGTTTGCAGGTCATTTCGGATTCGGTGTTTCCGGATTTAACGAAGACGCCAACTTCAGAGTTTTGTACCATTTCGTTTTTAAGATCTTTATCTAACAAATAGATTTTAAGTGTTCCGTCTTTTTCAAGGATGAGTTCTAAACGATAAGGCCCCGCGACTTCAATGCGGCCCTGGTGGGGCGCTGGCGGTTCTACTTTTTTTTCTTCGGCTTCGTCGTCCGCGCGCGAAGGGGGCGCGACCGTTAGAAAAATCAGGACAGAGAGTAAACCAATAAGCTTAACCATGGATATCTCCTATAATTGTTATTTATAGGATACCGCTTTAGATCGCAAAATTCAACTGGTCGGGGACAAAAGGTTCGGAATCAGCCCACAGATGACACCCAATCCCGATCAGCCGAACCGGCTGTTCGCGGCGTCCCCAGGCCGTTTCAAACAGTTTATTGAAGTCTTCCAGTTGCGGAAAACTTTTAAGCGACATTTCGTGAGTTGTCGCCTTGAAGTCGTCAAATTTAATTTTGACCATAATATTCTTAATTTTAAACTGCGACTGCGCGCGTTCCATCCGCCGCAACCAATCCATATACAGTTCGGGAATTTCTTCAAGGCAGCGCGAAAGCGTGAGTAAATCTTTGTTGTACGTCTGTTCGACCGACAAAGATTTTCGTTCCGAACTGGTATCGACTTCGCGCGTATCGATGCCGCGAGAAAAATTAAAAAGATCTTCACCACGTCGTCCGAACCACCCGTTCAATTGGGAAAGGCTGGTGTTCTGAATATCAAGACAGGTCCGAAGCCCATGTCGGTGCATTTTTTGCGCGGTCACTTTACCGACCCCGTAAATTTTTTCGATCGGCAATGGCTTTATGAATTCGTCTATGTCTTCGGGCCGAATCACAAACTGCCCGTTCGGTTTATTCCAGTCACTCGCAATTTTCGCTAAGAATTTATTCGAAGAAATCCCGGCCGAGGCCGTCAGGTGCAGCTCTTCAAAGATCATTTTTCTAATCTCGTAAGCGATGCGCGTGGCACTGCCATTAAAGTCTTTTGAATCGGTCACGTCTAAGTAAGCTTCGTCTAAAGATAAAGGCTCGATGCGATCTGAAAATCTTTCGAAAATTTTACGAACCGCCTGGCTTTCTTTTTTATAAGAGTCAAAATCGGGCGGCACCAAAATGAGCTGCGGACAAAGTCTAACCGCTTGAGACGAAGGCATCGCGGCCCTGACCCCAAACTTTCGCGCTTCGTAGCTTGCCGTACAAAGCACGCTTCTAGAATTAGCCGGACCGCCAATTCCGATGGCTTTGCCTTTTAACTTCGGATTATTTTTAACTTCGACGGCCGCGTAAAAGCAGTCCATATCGACATGGATGATTTTTCTCATTTACATATATTTTACAGATCCATCACCCCCGAGGCAACCCCCTTTTGTAGGCCTTAAGTCTAGTTTTGAAGGCCAACTTGAAAGCAGTTATGACCTACGTCTAAGGCTTTGCCAGACTTGATTTCATCTAACGTGTCCTCACTTTTTGAAAGGCCATCATGATCTCAACCATTTTCGTTACCCTGTTCGCAACGACCGCATTCTCTCACAATGTTTCGCTCAAATCCGAAACCGTTTTGACAAACCTAGCTCAAGCCAAGGCGGTCGGAGGCTTAATTCTGTCAAAAGACGAAGCAACCGGAACGGCCGTCGCCTACCTTGATCAACTTTAGCTCAATCAGCTTTCGATACTTAATCACGCCCAGGGAAAATGCGCAGGCTTTGAAACCCTCACATTACAAGAATCGCAAAAGCCCGGCGAGCTATTAGAGAGTTTTAAATTAACTCATCTTAAAATGAAAAATTTAGGCGTTTTTAAAATGATGGCCCTTGAGTGGAATGAAAATTACCAGAAACTTTCAGATCTAGCAGATCCGAATTCTTTGCGCGAAACCATTACTTGGCTAGCTTCCTATCCAAACCGCTATAACAAATCGGCGACGCCGAACAAACACGTCGAAGATTTAAAAGCCAAACTTGAAGCCGAGATGACGAACGCAAAATGGGCTTTTAAAGTAGACCTGATCACGCATCAATCGACCCGCCAAAACACTTTGCGCTTAACGATCCCGGGAAAATCAAAACCCGATGAGGTCATCGTTTTAGGGGGTCACCTTGATTCCATTAACCAAAGCTTTTTCGGAAATTCAGACCGTGCGCCCGGGGCGGACGACAATGCCTCGGGTTCAGCTAACTTGATCGAGGCCCTGAAAATCCTAAAACGGGCCGACCAGCCAGAGCGAACTTTGGAATTTTATTGGTATGCCGGGGAAGAAAGCGGCTTACTAGGTTCCGCCGAAATTGCGAAAGAGGCAAAAGCGAAATCGAAAAATGTGATCGCCGTTTTGCAATTAGACATGACCCTTTTTCCTGGCAACGGCGAACAAGTGATTGGCCTAGTCAACGATTTTACGAGTCCATGGCTGCGCGAAGTTTTAACGCTGATTAACGCAAACTACGTTAAAGCCCGGATCGTTGAAGACGCTTGTGGCTACGCCTGTAGCGATCATGCTTCTTGGCATCGTCAAGGCTACCATGCGGTGACGCCGTTTGAGGCGACGACCGAAACGATGAACCGAAACATTCACACCGAAAAAGATTTAATCGATACTAAATCTAGTTTTCAGCACTCGAATTCGTTTACGAAGCTTGCCGTGCTATTTGCGCTGGTGCTCGGAAATTCGGATTTGAAACCACCCACGTTTTAGGTGTATAATAAGCCATTATTAAAAAAGGAGTGCTTATGTCAAGTCCTGCATTAAACGAAAAAACTTGGGGTAAAATTCGCGACGCCAGCGTCGACGTAACAAATACGGCGACGATGACAATCGAAGGAACAATCAATAAATCAGGTATTCTGATTCTGTTGACTATCTTGGGTGCCTACTTTGGTTGGAATATGAATTCGCCCGTCATCATGATCGCGGGTTTCGTTGCCACGTTAATTTTATCTTTAGTTATTATTTTTAAACCAACGACCGCACCTTTTTTATCGCAGGCCTACGCGGTCATTGAAGGTTTGCTGTTAGGATCGATTTCTGCGGTCTACGCGTTTCGCTATCCAGGGATCGTGACGAACACTTTGATCGGAACTCTAAGCTGTTTTGTCTTGATGCTTGCGCTTTACCGTTTCCGCATTATTCGCGTTACCGAAAAATTTCGTACGGTTATTTTGGTCGCAACGGGCGCCATCGCGCTGACTTACTTAATTAGTTTCGTGATGAGCTTTTTCGGAAATGCCATTCCGATGATCCACGATGCAAGCCCAATGGGTATTGCCTTTTCCGTCATCGTAGTTGGCGTGGCTTCGTTTAATCTTATGCTTGATTTTGATATGATCGAACAAGCCTACGCTCGAAAGGCCCCAAAATTTATGGAGTGGTACTGCGGTTTTGCACTGCTGTTAACGCTCGTTTGGCTGTACCTTGAAATGTTACGTTTAATGTCGAAACTTAGTAAGAAGTAATTTCGCTCAGTTTCGTTTCGTACTCGCGAGCCTGCTGCTGTTTTTTCCACATGGCGGCGTATTCGCCTTGTTTTTCAAGCAGGCCCGCGTGAGTACCCCGCTCGACAACTTCACCCGCCTTTAAAACCAGAATTTCATCGGCATCAACGATGGTCGAAAGCCGGTGCGCGATGATCAGCGTCGTTCGGTTCTGCGAAACCAATCGAAGCGAGGCCTGAATTTGTTTTTCCGTATGCGAATCAAGCGCGGAAGTCGCTTCGTCAAAAAGTAAAATCGGCGGATCTTTTAAAATTGTGCGTGCAATGGCGACCCGTTGTTTTTCGCCTCCGGAAAGTTTTAAACCCCGCTCGCCGACGGAAGTTTCATACTTCAGCGTCAGGCTGTCAACGAAGCCATCGATTTGGGCCAGCTGGGCCGCGGCTTTCACTTCATCATCACCCGCCGTGGGTCTACCGTAACGAATGTTGTACCCGATGCTATCGTTAAATAAGACCGTATCCTGCGGAACGATTCCGATC
>CAXSEH010000081.1:8334-12819 GCA_964236345.1 uncultured Bdellovibrionales bacterium
TGTCGAAGTGATTTCTGCGTCACTTCCCGCAGATCAGATGCACCAATACGAATCGCGCCGCCCGTCACGTCGTAGAAACGAAATAGCAATCTTGCGATTGTCGATTTTCCGGATCCGCTGGGACCTACGATTGCAAGGGTTTTGCCTGCAGGAATCTTAAAGCTAATGTCTTTTAAGATCGCGCGGTCTTTATTATATTGAAAATTCACGTGGTCAAATTCAATGGACCAAGCTTGAGGAGTTAAGGGCAGGGCTTCCGGCAAATCTTTTATTTCCGCGTTGACGTGTATAAGTTCAAACATCTTTTCCATGTCGATCAAACCTTGGTTGACCTCACGGTACACGAAACCTAAAAACCCTAACGGTATAAAAAGCTGCAACAACATCGTGTTCACCAAAACGAAGTCGCCCACCGTTAAAATTTTTTGCACGACGCCTTCACCCGCCAGGTACATGATCGAAACTAAACCCACCCCAATGATGAAACCCTGACCAATATTCAATAGTGATAGACTTGATTGGCTTTTTAAAGCTTCGGTCTGGTACTGCTCAAGCGAAGTGTCGTAACGTTTGTATTCATGTTCTTCGTTGCCGAAATATTTTACCGTTTCGTAATTGAGCAACGAATCAATCGCCTTGGTATTCGCTTCGGTATCGCGATCGTTCATGGATTTACGAAATTTAGTGCGCCAGTTAGTGATCGCGTAGGTAAAATAGACGTAAAGTCCGACGGTGACAAACGTGATGAGCGCGTATTTGGTGCCGAACTTTTTATAAAAGATCACCGTCACTAGTAATATTTCAAGCAAGGTCGGAATAATATTGAAAAGCATGAAACTTAACACCGTTTGGATGGCGCGAATTCCCCGCTCAATCACGCGGGTCAGTCCCCCCGTTTGACGATCGAGGTGAAAACCTAAAGACAATTTATGTAAATGTTCAAAGGTCGAAAGACCGATCGTGCGCTGCGAATGTTGTGAAACCTTCGCGAATATCCAGTCCCGAAGTTCACCGAACGTTTGCTGCATGACGCGCGCAAGTCCATAACTGATAATGACCGCGATGGGAAGCGCAACGTTTGAAGTAACCGACAATGAATCGACCGCAGCCTTATATAAAAATGGCACGTAAACGTTGATGACTTTTGCGACCAGCAAGCAAAGCATCGCTAAGATGACGCGAATTTTTAAATCATTTCGGCCCTTTGGCCAAAGATGTTCGGTCAGACTTTTAACGGTGTCCCAATTAGAACGCTTGATTTTATTTTTCATTCCGTAAATTTAGCTTGTCACCTGAGCGGGTGACAAGCTGATTCAATGATTTGGGAAAGGAGCTATTTCTTTGCGGGCGTACCCGTACCGGAACCTTCGGTTGGCGGCGCATCTGGATCCATCGTTGAAGCGCTAACCTTCCAAATGATGTTGCCTCCGTCATCGGCCACAAGCAAGGCCCCATTCGCATCGACCGCAAGGCCCACGGGCCTTCCGTAAACTTCATTTTTATTTTTGTTCGCAATGAACCCGGTTAAAAAGTCTTCGGGTTCACCCGAAGCATAACCCTTGGTGAACGGAACGAAACTGACTTTGTACCCGGAAAATTCGCTGCGGTTCCAAGAGCCATGTTGTCCAATGAAAGCGCCTTCTTGATAATGAGACGGAAATTCTTTTTTATTATAGAAAACTAATCCAAGTGAAGCCGTGTGGGCGCCCAATGAAACTTCCGGAACAATTGCTTTTTTTGCAAGGTCGGCCCCTTCACCCTTTAAACGCGGATCTAAATTTCCGCCAAAGTACGAATAGGGCCAGCCATAAAATCCCCCGGCTTGGACCGACGTTAAATAGTCCGGAACAAGATCTTCGCCTAATCCATCGCGTTCGTTCACCGTAGTCCACAACGAATTAGCACCTGGATTAATGGACATCCCGACGGGATTTCGTAAACCACTTGCTAAGACCCGTTCATCCGTTCCGTCTAAATTTATTTCGAGAATATTAGCGCGGCGCTTTTCTCGGTCCATACCACTTTCGGCCACATTTGAAGCCGAGCCCACTGCGACGTAAATTTTTGTTCCGTCGGGACTAGCGACAATATTTCGGGTCCAGTGATGGCCCCCACTCGGTAATTTGCTAATTCTTTTTCCTTTAGCGGTGATTTTAGTTTGGCCCGCTTTATACGGGTAACGCCAAACCGCATCCGTCGTCGCGACGAAAAACCAGTCGTTCATGATCAACATTCCGAAAGGCTGATTCAAATTAGATAAAAATGTTTGGCGAAGTTCGGGTTTTCCGTTCTTTTTTTGTCCGCGAAGAATGATGATTTTATTTCCGCCCGTTGCTTCCGAAACGAAAACGTCTCCGTTTGGTCCCACATAAATCCAACGCGGGTTTTTAAATTTGTCAGCCCATCGGGCGACGGTAAAACCCGGCGGAGCCGTCGGAGTTTTTGTGATGGGCCAACCAATAACCCGACTTACTTTGGTTGCATGATGGTTGGGATTTGGCGTCGGTAATTCAAGCGCCTGGGTCATCGGGCTTAATAAAAAAAACGTCAAGAATACGAACGCCCCCAAAACATAAACCGACTGCCGCATAAGAATCCTTTTTCTAACTTAAATTTGATAACTAAAATTTGATGACTTATTTTAAGGCTGAGCTTCAAGAAAAAGCAAGCGCGGCTCGATTTGAGGCTGCTGTAATTGCTGCTGTTGCGCTCGGCATAATTTGATTCGCTCAAGCATGCCGGCCGAAAGTTCGTCGTGATAAGTCCCGTAAGATTCAAAATACAAACCCTTAATGTTGTGGTTCTTACAGGTGATCGCGTAAAGAATTGAGTTGTCATCCGGATCGGACGAGTTTTCAAATCGCAGCATTTCATCAATAAAAAAATCTTTAGGATACAATTTGATTTCACCCGAGTTGCAACTCAGATGATCAACGTTAGCTGATAGGTTTTCGGTATAGCCTCGCGCTTGCAGTTCGCGAATGGCATCGGTCGGGCATTGCATAAAACCCGTTCCGGCTTGGTGCTGTTCTTCATCAATGCAAGGCGCTTTTTTAAAAAAGCTAAACAACGTAGATAATTTCATACCCTCTGTGATTTCAATAAATATGCCCTTTTCTAAAACGCCCTAGCGATATCTGCACGATATAATAGGGCATATTTGGAAAAGTAGACGCGTCGGGCTGACTTTTTTACACACGGAGCCGGCCCCAAATTTGGATGATTTATAGATCCAGATTTTTGATTTACTAGTCCTTCAAGGGCTTTAGACTAGACAAACCAATAAGAGACCCCTTACCCAGATTTCAGCCCAAAAACGGGTCGCAATTTTCCTACAGAGACCCGCAAGACTGTGCTACATCCTGCTCTATGAAAAACATCCTTTTATGTCTTACGTCACTAGCGATTTCGATCCCTACTTTTGCGCAGACCCCAACCGCGTCCATGACCGCGACGAGCGAAACGACCAGTAAGGTGAGCGTTCCGGATATTTTAAAAAATAAAAAATTTAAAGAAAACGAAGAAATTACGGACGCAAAATTAAAGGCCGATAGCGGATCGCTTTCTAAATACAGTTTAGCGGTCACACTTTCCTACTACGGTCCCACCCTGGGTGATTTCGGCGCCGCCGACCAACCGAACCCCGATGGCAATGGCGGTAACTACGAAACGTCTCTGGGCGGTTCGTTGGGATTTCGCTACCGCTTTAATTCGCAAAGTTCGTTAACGGCGGGAACGGGGCTTAAAGCCATTCACCCCTTCCACGGGATGGAAAGATTTGACGTGAATAATCCTTACGTCAGCTACAATTTAACGAACAAGTGGGGCGAAGTTCAAATTCGTAATTCAACCGGATTTTCGGTCATTACCGTTCCGAACTACACGAAGGTTGGAGAAACCGCGGGAGTTAATTGGGACGCCTCTGCGATTTACAATTTAGGTGATACGCGATTTGCCATTGGCCTAGATACTTCGGTCGCGTACTACTTTTACAATCGGGGCTTCCAACCTCGCGATAATAAATCAACCACGTTATATAAAATTTCGGCTTATCCGAACGTAAAATACAATATCACTGACAAATTAAACGTGAACACTTCGGTGAATTTTAGCGCTTACAACCCGCGCAACCGCTATGATCAGAGTGTTTTATTAAATAATTCTATCAGCGAGCGATTGGGATTGGGTTACGCTTACACGCGTGACGTGTTTATTGCTCCGTACATTAATTTTTACCCGAATAACCTTTCGGACGACGGTACGACGATTAATTTTTCGACCGTGTTTTCAGTTCTCTAAATTTCTTTCGATGACCGGTATGGGCTGGGTGATAAAACCTGGCTCTTGAATTTTTTCTAAGTCACTGACGGCCGGTCCTTCCATCACTTTTCCGTAACAGTCAAAACGCGAGCCATGGCATGGACAATCCCAAGACTTTTCGGCACCGTTGCACGTTACGACACTGCCAAAGTGGGGCCACGCCGC
>CAXSEH010000082.1:0-12779 GCA_964236345.1 uncultured Bdellovibrionales bacterium
TTCGTTGTAAGAGCCTAAAGTCATCCAGATGGCTCCAACATAAACGGCCGCTTGAGAAATTTGCGTGTCGTGAATTCCTAAAACAAAAAGTGTTGCAACAAAGACAATGCCGACTGACCAGAAAACTTTTGAACCCGTCGAAACCGCGAAGGCCCGCAAAAACGGAGCTCCCAAAAATGAAAAAAGCATCGAAGCAATCACGCTGGTGACTGCTAAGATAAAAACTTTTCGATTATTTTGCTGTTTCGTAAGCTCCATCGTTTACTCTAGCCGCGATCGCCACGGTCACCGCGGTCGCCACGATCTCCACGATCGCCGCGCTCAGGACGGTCACCACGGTCATCGTCTTTATCAAAACCACGTTCAGAACGGGCTTGCATTGCCGCTTGACGACGTAATTGGGCTTTTGCTTCGCGCTCTTTTTCGCGAGCCGCTGAATCCGCTAAACCTTTTTTGAAAGTTTCGGCATGCTTAGAAACGGAAATACGCTCATCAAGTCTTGTGTGCATGAATCGTAAAACTTTATCGTTAATGCGCATTGTACGCTCAAGCTCAAGTACGGCTTGTGGATTCGCTTCAAAAATTGAATGAAAATACACGGCCTTTTTTAGCTTTCCAACTGGCGTAACTAAAGTTCTTTTTCCCCAAGTTTCTAGCGTGTGGATTGAACCTTTGAAAGTTGCAATTGTGGTTTTATTTTTTTTGAAAAGCTCTTTTTGCTCTTCAACGGTAGCGTCTGGGTGCATGAGGATAACAACCTCATACGGGCGCTTAAGTTCGGCCTTAGCGGCTTGGCTTGAGTCCATGGATATTCCTTTCGGTTAAAGCTCCCGCCACTATTGGGGGAACAAGGATGACTTTTAATGTTTTATTGGTCTAACACCTTCGCGAATCGTGGACAAGCCCTGATTCATTCTCCTACTATAGAGAGCTATGAAGCTGGAAATTGAGGTGCTCGACGGCGCTCAAAAAGGTAAAAGAATTAGCTTAAAAAACGGGCGCCAAATTGGCCTGAACGAACCCTTTGCTTTTAACGATTCGCAAATTGCCATGTTTCATGCCGTTTTGGCTTTTGATGGCAAAAACCGCTGGAGTATTGAATGCTTAGCTCCTCTGAAGCTAAGACTTGGTAACGAAGAACTTTCACGGGCTTCCCTGCTTCCGGGCTTGGTTTTTCACATCGGACAGACTGGCTTTAAGGTGGTCGAAAAGGAAAGACTCACCTACGAAACGTGGGAAGAAGGAATGAAAGATTGGTTGTCACATTATTCGGGTAAGGCCGTTTCGACTGAGTTTTTCTTCTTTCCAATCCCGATACGGATGACGTTTATTCAAGGGGCCCAGTATGAGGAGTACTATACTTTAAGCTACGGGCCGCGAGTTTTAGGGTCGAACAATCTTGATCTAAATATCAAAGATCCCTTTGCCCCCCATATGATTGCCAAGTTTTTTCAAGTCGGCCCGCAACCTTACGTTGAAAACTTATGCGGAGATCGTGTAAAAATAAACGGAGCGTCCTTCGATCAGCACCCCCTTCGAAACGGGGATCTATTGTCGGTTGCCACGTCTGTCATTGAATTTAATTTATTAAAGTGAGTACCCAACATGACTTCAGATATTTCGACCGAATTTGTAAATAAAACGACTGGAACCGTTAAGGCTTTCGACGGAACTCCCATCTATTACGAAGTTCGTGGGGAAGGTGAACCCATCGTCTTCATTTATGGGATCGCCTGCTTGATGAATCATTGGCATCTGCAAGTGGAACATTTTTCTAAAACCAATAAGGTCATCTTATTTGATATTCGTGGTCATCACAAAAGTACGCCGGTGACAAATGTTGAAAATTTTAATTTCGAGCATTTAGCTTTTGATATAAAAACTTTATTGAACCACCTTGAAATTAAAAAAGCCCACTTTGCGGGCCACAGCTTTGGCGTTCCGTATTTAATTAAAGCTTACGAACAATTTCCCGAGCTTTTTTTGTCGATGACCTTTATTAATGGGTTCGCAAGAAATCCTCTGAAAAAGCTTTTCGGAGTCGAATTTGTTGAACCGCTTTTTAATTTTCTTCGTGAACAGCATCGCAAATCTCCGGACTTGTGGAATAACCTTTGGCGCGGAATGACAGATAACCCGATCGCATTTCAAATTGCTGCGTTAGCCGGTGGTTTCAATTTGCGATTAACCCAATTTAAAGATATCGAAATGTACTGCCGAGGGGTTTCTCGATTAGAATTAATTTACTTCTTTCCATTATTTGAACAGCTCCTGCAATTTGATGCGACTTCGGTTTTACCTACGATAGAATGTCCGACGCTGATCATTGCTGGAGATAAAGATATGTTAACCCCGATGTCTTATCAAAAAGAGATGAACTCTGAAATAAAAAATTCCAAATTCTTAGTCATTCCATACGGTTCGCATTGTAGTCAGCTCGATTTTCCAGAGTTCGTAAATTTAAAAATGGCCGAGTTTATAGAGTCAGAAAAGACTGGCTCGACTTTAGCTTAGTCTGGTTCATGAATTTAACGAAAATGACCGATAACTTTTTATAAGGTTAGGGTCATGAATTCACTCAAAGTTGTGTATAAATATTTATTAGTCGTCGTGATGATGATGTTACCCATCGGTTCACTTCTTTTTAAATTTTCAAGTGAATCCTATTCCGAAACTCTTCGTATTGAAAAACAAGCAAAGGAAACTAAAAAGTTTTTCGCGTGGTCAGAAAACCTCAATTTAGATGCGAAAGCCATTTTAGAAAACCCCAGTGGCAGTGACCAGCAAAAAGCCAGTACGGCGAACTTTAATTCCAATCGATTGGGCTTAAAAGACCTTTCCTTATCTTCCATGCTGCTGTTGGATGGCAATGACACGGGCCTTATCCTTAGCCATGCGGTTCTTAATCTCATTCCTGAACAATACGATGTTCTTATTCAATTAAACTCTTTGCACAATTCGGCCGAGATTAAGCAAAAATATTCGACTACATGGTCGCAAATTTTAGCCTTGCAGCCTAAATTAAGTGAAAGAAACAAGCTTCTTGGTGAGGCCTTTTATTCAGACGCCAGGGCGGCTCAACAAAAGTTTGATGCGGTGATTTCGGGATTAGACCGAAAATCTAAATTAGACTTAAAGGTCGGTCTTGAAGGCGCAAGAAAAGAGCTAGAAACCTTCTGGAACAAAACGATCCAAGCCCTGCAGACCGAAACGATAATTAAGCTAGAAGAAACCAAAAAATACATTTTCCTGTACGCAACAATCGTCGGAGTTCTTCTTTTATTTTCGTTAGGTTTTACGCTTAACATATTTTTTGATATGAGCGGGCGAATTAAGAAGTTAATTGAAGTTACGAAAAACGTCGACCCGAAACAAATGAATATTCAAACGGCCCAATTTGGGGACGATGAAATCGGCGACCTTGCGCAGTCTTTTGAAACCATGTCGATAGAGCTGAAAGAAACTTTCAAAAAAATTGTCTACGCTACCGAAGCTAAGTCTTCTTTCGTAGCGGTTATTAGCCACGAACTGCGCACTCCGATAAACGGTATAATCGGTTCTACAAATCTTTTAATTTCGGAAACAAAGCTTGATGAAGAGCAGTCTTTATTCGTCAACACGATTAAGAAATCGTCAGATGTGTTGTTAACGTTAATCAACAACATTTTGGATATTTCAAAAATCGAAAGTGGCAAGATGACCACTGAGCAAATCAATTTTGATATGTCGACGCTTTTAAAGGATATCAATGATTGTTTTGGTTTTATTGCGCAAGAAAAGAAGCTTTCCTTGTCCATCGACAGCAACTTACCGCCCCAGTTTTTGTACAAGGGCGATATGCATAAAATCAAACAGATTATCTTCAATTTGGTTTCTAACGCTTTGAAATTCACAACGGCGGGCGAGATCAAAATTAAGGCCCGCATCATTGAAGAATCTGATTCGTTTTGTCGGGTTAGTCTTTCGGTTATTGATCAAGGCATAGGAATCGCACCCGAACACTTGGGAAAGCTCTTTAACGACTTTGTCCAAACTGATTCTTCAATGGCAAGAAAATTTGGCGGGACCGGTTTGGGTTTGTCTCTTTCTAAAAAATTCGCACGTTTGATGGGGGGCGATCTGTTTGTTAAAAGCGAACATGGCGTCGGGTCCGAGTTTTGGGTTGAAATCGGTTTAGAAAAAATCCACGTTGATTCTGTTAGAGCAAAAGTGCCGGTCGTAGCTGCCAAAATGGATGGAACTTTTGCGGGTATTGATCAAAATATTAAGATCCTTATTGCCGAAGATAACGACGTTAACCAAATGATCTTGCAGAAATATCTAAAAAAATGGGGTTATCGTTTTGCCTCTGCGGTTAACGGGCGGGAAGTGCTGGAAATAATTCAGGCCGACCCTTCGATTGGGCTAATCCTGATGGATTGCCAGATGCCTGAAATGGATGGGCTTGAAGCCACACGTTTAATTCGACAGTCTTCGGAACAGCGAATTCGCTTTGTGCCAATTATAGCACTTACGGCCAATGCTCTCGAAGAAGACAAAGAAAACTGTCTTAAAGCAGGAATGAATTCTTTTATCTCGAAGCCGATTGACCCCAATTTACTTAAAAGCGAAATCGATTTATTTAATGCTTCGCGCTTGAAGCGAGTCGCATAAAAAAACCCACACGTTAAGGTGCGGGTTTTAAAAATTGATAGTCTAAACGTTTTTATCGAATCGCGATCTTTGTGATCTTCCAACCGTTTCTATTTGCAGAAGAATCAGACTTAAAAACCAGTTTTGCCGTATTGCCGGTAATGATCGCTGAATAGACATCATCATTGTGTCCAGTCATTGTTTGTACCAACGCTCCTTTAGCATCATAAATTTTCAACGTATCGTATTCGGCTTCGGTGTCGAAACTTTCGAAATACAACGCGAATTCTTTCGCATCTGCGACCGTAATTTCCGAAGTAATATTTGCGTTATCCAAATACGGGTGCGCAGATTCATACACCACGTCGATAGTGCCCCAGTTTGCAGGGTCATTAGGATCCGGCGGAGGAGTTGTGTTCGTTAAAGCGTTGTAAGCATTAACCAGACCTCCGGTTTTAGTTTTTCCTTTTAGTGCAGCAAGCGGTCGCGCGGTTAATAAAAGTCTTTCTTTTAATTCCAACGCCGTCATTTGCGGCTCATGAGACCAAACTAACGCCGCAACTCCGGAAACGTGAGGCGTTGCCATAGAAGTTCCTGACCACGAATCATAAGCACCGCCGGTAGAAGAGTAAATGTTAACGCCGGGTGCACCGATGTGAACTGACTTGCGTCCATAACTTGAAAAGTCCGCTTTTGTTCCGGTATTGTCGATTGCCGCGACTGCGATCATATTGGGAACATCGTACGAACCTGGGTAGGTCGGTTGTGCATCATTATCATTTGCATCGTTACCCGCAGCCGCAACGAAAAGTGCGCCGGCATCGTTTGATCGTTTGATTGCGTCTAACAGAGTTTCAGAAAATCCGCCGCCGCCCCATGAATTACTCATAACTTTTGCGCCCATTTTAGTTGCGTAATCGATCGCCTTGAGTGCGCCTTCTAAGCTTCCAGATCCTTCAGCGCTTAAGAATTTGACACCCATAATTCGAGTATTCCAGTTAATACCAACAATACCTTTACCGTCGTTCCCTTTAGCGCCGATCGTTCCAGAGCAATGCGATCCGTGACCGTGGTCATCCATTGAATTGCCGGAATCATCAATTGCGTTGTAACCGTGAATGTCATCGATAACGCCGTTTCCGTCATCATCAACTCCCGCTACGCCGTTCGCTTCTGCTTCATTCGTCCAAATATTATCTTTTAAATCGGGATGATTAAAATCAACACCCGTGTCAATAACCGCAACGATCATTTTATCAGAACCCGTTTCGATATCCCAAGCTTTCTCTGCATCTACATCAATACCGGCGACGCCCATCTTTCCAGACGAATCCGCTTGGCCAATATTTTTTAAACCCCAAAGCTGACCTAACATAGGATCATCCGGAGTCGCGTTTATTTTATAAAGATAATTTGGTTCCGCAATGTCCACTAATGAATTGCTGGCCAATGTTTTCACCGCTGAAGCCGTCGACTCAAAGGCCGCCCGCTTCACCACGACTATATTAAGTGAAGGAATCGAAGACTTTACGAATGCGCCCAATTTTTGCGATAGAACGACTTTATTCATCGTTTGAATTTGTCCCGACTTTAGTCGCACGACGTATTCACCCGGCACGGCTGCGTACTGCGTAAGTCCGGCAAAAGCTGTAAAAGAAACTGTTAAGATGGCAAGTGACAAAGCACCGGCGGCTCTTCTTCCTGTGAGCATATTGATTTCCCTTCCGTGAGAATTCTATTAATTTCGGAAATCGTATCAATACGGAGTTTCGTCGAGCACTGCTATTTTAAGTTCCAAGATGAAACTAGACTTAAACCTTGATAGTTATGTTGAATACAAACATTTGATAATGTCACACATAACTAGCGTTTATGCCGACGTCTGGGTTTTGTTTCGTTTTGCATTTCACCGTCCGCAAAATCAAAAGTAAGCTGTTGCGGAAAAGATATAATTTTTTCTGGATTTGCCGCAACGATATTTTTTTCGGTAGGAGTCTGGACGTTAACGCCCGCGCCTTGTTTAATTAAATACTTCAAAAAGGATTCTTTGGCAGATTCGGAAGCGTATCGATTGAAGCCCATTTCTTTCATTAAATCGCTCATCTTTTTCATTGCCGCCTCCTCTATGACCTTTGCGCAAAAGGTCTAAGTAGTTTTCGTCATATTCGACTGAAAATTGAAGCTGTTATCAAAAGATGTTGATCAAGATATGATCCTCGGAAGGTAAGTCTCATATTAAGACATGGCGATGCAATGCGCACGGTTAGCGATGAAGCGGCGCTCTTGAAATATATTTAAAATTGATCGACGCGGTTCAGGACGAATGAACCGATGGTTTTAGTGGTGCCGTTAACCAAGCGTTCGTAGTAGTATCCTGCAATCTGTTGGGTGTCAGCTATTTTGTAAAGCTGGTAATAGGTGGTTCCATTATCAATAATGATGCTGGAAGAGCCTTCGACCTGAAGCCCTAGTTCATTGGTTTCGAAATCTTTTGCCGAAGCTTCCTTTTCGTTTCTAAAAATCTTAATGCTGCTTTTAAGCGGGTTAATATTAAATGCCAGCGTCGCGTATTCATTTTGCGTAACGTCCATAATTCGCCCGCGGTACGATCCAATCAAGCTTTCGCGTTGTCCTAATTCGCTAATAGTCGCCTTCTTTAAGAAGCTGTCGATGTCTTTGATCTCAACATTTTTCAAGTTAGCTTTTAGTTCAGCTCCGTCGCGGGAATTTTTTAAGATCCATTCGTAAGATTTTATTCTTTTATAATCAAAAACTTTTTCTTTTTTCGCGATGACTTCTTTTTTGATTGGGGTTTCGATTGGCATCGCGATCGATGCTTGCTTAATAAAGCTATTTTGATCTTTAATTTTTAAGCCAAAGTCGTTCGTTAAAACTTGAAGAACTTGGGCTAACAGCTCTTCCGACTTTTTCACGTCGGCAGAATCTAAAATATTTTGGAATTTTGTTTTGGCATTTTCAAGATCGTTTTTTGTGAAATTTTGTTCTTCTTTGGATTTTACGAAACCCCGAAATTCATCGCTTTGCCGAAAGTTTTCTTCGCCGTAGTTCCGACCATAAACAAAAGCGCCAACCATCGCGCATAGAACCAGAAAAATCTTTATAAAGTCTTTCATACGATTAGGATAAGGCTTCCATAAATACGGCGATAGTCCAATTTTTACTTCGAAAGGTCTTTGATCATGGCCGGGATTACCTTGTAATTCTGTTTTCCAAGCTTCATTTTCGCGATGGCTTCTTGTTGGGTCATCTTACCCGCGACCATTTTTTGGCATAAAACGACTTCAAGTGGATCTGAAATCAGATAAACGCTTTTATGCTGAGGCCATAAGTTATCCATTGAATTTGCCCCGCCCATGCATAGCGGAATATAGTGATCGATCTTAAAATCGGCTCGGTTCGTATTGTCGACAGTGAAGTTGAATTTCTTCATGTACTTCATGATGATGACCCACTTTTCGTCGCTGTTTACGTCACGGTCGCAGTAGGCAATGTTTTCGGAATATCGATGTTGGTCGGGATGGACGCACAAAGAGCCAGGCGTTAATTCGGCATCAGGCGCCGTTGGAAATTTGGATTCGGCAATGGAAATTGAGGCGGTGAAAAGACAGATGCTGAAGACACTCATTAAAAAGCGGTTTTGTCTCATGATCCCCCCGGATGATTCAGGCCCGGGCGGATCTTAACAAAACCTTGGTGACTTCGCTTGACGTTTTTTCTTAATTAGAAAAAAGACAGAGGCGTAAAAAAATTACGCCATATCTCCGCCGGTAACTTCTTCCTTCTTAGATAAAGCAGCTCTTAGGTACTCGCGGTTCATTTTGGCGATATTTATGAGTGAAATTTCTTTCGGGCAGGATGCCGAGCACGACCCGGTGCTGGTACAAGCGCCAAAGCCTTCTTTATCCATTTGCAAGACCATGTCGGTCGCGCGCTGATCGGCTTCTGCCTTGCCTTGCGGAAGCATGGCCATGTGGGTGATTTTAGCGCTGGTAAATAACGCCGCAGATGCATTTTTGCAAGAGGCAACGCAAGCCCCGCAGGCGATACAAGCGGCCGACATAAAAGCTTCTTCGGCATCGGGTTTAGGGACCAGTATATTATTGGCATCTTGCGCTCCGCCCGCGTTTACCGAAATGTAACCCCCTGCAGAGATAATGCGATCGAAAGCTGAGCGGTCCGCAATTAAATCTTTTATCACAGGAAAAGCGGCTGCACGCCAAGGTTCTAAAACAAGTTCTTGGCCATCCTTGAAGTGACGCATGTGAAGTTGGCAAACCGTCGTTCCCTTTTGTGGACCATGGGCGTTGCCATCAATCATGAATCCGCAACTTCCGCAAATTCCTTCGCGGCAATCATGATCAAACACGATGGGTTGGTCGCCGGCCATTATTAGATTCTCGTTTACCGAGTCAAGCATCTCTAAAAAAGATGCATCGGGCGAAACATCTTTCGCGTCGTAATTTTTAAATTCGCCCGCCGTTTTAGAATTCTGTTGGCGCCAAACTTTTAATTTTAAATTAATATTCTTTTTGTTGTGTTCCATGTTTACGTCCCTTTATTTGTACGAACGAGTTGCAAGTTTAACATTTTCAAATTTAAGTTCTTCTTGGTGCCGGGTTTGTTCCTTTTCGGCCGAACCGTTCCACTGCCAAGCAGCGACGTGACAAAATTTTTCATCGTCCCGCAATGCTTCGCCATCAATTTGGTGTTCTTCCCTGAAGTGTCCGCCGCAAGATTCTTCGCGGGTTAAGGCATCGCGACACATCAATTCGCCCAATTCGATAAAGTCAGCGACGCGGCCGGCTTTTTCTAACTCGGTATTCATTTCTGCAGTCGTGCCCGGAATCTTAACGTCGCCCCAAAAAGATTCGCGAAGTTTTTTGATCTTTGAAATGGCTTCTGTAAGACCCTCTTTATTGCGGGACATTCCACATTTTTCCCACATGATGTGGCCAAGATCTTTATGGAAACTGTCGACCGTTCGTGATCCTTTAATCGAAATTAATTTCGATAACTCGGTTTTGACGGCATCGGTTGAAGCTTTGAAAGCATCATCCGTGGTCTTCACTGCACCTAACTTCGTGTTGGCAATGTAATCGCCAACCGTATATGGAAGAACGAAATATCCATCAGCCAAACCCTGCATAAGGGCTGAGGCCCCTAAGCGATTTGCTCCGTGATCAGAAAAGTTGGCTTCGCCCGCAACGAATAATCCGGGCACGGTACTCATCAAGTTGTAATCTACCCATAGTCCACCCATCGTGTAATGTGGCGCGGGGTAAATTCGCATCGGAGATTTGTAAGGATTTTCGCCCGTAATTTTGTCGTACATTTGAAAAAGATTGCCGTACCGTTCAGAAATTTTTTCTTCACCTAAGCGACCAATGCTATCTTTGAAATCCAGGTAAACCGCTTTTTCGCCGACCGCTCCGTAGCCTTCATCCACACGAAATTTCGCTTGGCGAGAAGCCACGTCTCGTGGAGCTAGGTTTCCGTAACTTGGATAAATTCTTTCTAAGAAATAGTCTCGCTCGTTTTCAGGAATTTGTTCGGGCTTACGGGTGTCACCCTTCGTTTTCGAAACCCAAACGCGTCCATCATTTCGTAGCGATTCTGACATTAATGTTAATTTAGACTGATTCTCACCGTGAACTGGTATGCATGTGGGATGAATCTGCGTGTAACATGGATTCGCAAAGTAAGATCCACGTTTGTGGGCTTTCCACGCGGCGGTGACCGCGCAGGCCATAGCATTTGTTGAAAGATAAAATACGTTTGCGTAGCCCCCGGTCGCCAAAACCACTACGTCCGCTTCGTAGGTTTCAAGTTCGCCAGTAAGTAAATTACGAATCACGACGCCGCGAGCTTTTCCATCAACGACAACAACATCAAGCATCTCGCGACGGGTTCGAAGTTCGACGTTACCCAAATCAACTTGTCTCATCATGGACGAATAGGCGCCTAATAATAATTGCTGCCCGGTTTGCCCCCGGGCGTAAAATGTTCGAGATACCTGCGCGCCTCCGAATGAACGGTTTGATAGTAATCCGCCATACTCACGCGCTAACGGTACACCTTGCGCAACGGCCTGATCGATAATGTTAACGGATGCTTCCGCTAATCGATAAACATTCGCCTCGCGCGCGCGGAAATCTCCGCCCTTTACGGTGTCGTAAAATAAACGGTATACAGAATCGCCATCGTTTTGGTAATTTTTCGCGGCATTAATTCCGCCCTGAGCCGCAACCGAATGCGCGCGGCGTGGAGAGTCATGTACGCAAAAGGCTTTTACCTTATATCCAAGTTCTCCCATGGTAGCCGCGGCCGAAGCGCCCGCTAATCCCGTGCCGACAACGATAACCGTATGTTTCCGTTTATTGGCGGGATTAACCAACTTCATATGAAACTTTTGATCTTTCCATTTTGATTCAACTGGTCCACTAGGAATTTTGCTGTCTAAGATGTTTGCCATATTTTCTCCGAACTATTTCTGCAGTAAAAAAACATAAAGAGGTTGAGATAAAAATCCGCCGATCACGATGATCGCGTAAGTCCATGCAAACTTTTGAATTCCGCTTTGCATTTTTCTTTCTAGCACCCCGAATGATTGAAACACCGAGTACGCTCCATGCCGGACGTGGAAAAAAAGTAAAACTAAACACACGACGTACCAAGCAACGTAAGCGGGGCTCTGAAACACTTCGATCACCAGTCTATTTAGATCGCGCATCACGACTCCATTTACGGTCGTATCGTAATTTGTTCCGTACTTGAAAGTAATGAGGTGAAGGATGATGAAAGCTAAAACGGCCGAACCCTGAACTCCCATAAACGTTGAACCTAATAATGGACCTTTGTTGCCGTGGGGCTTCATCGCGTAGCGGGTATCGCGCGATGCTCGGTTTTCGATCGTCAAACTGATCGCAGTTACGACATGAACGATCAGCGCCGCTAAGATAACAACTTCGGTCCCGTACAATAAAATTTTATTCGAAACGATTGCGTGTCCGTAAGCATTGTAAGCATCCGCACTAACAAGAATCAGCATGTTGCCGGCCATGTGTCCAAAAATAAATCCCATCCACACAAGTCCCGTGACGCCCATCAGATACTTTCGACCCACGGTCGACTTCAAAAAGTCTAGCATATTGAATTCCTTAGTTGTTTCGTCATAAGATCATTTGATTTTCATTACCAAATTACTCTTCACGCCTTTAGTTGTCACTTCGTTCTGTGTTTTGCAACACGTTAACCCTACAAATAGATTCATGTTATCAGGCACTTAGGCTAGAACTTAAAGGCTTCCTTCGGCAGAAAAATTGGAGAACTTATGAAAGTATTTGTTTGCATAAAACAAGTTCCGGACACGGAAACAAAAATTAAGATTTTGGGCGATCAATCTGGTATCGATCCGGCCGGCATAAAATGGGTCATGAACCCCTATGATGAATACGCCGTTGAAGAGGCGATAAAATTTAAAGAAAAAAATTCCGCAGCGCAGGTTATCGTTCTAACCAGCGGGCCCAAAACCCGCGCGGCCGACGCTTTAAGAACTGCATTGGCGATGGGTGCAGACGAAGCCATCTTAATAAACTCTCCCGAAAATCTTGATGCCTATTCGACGGCCAAGTCCTTAGCGGCAACGATCAAAGCTGAAGGACCTGCCCATCTTATTTTTGCGGGAAAATTGGCGATCGACGCGAATCAATCCTCGGTTCCGCAAATGGTGGCCGAATTTTTAGGTCTTCCGCATTCAAGTGTCGTTTCAAAATTTGAAGCAACACCTGAAGCTACAACCGTTGAACGCGATATCGAAGGCGGGGCAAAGGAAGTTGTCCAGATGATGAATCCCGCGGTCATCGCGGCGAACAAGGGTCTCAATTTACCAAGGTACGCAAGTCTTCCCGGCATCATGAAGGCGAAAAAGAAAGTCATCAAGGACGTCGAGTTTTCATCTTTAGGAATTGCGTCCACCGATCAAAAAGTTAAATACACCGCTTTCCAACTTCCACCGGAAAAACCGGCCGTAAAACTTTTAACGGGAGATGCGGCTTCGCAAGTTTCTCAGCTTATTTCGGCTTTGCGCGACGAAGCGAAAGTTCTTTAATTTTTTTTTGAAAGGTTTT
>CAXSEH010000083.1:0-5318 GCA_964236345.1 uncultured Bdellovibrionales bacterium
CTAAATATTTAACAGGTCTTTTTATTATTCTGTCTACATTTAGGGGTACAGATCAGACGCTCTCCCTTTTTTTTTATTTTTGATTTTCCTTTTCAGTGTCTTTTTGACCTCGGATACTTGGCCGCCCCTTTGCTTTACACGTTTGTGTCGAAGGACGAAAACATTAATCAAGGGGGATTTCATGAAGTCATTATTAACCATCGCCGCTTTACTTTTATCGGTATCTGCTGCTAACGCCCAGATCAGCTTAGGTTCACCTATATATGGTGGAACGGGTTGCCCGGCTGGATCTGCTTCCGTTTCTTTGACCGAAGATCAACAAACTCTTTCAATTTTATTTGATAGCTTCGTCGTGCAAGCGCCCACCATTCAAGGCGCAAGTTTTGACCGCAAGAATTGTAACTTGCGAATTCCGGTACGGGTTGGCCCGGGTTACCAGGTCGCTTTGATCGCTTTTGATTACCAAGGTTTTGCGGCCATCCCACAAGGTGGACGAGGTCAGTTTCAAGCGCGTTATTCTTACGTCGGACAAGTTCGTCCCGCGATCTTCAATAAAAACTTTTCGGGTGGTCAGGCAAACAACTACTCTTTGAAAAACGAATTAATTTCGACTTCGGTTGATTGGTCTGCGTGTTCAACGGGTAAAGATCTGATGATGGTTGTCGACGCGAATATTTTAGCGATGACGAACAATCGTAACGATGCAGCTCAGTTAACGATCGATTCGGTGGACGTATCAACTGGTTTACTATACAAATACCAGTTACGTCGTTGCCGATAAACTTTTAGACGTTACTAAATTTTTTACAGAAAAGCTTCGCAATCGCGAAGCTTTTTTTTGGTCAAAAGCATATTTTCATGAGAGCTTTTTTTTGTAATTCGATTTGTAAAATATCCGTGATCAAAACGTTTACAGAGATAAAATCTTGTATCAGGTGTATGTTCCGCACACGTTCTTTTTAAACCAAACCAAGGAGTTCACATGAAATCTTTATTAACGATCGCGGCGCTACTAGTCGCCGGCACGGTAGCCCAAGCCCAAATCAGCTTAGGTTCACCAGTCTATGGCGGAACGGGTTGTCCCGCAGGCACCGCATCCGTTTCATTAACCGAAGATCAACAAACCCTTTCAATTTTATTTGACAGTTTTGTTGTTCAAGCTCCGACTTTACAAGGTGCTGCCTTCGATCGTAAATCTTGTAATTTACGTATACCGATTCGCGTAGGGCCGGGTTACCAAGTGGCCTTAATCGCTTTTGACTATAATGGTTTCGCGGCTATTCCCGTCGGTGGCAGCGGTCAGTTTCAAGCGCGCTATGCTTATGTGGGTCAAACACGTCCCGCGATTTTCAACAAAAATTTCGGTGGCGGACAAGCTAACAATTACTCTTTGAAGAATGAATTAATTTCGACTTCGGTTGATTGGACTCCTTGTTCAACGGGTAAAGATTTAATGATGGTAGTTGACGCAAACATCTTAGCGATGAGTAATCAACGTCGTGACGCCGCTCAGTTGTCGATTGACTCGGTCGACGTATCGACCGGTTTATTGTACAAATACCAAGTTAGACGTTGCCGATAATTTTCAACGGTTATCGATCGCAAAAAGCCTCGCGGTAAGCGGGGCTTTTTTTTTGCTTATAGGTCGGATAACCCGGGCTTATAGAGACCCTTATTGACCCTTTGTCGATGATTCAGTCACCTAAAACAAGCGGATGTCATTAGCGCCGTCCTGTCGTCGGTCATCCGTTTGCAAAAAACCTGGCTATGAGATCTCTGCACGTTTTTCTGCTCATACTATCGGTATCCTTTGGAGCCCTCGCGGGGCCTCTACAGCCCACCTATTTCGGTAAGGAAATTGATTTGGCCGAGTGGTCCCATGCGGTACGCCTTCCCCTTAACGAGCTGATTCAAAATGTTCAACGGAAGGTTAAACTTTACACCTACCGCAGCGGCACTGATAATTACCCCGATGCGAGCACGGCGGTTCTGCAATTACCACCCGTTTCTACGAAAATTTATAATAGCTATCGACGTGATATTGAATTTGGTCAAGCGGTCGGAATTTACATGCCGGTCGAGCAACTTCGGCACTTGATCTCCGAGCCCACACTGTTGCTTCGCGAGGATACAAAGCACTGGACTCTGATCCACGAATACACGCATCACCTTTTTCATGAAGCGCGGGCCGCGAAGAATTTGAATTTACCTGAAGGCTACATGACGCCGTACACTGATCATTTCGAAACAATGCAAGAAAGCTATCAAAAATACGAAAAGAACAATTTTAAATTTCTAAGTCCCGAGCATTTAGCAGAGTATATATTTTGCTTAAAAGTCGCAACGGGCTACCGAATTCGAATGCTTTTACAATTTGAGCTCGAAGAAATGACCGTAGAAACAATGATTAACCAGTTTTACAAAAAAGGAAAGAATGCAAACTTCGAAAAAGATTACGCAGAAAACTCGGTTAGCTATATTCATTCAAATCTAAAACGGGTGGTGACGACCGTAGATGGCTTCATCCGGCTCATCGATGTGGGTCTTAGTCATCTGCAAAAAGATAATGCCGATCGCAAAGAATTTTTGGGTTATCGGGCTACGCTTGCGAATTTAAAAACCCAGGCGTTGAAACTAAAATAATTATTTGCGGGCTTTGAGCCGTGCGTAAACTACTTCCGCTACCATGTAAAGAATCATGCTAACGGTTAAGCCTACTCCCTTTAATAGGGCCCAACTTTCGGTTGACCATTTGAATGCGGCCCATGTTGCTAAAAGCGCGTGGGCTAAGAAAAAGAAACTCAGACGAAAAGTTAAGCCACCCATCATCAGTTTGACGAAATCAGGAGCGTTCGGATTTTGCTTTTCGATCATTAATCTTAAAAAAGGTTTTTTAAAAAACCAACTTCCTAGAAGAAATATAAAAAAACCATACTCGAAAAGGGCCGGCTGTAGTTTAAACCAGATACCGTCATCGGAAATAAGCGATACCGCACCCAGTAACAACAGTAATCCATTTCCGATCCACGTCAGCAAGCTTACTTTCTTGTAACGAATCAATTCGTATATGATTTCGCCTAAACCAAAAACCATTCCGGCGACCAAGCCCGCGACGGTTCCGTACTTTTCTTCGATGACGGTGAAAGCAATAACGGGCAGCAAGCCACCGAAAAAAAGGGCTAACGCTTGCGCTTTAGGATTCGGCGCTTTATTTATCGAATTCAATGGGTTGGCCCGAACTTTCGATGATGACTTGATCGTCTTGCATAACAACCTGACCCTTCAAGATTGTCTTCACCGGCCATCCGGTGACTTTCATTCCGTCGAATGGGGTATATCCGCATTTGGACGCGATCCATTTGTTCGTAATTTCTTTTTCTTTTTTTAAGTCGATCAAAGTAAAATCCGCATCGTATCCAACTTCGATCCGACCTTTATTTCTAACTTGAAATAATCGTCGCGGATTTTCTGTAATCAACTGAACAAATTTTTCAAGGGAAAATCTTTTTTCATGTACATGGTTTAGCATGATCGGTACTAAAGTTTGCACCCCCGGAAAACCTGACGGAGATTGCGGATAGGGTAAACTTTTTTCGGCCAAGGTATGCGGAGCGTGGTCGGAACCGATAATGTCGACGATGCCATACTGTACGGCTTGCCAAAGCTTTTCGAAGTGACGGCGGTCACGGATCGGTGGATTTTGCTGCGCTAAGGTTCCCAATCTTTCGTAGCACTCGGGCGCAGACAAAGTCAGAAATTGCGGTAAGATTTCGACCGAAGCAATTTTTTTATGTTCCTTTAAAAAGTCCATCTCTTCGGACGATGAGACGTGAAGGATGTGAACGGGTCGGTTATATTTTTCTGCAAGGCCGATTGATTTTTTCGTTGAAATTAATGCGCTTTCTTCATCGCGCCAAATGTGATGCGCGCGCGGGTGTGCGGCCTCAACGGCAAGGTGCTTTCGGGCTTTCAGTCGGGCTTCATCCTCAGAATGAATCGTAATTCTGCGCTTTCCATTCTTCATAATGTTTTCAAATATTTGATCATCTTCAACCAAAAGTGAGCCAAACGAAGCGCCTAAAAATATTTTAATTCCTGGCGAGTGCGGAAGTAATTCTAGTTTCGCTAAGTGTTGCGCATTTTCGTTAGAGGCTCCCAAAAAAAAAGAGTAATGGCAGTGCGCACGATTTTTGGCTAAATTCATTTTTTCCCAAAAAGCCTCTTCGGTTGTCGTGCTTGGGTTCGTATTCGGCATTTCGAAAACCGACGTCACGCCTCCTAAGATGGCGGCCCGAGTTCCCGATTCGATATCTTCTTTATGGGTTAACCCCGGTTCGCGAAAATGAACCTGAGAATCGATCACGCCCGGTAAAAGTGTTAAACCTTTTGCATCGATTGTTCGCGGCGAATTCCAATTCGAAACGGAAGAGATTTCGAAAATTGTTTGGTCTTTAACTGCGACGTTAGTGAACTCTTTAACCATGCGGTTTGATTTGGCTTCGAACGTAACGACTTCGGCATTTTGGATGATCAGATCTACGTTTTTCATTTGTAAAAACGATAGCGGTTTTCTAGCTGTAAGTCCAGGATGGCTTCCGCATTGTTCTGCATGATGCTTGCCACAAAGACATTAAATTTGCGACAATGGAACTCTGATGAATGAAATTATGAATTGGGCGGCACATTATAATAGTCTTGTTATACAGGTCGTTTTTTCAATCGTCTTACTATTGGTTCTAGTTTACATCTATCGTCTTTTTTTCGTCACTTCAATTTCATCAACTCAGACCGGTGATTCTTCAGCGGAACTGACTGAAGTGAACGAAAAACTAAATCAACTTTTAAAGCAAGGTCACAGCCCCACGATCAGCAGCTCCGAAAAGGTTGGCGCCGCTGCGCCGGGACTCCAAGGTGAACTTGAAAAGCTTAAGGCCGAAAACCTGCAACTCAAAACTCAATTAAATGAATCCGAGAAAAAAGTTTTTGAAATGACACCGGTCACATCCGCCGAAGGTGAAGCACCCGCGGTTTCTGACAAAGCGGTCGCGCCGCCAGTTGAAGACAAAACGGCGCTGGTTAATCAACTGAACAAAAAAGTTGAAGAACTTCAATCCCGCTTAAGTGAATACGATATTATCGCAGACGACATCGCGGAATTAAGTCAGTTGCGCGCTGAAAATAATGAATTAAAAAAACGCCTTGAAGGTTCTTCGGGCTTCGAAAGTATTCTGGCCGCCGTACCGCAACTAGACGCCGCGATGGCCGCACCTGAGCCGGTCGCACCTGAGCCGGTCGCACCTGAAGCGGTCCCAGAAGTC
>CAXSEH010000083.1:5418-7488 GCA_964236345.1 uncultured Bdellovibrionales bacterium
CGCACCTGAGCCGGTCGCACCTGAGCCGGTCGCACCTGAAGCGGTCCCAGAAGTCGCGGCCTTGCCTGACCTGGATTTACCGGCTGCTGATATTGAAGTTGCTGCAGCCGAGCCAGAAGAAGTTGTCGCCGATATTCACGTGGACCAGGTGGTCGCACCGGCAGAAAAAGAATTAATGAGTGAATTTGAAAAAGCCACTCAGAAAGGCTCTTAAATGAAAACGAAACTTATTTTCTTAATCATTCTTTGCGTTGCGACCTTAGAAGTTCGAGCGGCGATTCCGCAAAAGGAAAATCTAGACTTCGGAACGCAAATTACTATCGCGAAAAACGCGAAACTTGCGATGAGCGCCCGTTGGCAAGCTCTGGTGAAGGCGGCACAAGTTGCAAACTTTAATCAGATTGCCGAAATAAAAAAGTTTTCTTCCAGCAAGGAATGGTACATGCGCAACGCGACGCTGGTCGCTTTGGAAAAAATCAATGTTAATCACGCAATCGATGAAGCCCAAGTCTTGTTAAAAGATAAGGCCCTCGTCGTGCGTTCCGCGGCGGTCGACGTTTTGGCCAGTCGTTACAATCGGGAGAATCGCAATTTATTGGCCGAAGAACTTTCAAAACCTTATAATTTTAGTCGAAAACAAAGTCTGTGGATTCGATCGAAGATCTTTAACGTGATTGCGGCAAAAGCCTCGGCTGACGATCGCAGTTTTTTAACGAAGTATTTATTCGATACAGATGAAAAAATTGTTCGGCAAGCAGTGGCTTCTTTAGAGCGGTTAACCGATACGCACTTTCAAGGCAAAAATCAGGTTGAAGAATGGCGAGCTTACGTTAAAAAAAGTGGCTGGCTTTAATTTAATTCTGAAACCGTTGCGGCTTTCTTCAGAGCCTGAGCGATAATCACTTCTCGCTCAATCCGGTAAAATAAGGCTAATTCCTCTAAACCATCCGATGGCACGATTTGGGTATCCGAAATAAAATCACGAAACACTTCAATTTTCTTTTCGATCGTGATGCGGGTCGATTCACGTCCGTCGGTGTTACCCTTCGCGAAGGTGAAAGTTAATTTGTATCGGGCACTTTTAAAGTCGGGCTTTGTCTTATCAGGCGGAAGCCAGCCATCCACCGATTTAACGTAATCAGTTTCAATGACGCCAAAATCTTGGTTCTCAGACGCAATCGTGTATTTAATTGTGCTGTGAGTGGCCTTCCAAACCAAATCGTAATTTGCAAAAAATATTTTCTGGTTTGAAGACTTTTGGATTATTTGATCGATGGATTCACTTTGTTTTTCAAACAACGCGCAACCACTGAACAGCAAAGATCCGAATACGGCTACGAAAAAAATTCTGATTCCCATATTCATTAAAACTCAGTCGATGAATGGGATACGTGGGTCGCGGCCTCAATAATGCTGTCATCAAGTCGAACCGGCTTGTTGGAAGTGCTACCGATAAAATTGACTTCAACTTTGCGTTTTGGACTCATGGCGCCTAGGGGCCATGCCGGTAAACTGATTTGGCTCTCCCAACCAAGCCCCACGACTTCCCAGCGGTGATTTGCTAAAGTGATTTTAGAACCATGATCTTGCGTTTCGTACACATCAGAAATCGTTGCCGAAATGGCGATGCCTTTTACTCCTGCGGCCGATGGAGCGGGGGGTAACGTAATCACGTAGGCATCGGTCCCGCTAATATGTGGGCTTGCGACCAACGACAGAACGCTTTGCTTTTCACCGTTTTTGTATGGCATGAGGGTGGCGCTGATGCGGTCAGATGGCGCCGCGGTCGGTGCAAAATCAGTTTGCTTTTTGATCACGCTAACAACGTAGGCCGGTTTGCTAGCCATCGAAGTTAACGAGGCAGGTTGATTCGGTTCGATTTTCTTTACGTCGGTGGTTATTAGATTTCCGCCAACTTCACTGACCGCCAACATTAAAAGAACTTCGTCGGCCTGAACCGTAGCCGATTGAATTTTAATAACGTCGGTGAATTTTAATTCAGTTCCGGGGATGTTTAGATTTGTTTGGGGATCTAAAGAGTTCGTGGACAAAGTTTCGCGGTTGTGCAAA
>CAXSEH010000083.1:7498-12735 GCA_964236345.1 uncultured Bdellovibrionales bacterium
GATCTAAAATCTGCGCATCGCGTAGGCCGCCTCCGGTGATTGTAAAATAATTTAAAAGTTCATAGAAAGCTTTTCCACTTCGCAGTTCGTTTACGACTTCCTTAAATGGAAACCGTCCGCTTGCCGCGTAAAAAGTTTTGGGTCCGTAGGCGGGGATTGTTAAACGATAAATTGGCTTTTCGATCTTTAAATTAAAAATGTAACTTTCTTTTTGGGTCGGTAAAGAAACATTACTTGGTAAGTAAGCTTCTTGGCCAGCTATGCTAAGAACATCTTGATAAGGGCTAATAACATTATCTAAATTAAAATTCAAAATATCGGCGCGGCTTAATGCCGGCATCACAAGTCCGAAATCAATTTGTTTGTCCCCATTAACGACTGGAAGTTGAGTCACCTCACCCCGCAGTTCCGCACGTGGCGAAAGGTAAAGCGAGTTCATTTTTAAGACGATATTCCCGGGTTTTTGGTTCAGCATGGTCTGGCGAACGAAGCCGGGCGCATCAACCGTCACGTGAGCGGGATTAACCCATTCCGCCGAGATTTGTGCAACGCCCGCCGAATTTGTTTCCACAAAATTATTTTTAAATGGTGTGCCCTTTGCGGATCCAATGAGGACCTGAGCTTTCTCAATAGGTTCGCCAAACTGATTAATAACTTTAATTTGAGCTGCCGCCGTCGTCGTTAACTCGTGCCACTGAAACCGCATCGTATCGGGCGCCTCTGTTCTAACGTTTTGGTCTTGTCCGCAGCTTGAAAGCGCCAGGACAAACCCGATCGTGATTAAACTGATGAATGGGCGAGATTGAGGAATGAGTCTCATCGTAAGCTCCTTGTGACGGTTAAGCTATCACATCGAGGAACCTCGCAGAGGTCATCTGTTTACGCGGCTTATAACGATTATTTCGGGGTCATTTCTGAATAGACGGTCAGCTGTCGGCGATTGTAACCGTTCAACAGAATATCAACCGTTGTTTGATCTTTTCTTGCGGTGCGGGAACCTAAGCTTGATTGATAAATAACGAGTTTCTCGCCGATACGTTCAACGAAGGCAATGTGTCCGTGAACTCCAGACCGGCTCCACTGAACGATAAAGGCAGTTCTTTCTGGATAAGCCCAGATGTAGTTGTGTAAGCGCTTCTCTTCGGCGTTTGAAGAATCCCGAGTAAAATCTTCGGCTTTATAGCGTTTAAAATATCTTTTCGCGTAAATTTCAAAGTCGTTGGCCATAAAGATTTCAGATGCAAAGCCAGAAACTTGTAAAACGCGGTGAACGAACAGGTTGCAGGCCGTCCCCAATTTTCGACCCTCTGTTTCCATAATCTTTTGCGCCATGGTGATGATTTTAGATGCGGCCTTTAACGCCGGCTTAGAAGATTGCGTGGTCGTTCCAGATTCGGGCTTTTCTTCCGGAGTGGTAGCTTCGGAAACGGGTTCTGCGTTATCGGTTTCAGGGTTCTCGTACGTGGTCGGTACGGCGTTCAGGTTAAGTCCGTGCGCTCCGCCGTGCAGACCCGAGCCGCAACTTGAAAGAAACATTAAAATAAGAAGTAACCACCCACATGTTTTCACAGCTTTAGGGTACCACAGGTTCCAAATTTTTTCAGAGTGAAGCAAATGTATTGAAATCCTTATCGGACTGTAACAAAAATTGACACCTAAAAACGCGCGGGTTCGTATATTAAATCGTACGCACCGGGCCTGCGGGATTCGGCACGGCCATCCAACTCTTCAGTGGTTAAACCCAAACTTAAACTATCAACGCTAGCCTTTAAAATCTGGAACCAATGTTGACCCTGAGACAATTGTTGATAGTCGTTGCAAAGTTGACCTGTGACCACCACCGGGTTTTGATTTTTCCAGCCGTCAACGCCGCAGTAAGAAAGTAAATTCAAGGCATCCGCAGTCTCTAAGGTAAGCGGTTTATAAGAAATCTCTTTGGCAATCAGATTTATATTTTCATTAGAAATGGCGGCAATTGAAAAATGTTGGTCGTACTGCAAGTAAGGCAGAGTACAAGCTTCATCTTCAAACGCCGTTATCGACAGGGTAAAATTGTGGCCCGTCTCTAAGCCGGTCGTGATGATTGAGTACTTTACGTAATCATCTTCGCCAATCACGTGGCAAGCCTGTTCGTACACGGTGGCAAAAGTTTCTAGACTCAAAAACATCAATAATAAAAACGCGATTTTCATATTCGGCCTCTTTGAACTAAGCATTTCTTTGATTCAGTTCTTCCCAACGCAACATTAATTTTTCAACTAAAGCTTCAGCGATTGCAATTTCGGACGTCAATTCGCCAAGCTTCTTGAAATTCGTTTGGGCCTCAGGTTTAGCTAATTCACCTTGTAGGCCCGCGACAACTTTTTCAGCTTCCGCAATTTTAGGTTCCAGTTGCTCTAATTCGAACTTTTCTTTTTGGCTTAAGCCTTTTTTTCCACTTGCGGTTTTTTCATTGGCGGCATTCGTTTTTTTCGAGGCCGCCCGGGTTTTTTCCAGCTCTTTGACTTTGTACCAATCTTCCCATTGAAAAGTATCAGCGAAAGTAACTAACTGGTGCGTGTCAGTATCAAAGGCCCAAATGACGTCGCAGTTTTGATCCATAAAATAGCGGTCGTGGCTGACCAAAATGACCGCGCCACGGAACTCAGAAAGGCAGTCGGTCAAAGATTCTAAAGTTTCAACATCCAGATCATTCGTTGGTTCATCCAAAATTAGAACGTGAGCTTTTTTAAGCATCAATTTTGCCAAGATCAAGCGACTCAATTCGCCCCCGGAAAGTTGAGATGCCGGCATATCCATTTGTTGAGCTCGAAAGTGAAAGCGACTTAAATAAGAGCGCGCGAAGACTGGCTCATCTTGAAAATGCACGTAGTCTCCTTCGGGACACACGGCCTTCAAAACGCTTTGATTCAAATCGATGTTTTCTTTTCCTTGTTCGAAGTACGACACATCGATGTCTTCGTTTAAAAATGCCATTCCCGAATCGACCGGTTCTTTGCCGATCAGACATTTAAGCAAAGTGGATTTTCCGCATCCATTAGGTCCGATTAGGCCGTAACGTTGTTTCGGGCTAATTTTACAACTGAAATTTTGAAATAAAATATCGTTCTTAAATTTCTTCGAGATATGCTCAGCCGCAATTAATTTTTTAGGTGATTTGTCGGTTCCACCAAAATCAAGGTTTAAATTATTTTGTTTGTTTTGCGCTTTAAGGGCGCCCACTTCGTCGATCAAATCGTATGCCCGATCAATTCGCGCCTTTTGCTTAGTTAAGCGGGCTTGCGGTCCACGAGCTAACCAATCTTTTTCAATCTTCATGGTATTACGGCGCTTTTCTTCCAGTCGTTTCTGGCCTTCAAGCAAACCCATTTTATTTTCAATATGTTGATCGTAAGCTCCGTTAGTGCGGAGTAGCCCTTGCGGAAGTTTGGGATCTAAATCAAAAATGACCTGGCAGGTATTTTGTAAAAATCGTCGGTCATGCGTAACCGTAAGGATCGCAAGTTGGTTACTTTTATTTAGAAAATCTTCGAGCCAGATAATGCTTTCCAAATCCAAATGGTTGGTCGGTTCATCTAAGAGCAGAAGATTTGGCTTTTTCATAAGTTCACGGGCCAAGGCCACTTTTTTTTGCCAACCGCCCGATAAAGTCGATACTAATTTGTCAGTTCCCTCAGTGAATTGATCTAATTCAAGCTTTGAAATCAGCTCGAATACCAGCTGCATATTTTCAGCCTCGTACGGATCATCCACCACCGATGTTAAGGCTGAAAAGATCGTGTCTTCTGATCCGAATTCGGGTTTTTGTTTTAAATAACCTAAGCGAAGATTATTCGCGAATGAAATTTGGCCCTGATCAGGCTTTTGTTCTTTCACTAACAAGCTCAGCAGCGTCGATTTACCGGCTCCGTTCGGTCCAATCAAACCGATGTGCTCAGAACTTTCAATGGCGAAAGAAATATTTTGAAATAATATCTTAGAGGCGTAACTTTTCGAAAGCTGATAGGCAGAAACAAGGGTAGCCATAGTATCCTTTACGTGTGTCGACTGAATTCACACTATGGCATTGATCTTTAGGAATGAGAATTATTTTGTCTTTTTGGCTTCTTTTATTTTTTTACATGCAGCAACGACATCGGGTGCGACCGAGACGCCGGCCACTGCTTGGCCGCTCAGTAAAGGTTGCATGCAGTCCTTAAATAAGCCGCGCTTAAGCATGTGGTTACCCTTTGCAAAATCCGCAGACTTCCAAGCGTCCATCATTTTTTTGCAGGGGCCTTCTTTTGGCTCGTCTTTTTCGTTGGCCCGAATATTTTGAGCGAGGGCTATCAACACTGCGAATAGAATAAGTTCTTTCATGCGAAATCCTTCTGGTAAACGAATCTCTATTGAGCCAGCATGAAGAAACTTTGTCAAACGACTAAGTGGATCCCGTCGGGTTCGATTTTTATTTTGCGCCCTTTATAAAGTTGTCCTAAGGCGACTTTATATTTCTTTTTACTAACGCCGAAAAGTTCGTAAATTTTTTCGGGCGGCGTTTTGTCATCTAAAGCCAGAAACCCATCATTTTCATTGAGTAAAGCAAGGATGCTTTCGGCGATGTCTTTATTAGCACCGTGACCGGCCGGGCGAAGATTGAGGTCAATTTTACGATCATCGCGAACTTTTTTGACGTAACCTTGTAACTGGTCCCCCAGGCTTAACTGCTTAAAAACTTCATTTTTATATAATAAGCCTAGAAACTTTTGGTCAACCAGCACTTTATAACCTAGTTCGGTTTCGTGATAAACCATCAGCTCGACTTTGGCTTCGGGTTTGTAAGTAGGCATTTCGTCAGAGACAAATCTTTCCAAGCGCATCGTCGCGCAAGGTCTTTCCTGCTTATCGAGGTAGATAAAAACCGCAACCGTATCGCCTATGCGGATTTGTTCTAACTGTTCGCTTTGCGGTAAAAATAAATCCTTGGGCTCACCCCAATCTAAAAAGGCGCCGATCGAGGTTATGGATACAACGGGAAATGCAGCAAACTGGCCAACTAAATCATTCATTCGCGGAAGAGTAGGCGGAGTTGCGGATTTTTGCAAAGAAGTTTGACGATTTGAATCTAATTTCAAACTTTTTTTGTTTCAGATCGAGAATATTTTTTAATTTGCTGGATTTATTTAATTTTCCAAAATGGCCTTCCGATGATTTAAGTATGAAAAATATAATCTTAATCATCATGATGGTGTTCTCGT
>CAXSEH010000084.1:0-12703 GCA_964236345.1 uncultured Bdellovibrionales bacterium
CATTGGCCTCTACGAATTTTTGGCGCCCGATGTTCAATTAGAAAAGTTTATATGCGGCACTCTGAACGCTAAGCAAGCCGCGCTCGAATACATCCGCGCGCGCAAACCCTACATCGTTCTGGACGAAACTGAAGGTTACCAATGCCTATTTTTCCGAGGCCGAATCGTGCGCGCCCATTACGACGTGACGAACTCAAAAATGATTCATTACAGCGAAGAGACAGTTTAGGAAGCGGGCATCGCGCACTGGTTCGAGGCGGGCGATTAATCTAGCGAGGATTCTTTCCTTTTGTAGGCTTTCTTTACAGTTTTATTTCTGCTTCTTTGGATTAAACCAAAAGATTCCAGTTTATTTATTATCTGATAATTCAAGGCACTCTTAAACTGCCTCCGCCAAGTAACTATTTTAGTAAAGGGCCGTAACGTAAAGATCTTTTCTAAATTAGGCACCGCTTTATAGATTTTGCTAGCAATTAGAGAACATAAGGATCGAACAAATTTAACGTAATCCTTACGGGACTTAATTTGAATCAGTAAATGCACATGTGTCCAGTTGACGGCAAAATCATAAATTATTACGTGAAACTTTTCAGACTGATCTCTGATAAGCCGCTGAAGTCTTTGATTTGCGGGATTAAAGAGCCGGGTGTGTGAAGACTTCAAAATTAGATGAAGCGGATGTTTCGTCGATAACGGTCTCTTGGTTTTGCGTTTATTCTGTAATAAGCTACCACCAAACTCCGTTCTTAAATCGTACATAAATGAAAATGATGTCTGGCGCATAAATCCTCTTATCTGAGTTATAATTCTTAATGAATTTAAAATATTTGTACCACGAGTTTTAAAATGCTTATTTTAGGTGGAAGCATATGTTCCGAAATCGTCGCCGTAAGCCGCATTAAGCCTTTGCCCCAAAACTAACTAAAGAATTTTATTTTCGGAGAGTCAAAAACTAAAATCGTGCAGTGTAGGCATTTCTGCGCTTCCAAAAAACACGTCAATAAAAAAATGCTTTTTATCGAAAATAATTTATTAAATTAAAGGTTAAGTAAATCGCAAAATAAGACGGGAGGCCTTTAAAATTTGTGAAACCAATCGGTAAAATTCAGCTGGGCAACCTTGAGTTGCTTTTTTTCACGGAGGCGTCCGCTACATTGACGCTCTTTCCGGTAAGATATGAAAGCCCGCGCCCCGACGAAACGAGACTTGAAACCATCCGACATCAGACGAGTTCAAACATCCTGTCACCTGCAGCAAGCGCAGTTAACCTGATGGAAAGCAAACCCCCCGTGCAACCCCGCACGCACTCTCTGTCGTCACTCCATGAAACCATCCGTCACTCCACTCAATGCAACTTCGCGCACCAAGCTTTTTCCGTTGCGCCCCGAACGTTGGCCGCTTATTCTCGCTTAATGACCACGACCCCAAAAGATGTTTGGAATCCGCAGCAGTATGATAAATTTAAAAAGCAAAGGGCTGAACCCTTTTATGATTTAATGAGCCTTCTTGAAACTTCACAGGCGCCGGATGTGGTGGATCTCGGGTGCGGAACTGGTGAGCTGACTTCCGAATTGCATCATTTTGTAAAAGCGAAGCGAACTTTGGGTATGGATACTTCTGCCCAGATGCTGAAGAAGGCGAATGCCTTTGCAAACTCGGATTTAACATTTATGAACGGGGACATCAGCGAATTTAGCAAGCCCGGCCAATTCGATATTATTTTTTCGAATGCCGCGATTCAATGGTGCAGTCATCACGAAGATGTTTTCAAGCGTCTGAAGGATAGTCTTAAGCCGAAAGGTCAAATGGCGATCCAGATGCCGATGAATCACGAGTATGCAACCCACGTGTTGGCGGATGAGATGGCTCGTGAACCGAAGTGGGCCGCTGCGCTGAACGGTCAACATCGTATAACGTCTTTACTCACAGTGGAACAATACGCATCGTTATTGTTTCGCTTAGGATTTGAAGAACAAAAAGTACAGCTCAGAGTGTACGGCCACGTGCTTGATTCTCGAGAGGGCGTCATCGAGTGGGTAAAAGGAACATTGCTTACGTATTTCCAAGAACGCTTGAATCCAGCTTCGTACCAGGAATTTTTATCAGAATTTAGGGAACGATTATTTCAAATTCTTCCGGATGAGAAACCGTTCTTTTACCCATTCAAGCGCATATTAATTTGGGCGCGAACTCAATAATTACTGCGTAAAGCCTGAGGGTTGACTAAGCGCAACCAACTTTTGACTAACTGCTAGTAAACTTTGGCTCATCGAATCTGCGTTTTGTTCTAATATTTTTATTTTAGATTCCTGCGCTTCTTTTTTTAAATTTTGGGCTTCTTGGATCAAGGGTTGAAGTTGCAAATCCAATTCTGCTAAGCGCATCGTCATCTTTGCGCGTTCTTCATCCGACAAGGTTTCGCCCTCAGGCTTTTTCAACATTTTCATTTCTTCACCCAGGGCGTGAACTTTTGCCGTCAAAGCTTGAAAGGCCTGAAATTTTTCATCCTGCGCACTTTGGCGTGCCTGAAGCAGCGCCGCTTTCTGCGCCACGATTTCCGCAGCCGCTTCGGCGCGGGCACGAGATTCATTAAGTTGAGTCGCAAGGGAAACTATATCTTCAGAAACGGATTGGCCACATTCTGAAAATCTATTCAGTAGTTTTCGCATTTGCGCGATGTCGAAATCTGATTTTAAATCCATTTCCTCAATGCGGGCGCTAAGCCTAGAGAGTTCCGCAAAGTGCGAATCTAAAGTTAAAACGGATTGGACAAAAGGGCTGGCGTCTTTAAATTTTATAGTTTCGTTCATGGCCTAATTAACCAAAAGACGTTTATTATGCCAAATAAAAAAGCGAGTACCGGGAAATTCGCCCCAGGATAGGCTTAAGACCGTCTCTTGGGGGTGAGAAGCTCTGTATTCCTTCTGCCAAATTAAGTGAACGAAGTGTGACTTTTTTGATTGATCGGCCCTATTGCAGTTGTTAGGTTTTTTATATGGAAAAAAATCTGACAAAAACAAAAAAATCCTCGTTTGAACGTCGAGCGCTCGTGGCTCTTTCAATCATGCTACTGGGCGTCATTGGCGCCGCATGGTTTTACTCGATGGATCTTCGCCAAAAAATTTCGGCGAAAAATTCGGTGATGAACGTCGATGTGCGCGCCCTGATTGAAGTTGAAAAATTACGCAATTTAGCTGAATCACAAATCGATAACAGCTTAACTTTTTTCTTGATGGGTTCGACAAATTTATTTGAAGAACAAAGAAAAGAAAAGCAAGCCTTCACGGATCTGTTAGCGGTTTTTGAAAAACAATTTAGTTTGCCACAGGTGCCCGAAATCGTCCGACGCATCGAAGGCCTTCAGCAACAACGACAAGAATTTTTTGATCAGGGAATGGAATACCGAGCAAAACAGACAGAGTCAAAAATCGTCGGTCAGTTTTACCGCGCAAAGACGGCTCCCATTCGTGCCAATATTAATAAAGCCTTAGACGAAATCGTCCAGTTGCACAATGCCGAACTTGATCGCGCCCGCGCGCGCGCCCAGGAAGCGGCGTTGGATGCGGAAGTGCAAATTCCTAAAGGGATGCTGTGGTTTACCGGATCAATCGCTCTTCTTTTTCTGTGCATGGTATTCTTAGTCATGCGCATGATTGGCGAGCGCAATCGCCAATTGGCAGAACGGGCTCGCCTTTACGCCGAAGCGCAAAACGCTAACCTATCTCGAGATGAAGTGATCGCCGCGATCTCTTATGATCTGAACGAGCCATTAGCGGTTATCTCGCAAGCGGCTGTTAGCAAAGTAGGTGACGAGGCCGAGATTATTCAAACTTCGACGACGATCATCGAAGATCGAATCAAAGATATTTTGGATCAATCGCGCGCGAACAGCGGCAACTTAACTTTACGATTAGACCAGCTTGGATTAGACGCTATTCTTGAAGAAGCTCGTTTAATGTTGTTACCTTTAGCCAAGCAAAAAGATATTCGATTAGAATTCAATCCCGTGAACCCTCCGGTACTGGCCTTCATTGACAGTGAGCGGGTCATGCGAGTCCTTTCTAACTTGGTCGGTAACGCGATTAAATTCAGCCCCCGCATGAGCAAGGTGATCGTGAAAGTTCGAAGCGATCAGCAATTTGTTTACGTTTCGGTAAAAGATAGCGGACCGGGCATTCCTGAAAAACAGTTGCCCGAAATCTTTGATTCATTTTGGCAAGCGCGAAAAACTTCAGATCAAGGACCCGGCATTGGGCTTGCGGTTGTGAAGACCGTTATCGAAGCCCACGGGGGCGTTGTCAGCGTTGAAAGCCATGTTGGGCACGGTAGCACGTTTACGTTTTCCCTTCCGCGCCGCAGACCGGTCGGATTTCAAACTGGAAGATCGGCTGCAGCCACGACCAAAAATCCAAATCGGAATAATGCTTTAGCTGAGTTCCGAGACGGTCCGGGTTTGTAAAATCTGTCGACGCAAAAATAAAAAATAATAAATTAACCCGGCAAAGGCCCCGCCTAAGTGGGCTCCGTGTCCAATCGGTAGCCCTCCGCCTTCAGCCTGGGCTACTAGTCCCCAGATATCGAGTCCGATGAAGGCGACCGCCCCCCACAACGCGGGAAGAGGAAGGATTCCCAAGATATAAATTTTTTCTTTGGGAAAAAGAAACGCGAATAAAATCACGATTCCAGAAATAGCGCCCGATGCACCTAATGCGGGGATGGAAGGTTCTTTTAAAATAAACGCCGAAACCACCGCGTGACACAAAGAACTAAATAATCCGGCCCACAAATAAAACCGCAAGAACCGCCGCCAACCTAACATGACTTCAACGATGCCGCCGAAGTTGATTAAAACAAACATGTTCAAAAACAAATGCATAAATTGGTTGTGCGAAAATACCGAAGTGATCAAAGTTCCGTAATGACCTTCTGTTAAACCCGTCCAACTGACTAGAAAATGTTGATACATAAACTGAAGATCAATCCGCGGAAAATAACGAAAATTCCACAGAAAAAAAACGATTAAGTTTAAAGTAACCAGGATTGGAATGACCTTCGTGCGTGGGGTGTAGTTTTTCGCCATAGATTATTTTAAATTAAAATCTAGACGATGTGAAGGTTTTCATTTAGTCGTAATCTGCATGAAGCCACTTCCGCTAAAATTTTATCAGTCTGATACCTCGAAAGTGGCGCGTGAACTTCTTGGTAAGCGACTGTGCAGAGTGAAGGATGGGAAGCTAACAAGCGGTATAATCATTGAAACCGAGGCGTATCTAGGTTTGAAAGATTTAGCCTGCCACAGTTTTGGCGGAAAACGGACGCCGCGGGTTGAAAGCATGTATCTTCCCGGCGGGCATGCCTACGTTTATTTTATTTATGGAATTCATTTCTGTTTTAATGTCGTCACGCAAAATATAAAGAAACCCGAAGCCGTTTTGATACGCGCTCTTTGGCCGGTTGACGGTAAGGAAATCATGTTCGAAAGACGTAAAGCGAAAAAAGAAAAAGATCTTTGCTCGGGTCCCGGAAAGCTTTGCCAGGCTTTAGCCATTGGCCGTGAATGCAACATGCTTTTATTGAATAGTTCCGAACTTTGGATCGAAGATGATATTTCGTTTGCGAAGATTAAGCACCATATTCAAAAAAGTGCCCGAGTCGGAATCGATTATGCAGGCGAGGCAAAAGATTGGCCGCTGCGCTTTTTTGTAGATCCAAAAAATCTTGTTGCTAAGCCTTAGCTGACTTTGGAACGAGTTTCACCGCGCCCCACATCAACCCAATGCTTAATGGCCGAAGATAATGATTCATAGGCAATCGGTTTTGTAACATAATCGTTCATTCCCGAAGCTACGCACGCTTCGCGGTCGCCCTTCATGGCGTTAGCAGTCACCGCGATAATCGGTATTTTACGGTAAACCGCGGCGGAGTTAGCCCGAATTCGACGAGAGGCTTCCAATCCATCCATATCAGGCATCTGGCAATCCATTAGAATCAAGTCATAAGTTTTTGTTTCTAACGCTTCTAGAACCTGAAGGCCGTTCGTAACGACTTCAGTTTCGTAGCCCATTTTTTCTAAAAAACTAACCGCGATCATTTGATTGATTCGATTATCTTCGGCCACCAAAATTTTTGCAACGTGGCCTAAAGCATTGTGACTGTTTAGCGGTTGAAGTTGATTTACCATCGGTAATTCAACTTCAACAATGTCTAGCGATAGAACAAACCAGAATATAGAACCTTTGCCCTCGGAACTGGTGACTCCAATTTGCCCTCCCATTTTTTCAACCAACTGTTTACAAATGGAAAGCCCCAGACCGGTGCCTCCAAATTTCCGGGCCATCGAGGCATCCCCTTGAGAAAATGAATTAAATAATTTATTAAGTGCGGCTTTGTTAAGTCCTATCCCGGTGTCTTCGATTTCAAAGCGAATCGTTGAATGACCGAATTCGCCTTTAAAATTTACGGCGTCTGCGCGAACGGTTACCTTTCCGTTTTCGGTGAATTTAATAGCGTTGGAAATAAGGTTCGTCAGAATTTGTTGGATTCTTCCTGGATCGCCCTTCAAGCCCACTGGTAGACTTCTCGAAATTTCTGTTTTAAGTTCAATTCCTTTTTCTTTTGCGACAAAATTTAAAGTGTGGGTCGTCTGCTCAATGATTCTTGTTAGATCGAAGTCAATGATTTCGAAATCAAGTTTGCCCGCTTCGATTTTAGAAAAATCCAGGATATCATTGATGATTTTCAGAAGACTTTTTCCCGATTGCAAAATAACTTCCGCATACTCCCTTTGCTGTCGATTTTGAGGTGTATCTAGCAAAAGCGAAGTCATTCCTAAGATCCCATTTATCGGGGTGCGAATTTCGTGACTCATTGTCGCTAGGAACTCTGACTTTAGCTTCGAAGTTTCGGATGCCGCCTGCGCGTTGAACCTAAGTTCGTTCTTTTCTTCCTGGCCCTTCACGATATCTGTCGTGTCGACGGATAACATGCTGGCGCCGATCACGTCGCCTTCAGAATTTTTTAAAGGACCGATGAAAAGTTCAAAATGAATTCCGTTCAGCACGAAGCGGGCTTCGGCATGCTGTCCCATCAGTGCTTTTTTCACCGCGTTTAGGATGACCGGATTTTGATTATGCATGTCGTAGATTGAAAGGCCCACGGATTGATTCGGAAGGCGGCCCAGTTTTTCTAACCCCTTACCTTCAGAAACTTGCAGTATGCCATTTTTATCTATGGCCGAAAATACAATGGGGGCGTTGTGCAAAATCGTTTTTACTTTATGCTCACGCTCGTGGATTGTTTCTTTTGCCACTTCTAATTCCGCTTCTAATTTTAGTCGCTCACGCGCCTGCCAAATTAGCGCCGATGTGAGCAAAATTAAAATAAATAGCAGTCCAAAAATCATACGTACCTATCGACAAATTCAGAGGGTAAGTAAAGCCAAACTGGGCTTCCCTAAAGTATACGTAGATCCCTACTTTTTTAAGGCTCATTATGAGACTAAAATCCTAGGCAAAAGCTTTACAATTGCCTAAAGTTCGAAGTGAAATAAATAGCCGCGGGCCAGGCCGAAAGCCAAATCCAGAAAAAGCGGTTAAGCCCAAATGCCAAATATATTAAGAAATGGAAAACCAAAGCACATATAAAATAAATCCACACTAACTTTGGGAAAAACAGAATCAGTGGAAAAGATAGTTCAAAACTTACGGCGAAAATTCCGATCATACGACTAAGGTGTTTAGTTTGCGAAAGATAGATTCCAAACCTTCTGGCGTCACTTAGCAAACTATTTTGCAAAAATTCTGGTACCGCTTTGCCGTCACGCCATTCAGGCCGGATGGATTTGACCAAGCCGGCCTTAAAATACGAGTACAAGGTGTGTATTGCGATGTAGCTTAAGCCTAATTTCAAAGAATTTACGTTCGGAAGAAATAGACCTAAAAGTACACCGCTTAGTACCACAAAAGTCATCATGTCACTGCCACCGTTAAAGCTTCCGCGGAACCGGACGCACATGCCAAGATGGGTAAAAAACAGTGCAAGGAAGATGTACCCCGAGGGGACGAAAAAACAAGTAGCGGCCAAAATAATCTGCGCAACCGAAAGTAACTTCAAATTAAGCCATGGTTTCTGGAAATTCCAAACACGCAAGAATGATGAATCCTGACTGATGGCTAACATTTCAACCGCTTGCAGAAAAAGCGTGAAACTAAGTAAATGCGTCGTTAAAAAAAATGTGGTTTGAAGACTCATTCCGATTCGGCCTTAAGCCAGTCAGAAACAAAAAGTTCTTTTCGGTCATCGCCTTTAAAGGCAACCACCTTAAATTTAAAACGGTCTGTGGGTTTCGTTTTTTGCCTTACCATTGCCGCTAGCATTTGAAGTGACGTTTCTTTTTCTACACTATTTTCCCTGTGAAGCACAAACTGGTCGATTAGACTTATATGGGCCAATGCCAAATTGATTCCAGGGTTATATAATAGGTTCCAAGGCTTGCGGGATTTTAAAAATTCCAACCTTTGCCAGTCCCCATTCGGAGCCGATTGAACTTCAAGACAGAATTTATAAGCGATGCGATCAAAAAAATCCCATCGTGGAAACAAGGCACGGAAATGGTTGATCATAATTCGGTACGCTTGCCATTCATCAAGAGTAGTAACTCAGCCGCCGCGCGGGCGTCACTTAAGGCCCGGTGGTGTTGATCTAGATTAATCTGAAAGTGTTCAGTTAAACTTTTTAGGCCATAAGATTTCAAGCCCGGATGCGTTTTCCGCATTCCCGCACAAGTGCACAAATGCGCACGGGTGAACTCAATTCCGGCTTTTTGAAATTCGCGTTGAATAAAGCCGTAATCAAACTTTACGTTATGAGCCACGAATACGGAGCCATCCATAAAATCCAATAATTTTTCGGCAATGTCGGAAAAAGCCGGAGCGTCGGCGACCATCTCGTCAGTTATTCCGGTGATGCCCGTTATGAAAGAAGGAATGGGTCTTCCGGGATTAATTAATGTTTGAAATTCTTCGATCATTCTACCATTTTTTATTTTAACTGCGCCGACCTCGGTAACTCGGTGAAAAGAGGCAGATCCCCCGGTGGTTTCGACATCGACGACGACGTAAGTTTGGTTGGGATCTGTCATCCATCGAACGCGTAAGACCTCAACTTCGAAACCGGCCTCCTTCAGCAGGCGCAATCTAGAAAGCTGCGCGGCCCGTAGCGAATCACCTTCGGCCTTAACTTCGACGAACCTAATGCGACCATCTTTTTCAATCATTAAGTCAGGAAATCCGGTATGATGGGTGTCATACTTTTGCGCCATCGTTCTTAAAACAAGTGCAACGTCTTGATCGACGCTATTTTTCGTAAAGTGAATCAAGCTTTCGGCTAAGTCCGGATGCCACTGAAAAACGTCATTCAGTCGTCCCGCATTTGTTATGACGGTTTGTAAAATTAGATGTTGCATCTTTTCGGGATTTTTTAACAAGGTCAGCTTTGCCTCTAGTGCGGGCGCGTGTCTTCGGTAAAACTCTGGTCCAACCAAATCAGAAGGGGAGCGTTCGAACGGGTTATGAAATGCAGCCTCTGCAGCCTCGAACAACTCGTCCCAGAATAATATTCCGAATAGTCCCGTCCATAGAAAATTTTCGGTAAAATCTGCGCGGAAACCTTGGGCTTCGAAATGCTTGCAGACCCCAAGTTCGGGACGTTTTAAATAAAAATCGCTCACAACAATTTCGTTTGAATTTAAAAGGACTTCGGTCAGGCGACCGCGTTTTTGTTTGTTGAACTTGCGGGCTGAAAAATCTTCCGCGAACAATAGCTCTTCGTCATTTCTGGGATCGTTCTGAATTTTTTCTAATAGAATTAAACATTCGGGCCTTCGATCCATCTTGTAAAGAAGTCTGGCCATTTCGCGCCTGGCTTCAGGATGTTGGCTTTCATCATAAGATTTTAGGGCCATTTCATTTTCAGATAAACCAGAATAGGTTACCGCGAGCTGGAAAAGCAAATCATCTTTCAAAAGTTGCGTCGAGACCGAAATGTTTTCGTAACTAACAGCTTTTTCGTAAATGCCGTTTAAAAGTTCGACCGAGTGATAACAAAGTGATTCATCCAAGTTTTGAGCGAAAAAATATTCAGCTTCGGCCTGTGCCAAATTTAAGAATCTAGGTTTAAAATCACTTTTTAATGTCTGGCTTTGACGAATGCCAAGATCTCTTAGCGTATAAAGTGTAAGGCTTTTTTGAATGTGTCCGAAATAAATAAATAAAAGAAACTGCATGGTTTGAGAATGCCCTTGAACCATTAAATCTTCATGACCATCGACGTGTAGATGATTAAGTAAATGAAGATTTTGTTTCCCTAGGTTTACCATTTCGTCTCGTGACAAACTGATTGCGACATCTAAATTATGGCATTGCAGCCATTTGCGAAGGCGCCCCTTGGTTAAAAATGTTAGAAGATCAGAAATTTCACTTGCGGATACCGATTCAACAAAACCATTAAGGACAAGTTCGCTAAGCGCCGTATTGAAATTATTTATTTCGGCGTATTTAGCAAAACTTTTCTTTTCAAAAAGACGCCCCTTGCGATTGATCATTCGAATATAGACGCATTGAGCTTCTTCGCCTAAAGAACGAAAATCAGCAAGAAAGTGACGCTGTTCGAACTGTAAAATGTGGGCGTAGTGCGATTCAATAAAATCGATAAACTCAAAGAAGTGAGTTAAATAATATTTAGGAGGCAATGTAATGGCTGGCACGGGCCTAGTCTAACTGCGAGGAGACGCCCTGGCAATTGAGGACTTGCGCCGTACTTTAAAAGTCGCTTCAATAACATAATGAGCGTCTATCCCTACGTACCCCATAATGGAATTGCCTTAATCGAAATCACGAAAAGCATAGGTCAGCTGAAAACTGTCAAAATTCATGAAGTCGATTTTGGAAAAAGGATTTATTCTTACCGACCAGATCCGGCCCTTGAAGCTCGCGCAATTGATAAAACATTTGTTAGCTCAGAGCAAAATCAGAAATTAGTTAGGTTAAGCCAAGAAATCAGTCTATTGAAAAAGCCGTACCAAACGGAACCCTTGGAGGTAATCGAAAAAGATTACGTTTTGGTGGTTCAGTTTGTACCGTTTGGAAGAACGCAGGTGATTTCATGCGAGATATTTTTGGATTATCATTTAGAAAAAAAAGGTAAAATCCGCGAACTTTTCAAATTAATTTTGGAATTGGAAGAATCCACCGTGCGACCTAGATGAACGCTTAGGTGTAGACGAAAGCCCAGTATATTAAAACAAACTGTAGCGGAATTCGCGTAAAAAGGATTAAAGGCGATATTTTTTTAAAAACCGAATCTCGCTTTTGGATCATGTAGATATGCACCGAAAAAAAGATTACTAACATCAAAATTAAAAGCCAAGCGGCAAAACTACGACTTGTCTGGGGAATCAAAAGCACTCCTACAACCACTTCGGCAAAGCCACTTGCAAGGACCATAAACCGATGTTTTGGGATCCAGGGCGGCATCATTGGCAAATAAAATTGCGGGGCGCGAAAATGATTCAGTCCTGCCAAAATATACACCGCAGCCATAACGTAAAGTGAAGTAAGGTACATGGGCCGATATTAAAACTTAAAACAAATGAAAGCATCTCTATTCGTCTAGTCTGGCTTGTATATTCACTTTATTGAGTTTGTTTAGTTATGTATGATTAAATAATTACCGATAAAAAAATATGAAAAAATATGTGTCTAATCCCTTTGAAAAAATCAGAACTCTTATTATTGACGATAACACCGTCGATCGAAAGATTTTGCGAGCTCAGTTAGAAGATATGGGTTTTCTTTACGTTCAAGAGGCGAATCAAGAAGACACGGCGATTTTCAAAATTGAAAACGCACAGGCCATCGGTAAACCCTTCGAGCTGTTAATATCGGATTGGAAGATGCCCGCTACAGACGGCATTACATTGTTGAGGTATTTGAAAAGCAAAGGTGTGCTAAAGGAATCGTGGTTACGGATATCGACTGGTTCTTCAATCTGAAAAATTAAATCGAGCTTCATAATGAAAAATTCTGTAAATCAGGGCATAATCGATGTAGAGGCCATCGAAAAACTAAAAGTTTTGCAAAGACCCGGACGTCCTGATCTTTTAACGGCCTTAATTGAATTGTACTTAGAGACGTCTTCGGAAAGCTTGCAAGAAATTCGCACCGCTATTCAAAATAATAACTTGGCTCTTTTGGTTAGCGCAGCCCATAGCTTAAAATCAAGTTCGGCAAACTTGGGGGCGTCTGAACTTTCGCGCCTTTGTTTGCAATTAGAAAATATGACCGAACTAAATTTAAATACAGAAGAGTCGAAAAATACTTTTGATACGTTAGAAAAAGAAATATTTCAGGTATGGGAAGAACTTAAGCGCTTCAAAATTGCGGCTTAGGATGTAAAAAAAAGGCCGTTAAAATTAACGGCCTATCAAGTGAAAAATTACTGAGTTTGTGTCGGAGACTGAGTGGCATCGGTTGGAGCCGTCGTCGTCGTCGCGTCCGATTCAACCCGTCGCTCCATAGTCCCATTCATGTCTTGAGAAGTAGAACCATTAACGGTTCCGTTCGTCGCGCCATTTTGAACAGGAGCTGCAGTGTTGTTGTTAGGTGCCGATGTGGTCGCCGGGGTTGACAACGTGTCACGAGTCGAA
>CAXSEH010000085.1:0-12585 GCA_964236345.1 uncultured Bdellovibrionales bacterium
GGCTAGAAGGAAAAAAAATGTTACAAGATCCAAAGAAAATTAGAAATATCGCCATCATCGCTCACGTCGATCATGGTAAAACAACTTTAGTGGATCACTTGATTCGACAAGCTGGTACTTTCCGGGAAAATCAGGCAGTTGAAGAACGTTTGATGGATTCAATGGACTTAGAAAAAGAACGCGGAATCACGATCGCGGCAAAAAACGCGTCTTTCACTTACAAAGATATTAAAATCAATATCGTTGATACTCCGGGACATAGCGACTTCGGCGGCGAAGTTGAGCGCGTATTGAATATGGTGGATGGCGCCATTTTACTTTGCGATGCCTCTGAAGGCCCACTTCCACAAACACGTTTCGTTTTGAAAAAAGCTTTAGAGCAAAATATCAAGGTGATCGTTGTTATTAATAAAATCGATCGTTCCGATGCGCGTATTCAAGATGTGCACAATGAACTTTTTGATTTGTTCATCGATCTTGAAGCTAACGAAGAACAATGTTCTTTCCACACAATCTACGCGGTCGCGCGTGAAGGTATGGCGACACTTGATCCGGCGGTCAATACCGGTAACTTGAACGTTCTTTACGACGCCATCGTAGAGTTAGTTCCTCCACCAACGATTGTCGAAAATGCTCCATTGCAGTTAATGGTTTCAAACGTTGGCTACAATGACTACGTAGGTCGTTTAGCGATGGGCCGTATGCGCGGTGGTTCAGTAAAAGTGGGCGATGACATTCTTTGCATCCAAGAAAATGCGCAGAAAAAAGTAAAAGTTTCGGCGCTGTTTCAGTATTTCGTAAATTCGCAAGTTCCCGTTCAAGAAATTGGCGCGGGCGACATGGCGATCATCGCGGGTATCGAAGATTTCACGATTGGTGACACGATTACTTCGGCTACAAATCCACAAATTCTACCACGTATCAAAGTGGACGAACCAACGGTCGGAATGATCTTCTCCGTCAATAATGGTCCGTATGCCGGTCAAGAAGGTAAGCAAGTTACCTCAAGAAAAATTCTAGAGCGTCTTGAAAAAGAATTGCTTTATAACGTTTCAATCCGTGTTGAAAAAACCGAGGCGACAGATGCTTTTAAAGTTGTTGGTCGTGGCGAATTGCAGTTGGGCGTATTAATCGAACAGATGCGTCGTGAAGGTTTCGAATTGCTGGTTTCTAAGCCTCAAGTTATTTTTAAAATGGAAGGCACTCGTAAATTAGAGCCATTCGAACATGCAGTGATCGATATCGAAGATCCTTACGTGGGTGCCGTGACTGAGAAATTAGGAATGCGTAAAGGTGTTATGACAAACATGGTTCAAAAAGGAACGGGTCGTACACGTTTAGAATTTAGAATTCCATCTCGGGGTTTGATTGGTTACCGTTCTGAATTCTTAACGGACACTCGTGGTACCGGATTGTTGAATACGAACTTTGATGGCTATGACGATTACCGTGGTGACATCAATTCGCGAATCAACGGCGCTATGATTTCGGACCGCCAAGGTGAAGCCAATGCCTATTCTATTTGGAATAAGCAAGAACGTGGACGCATGTTTGTGAATGATGGCGACATCGTTTACGAAGGAATGATCGTGGGCGAAAACGCGAAAGATAACGATATGATCGTTAACATTCAAGAAGCGAAAAGAATGTCGAACGTTCGTGCCTCGGGTTCCGATGAAGCGATCCGCGTTACTCCGGTTAAGCCGATGACTTTAGAATTCGCGATGGAGTGGATTAAAGAAACCGAGCTGATCGAAGTCACTCCAAAGACAATTCGTTTGCGTGTAAAAGAACTTGATCCGCATAAACGTCCTAAAAGTAATAAATAAATTAAATGACGAAAGCCGTGGTCGCCCAGAATCTAGTTAAAGATTATAACGGGGTGCCCGCGGTGAAGAATCTTTCTTTCGAGATCGAACTCGGAGAATGTTTCGGAATTTTAGGTCCAAACGGAGCCGGTAAGTCGACGATCATGAAGATGATTTACGGCCACACGTTACCAAGTACCGGTGACCTTTTCGTTTTAGGGCTCAACACCAGAACCGACATCAAACAAATTCGCTCGAAAATCGGAGTTGTTCCGCAAGACGACGGCCTTGATGTGGACTTTAATGCGCTTGAAAATTTAAAAATATTTGCGAGCTACCATAAAATTCCGTCGGATGTCGCCGAGGCTCGCGGTAATCACTTACTGGCCGAGATGAAATTAACCGACCATAAGTTTCGGCACGTTGAAACGTTAAGTGGCGGCATGAAACGACGGCTAACGATTGCCCGAAGCCTTATCAATCAACCTGATTTGCTGGTGCTTGATGAGCCAACGACGGGCCTGGATCCACAGGCACGGCTTTGGATATGGAATTACTTCGAAAACTTAAAGATTCAAAAGAAAACGATGATCCTTACAACCCATTATATGGAAGAAGCCGAAAGGTTGTGTGACCGGATTGCAATCGTCGATCAAGGGATTATTTTAGACTGCGATTCACCACAGAAGCTGATCGAAAAGCACATAGGTTCGGAAGTTGTGGAAATTAACGTAGGCCGAGAAGCAAGTTACTGGAAATCAAAGCTAGATTCGTTAAAAATAAATTTTCAGGATTACGACAATAAGCTTTTTGCTTTCTTTTCTGATCAGGCCACGCGCCAACAGTTCATTACTCAATTGCAAAATATCCATTTCGTAAGCCGCGTTGCAAACTTAAACGACGTTTTTTTAAAGTTGGCTGGATACAATATGCGGGGGGACGCGTGATCCAGGTTTGGCTACGGAATTTTTTATTTTTCCGCAAAACTTTTCTGGTCTCGATGTTCTGGACCATCTTAGAACCGATGATGTATTTGGTAGCTATCGGTTTTGGTTTGGGCCGCTTCGTTGAACAAATCGAGAACCTAACTTTTATCGAATTTTATTATCCGGGCCTGTTAGCGTCGACGGCAATGATGGTTTCGTACTTTGAAAGTACTTACCCTAATTATACTAAACTTGTTTATCAAAAAACCTTTTCAACGATGCTGCTAACTCCGTTAAGCCCTAACCAGATTTTGGCGGGTGAAATACTTTGGGGAGCTACGAAGGGCTTTATCGGCGTATGTGGAGTCATTTTCGTTTCGCTTTTTTTTGGCTTATTTAAAGTTCAGATTTTGGCGGCTCTACCCATTTTATTTCTGCTCTGCCTGGTATTTTCGTCTTTCGGATTAATCATGACCGCGACGGCTAAAAATTATGACTCGTTTATTTTTTCGACCTCGGGTCTTATTATTCCCATGTCTTTGATTAGCGGAACTTATTTTTCGTTACAAAACACCCCCATTTTCGTAAGGGGCTTAGCCCAGTTGTTACCCCTTACCCACGCCGTGAATTTGACTCGAACCTTACTTTACCGCCAATTTCAATTGATCGATGTTGTAAGCATCGTGGTGTTATTAGGTTATTTTTCGTTGTTTACTTATTTCGCCCGAAAGGTCTTTCACCGCAAACTAATCAGCTGATTCTTGTTCGAACATTTCTTTTAAATCTTCGTCGCTAAGTTCTTCGGTTTGGGTCTTGGCCTCTTCAGAAATTTGGCCCGATCGAAAGAAGTAATCTAAACCATCTTGTGCCGCTAGGTAGTCGGTATCACCGATTCTTCCATACTTATACAGGTCGTTTACAATTTTATTCAATCTTTTGCGGGCAAATTTAGTTAAGTCTTTGCGGTAATAAGATTGCGAATACTTTTCTGGGTTTGGCAGCACCATCGCTAAAAATGATGATTCTAGTACGTTTAACTGGGCCGGCGTTTTTTTGAAATAAAACTGAGCCGCTTGCTTAACTCCAAATACATCTTTTCCGAACTGCACAACGTTTAAATATCTTTCAAGGATCTCTTTCTTACTAAGAACCGATTCGATACGGACCGTGATTAAGGCTTCCAGCCCTTTACGAACGAAGCTTTTGTCTTTATTCAAAAACATGTTTTTTGCAAGCTGCTGCGTAATCGTAGAACCTCCGCAAACGATTTTCCCTTTTTCTTTCATTTTTTCTAAGCACAATTCGATTCCTTCTTGGTCGAAACCGTTGTGCTGATAAAAGCTAGAATCTTCGGTTAACAACAGAGCATTTTGTAAATTTTTAGAAATGTGATTCAAAGTAACGTACTGTTTTGAACTGGGGCAGAGGTCAACGGCGAACATCTTTGTCTTGATGCAGCCTTTGATTTCGTCCGCCGAAGGAAACCAAACGTAAAAAGAAAATAATGCGACCCCGATCAAAAAGAACAGAACGAAAAAAGGCGACTTAATAACTGAAAAAAAACGATTATTTTGCATTGAGATAGTTATGTTCCCGCATCCAGCGCACACTGTTTTCGATGGCCCGGTCCGCCGGCTGCGGATTGTAACCTAATTCGGTTTTGGCCTTTTGGCAATCAAACCAGTGAAACATCGTGGCGGTGTACGCGTTTTCACTGCTAACCCCTAAATTAAATGTGTCGCCGATTAAACCTAATGCATGCAACACAGTATCTGGCATTCGTACTTTCGGGGGTGCCACGCCCGCGGCTAAGGCAATTTTTTGAAATAAAGTTTGAATGGTCATATTTTCGGAAGAAAGTATGTAGCGTTCGGCGTTTCTACCTTTTTCAACTGCCAGAAGAATTCCGTCTAAAACATCTTCGGCGGCAACGACGTTAACTCCGCCTGAAGTGTAAAATCCCAATTTACCCCGCGCAACCTTTACCTGATTTTTACGACTTCCCTTTTTTGCATCGCCCGTTCCATAAATGGTGCTTGGGTTAACGCAAATGGCTCGGATCCGATTTGCTTTGGCGGCTTTGACAACAATTTCTTCGGCCAATCGCTTCGTTTCGAAATATCCTAAGTTCAAATTTTGTATTGTATAAGCGCTGTCTTCATTCAGCACTTCTGGCTTGAAAGATGAGCCGATTGCAACCACCGAGGATAAGTGAAGAAGTTTGGGAATGTTTAGTTTTTCGCACGCTTCAACGACATTTCGCGTTCCTTCTACATTTACCCTATCCATTAAGTTTCGTTCTGATTTTTTATACGCAATGTATCCGGCTAAATGGAAAATGACTTCATTTCCCTTAAATGATTCAGCCAAGGAATTAGCATCAGTGACGTCCCCAAACTGATAAGATGGTTTAACGTTTTCGAGTTCAGACAAATCGCTGTTTTTTCTGACAAGGGCCGTAACCGAGTGACCTTCTTCTAATAAGCGCTTCGTTAACAGGGCTCCCAAAAAGCCATTGGCACCCGTCACTAAAACTTTCATACGATTTCTTTCTCTGGATCAATCTTCTTTGCTTTTACCTTCTTCAGCACGCGGGCCGCCAAGGAGCTAAATAGATTACCCCAGATAAGTCCCATCAGCGCGCCCGCAAAAACATCAGACGGGTAGTGGACTCCGTTATAGACGCGGCTGTATGCCACAACGGCGGCAACGGTAAATAAAGGAATGCGCAGTGCCGGAATAAAATTTCCGGCAAAGGTCGCAAGATTAACGGTACTTGAAGTGTGGTTGGAATAAAAACTTTTAGATCCCGCCGGTGACTTTTGGGTCGCGACGATCTGGGGATTTTCAAAAGGACGCAATCGTAAGTAATGGTTTTTAACGACCGAACCACTAAAATCTGTCCAACTGGCGGCAAGAACTAAAAAGGCGAATAAAATTAAGCCCAATTTTTTATAAAATTTCACAAATAAAAAGATAAGCAGTGGAATGACGATCAATTTAAAATATAAATTATGATGTAAATCCGTGACCCACGGAAAAAATTGATCCCCGAAATCGAAGGTCAATTTTTGATTGATGAGTTCAAATAACCAGTAATCTAATCGAAGTAGGAAGTCTGTCATTATAACCTTTAGTCTAGCTCGAGATAGATCAAGGTGAAAGCTTTCTTTAAATATGGCAATATTTTCCTAGGACCTTTTTCAGATAGAAAGAAAATAACACTATGGATAGATCGACGTTTTTCGGACTTTTGATTGGAATCGGTGGAATCCTTGCGGGTAATTTTATCGAAGGTGGCCAGGTGGCTTCGCTAGTCCAAGGAACGGCTTTTCTAATCGTTATGGCCGGCACCATCGGCGCCGTTTTAGTTTCGAATAGAAGTAGCGATATCAAACTTGGTTTAGGCTTATTTAGACAAGCTTTTAAACAGCAGAAATTAGATTATCAAACCCCGATTAGCGAAATAATTGACTGCTCTCGTCTTGCAAAGAAAGAATCTTTATTTGCGATTGAAGCAAAGCTTGGAACATTAAATTCCCCTTTGCTTAGAGATGTTCTTAAAAACGTGATTGATGGCGTAGAACCTAAATTAACAAGACAGATATTTGAAAACATTATTGAAAAAGAGGAACAACACCTCATTATCGGCGGAAGAATTTGGAATGATGCGGGGGGTTTTGCGCCGACCATCGGAATCATCGGTGCCGTCTTAGGTTTGATTCACGTAATGGGAAATTTGGCCGACACGACGAAACTTGGGGCCGGAATCGCGGTAGCCTTTGTCGCGACCGTCTACGGAGTTGGCTTTGCGAATTTAATTTTCATTCCCATCGGCAATAAAATTAAAAAGAACATTTACGAAATCTCTAAGCATAAATACATGATTTTAGATGGTGCGTTGATGATCGGAAGCGGTTTGAATTCGCAATTGATCGAGCAAAAGTTAACTTCGTACACAGGAAGATAATGGAAGATTCACCCATAGGCACCAGAAAAGAAAATCATGAAGAGCCCGAAAACCACGATCGGTGGTTGGTCTCTTACGCAGATTTTATTACGCTTCTGTTTGCCTTTTTCGTGGTGATGTACGCGACTTCAACGAACAATCAAGAAAAGCAGCAAGAATTTCAAAAATCGGTACGAATCAATTTAAAACTTACGGGTAACGGTGGCGGCGACGGATCGGGTACTAGTAAGGGTGAATTTGGCGGCGAAAATTCCGCCGAGACGATCATTCCATTAGAGGGTTTTCCTGCGCGCGGCGGTCCCGGAGAAGTTCAAGATTACTTAGAACGATTTGTCGATAAAAAGTTGGCGAAGGAAGATAAAGATAAAATCCAAGAAATGCGCCACGATACGATGGGCGTGCACATCGCCTTGGCTTCGGCTCAGTTTTTCAACCTTGGTGGAACTAAAATAAAAGTAAGTGCACTTGAATCATTAGATCGAATTGCTGAAATATTAAAAACGAATGACCGTAAAATTATCATCGAAGGTCACACTGATAACACGACAGTTATTCCCGGAGCTCCTTACGAATCGAATTGGGAACTGGCTTCCCTGCGGGCGACAAGTTTAGTTCGTTACTTGATTAAGTATCACCAGATCGATCCAAAAAGAATCTCCGCGATGTCTTACGGCGATACCCGGCCTTTACAACCCAATGACACCGAAGAGGGGCGATCAAAAAACCGCCGCCTTGAAATTTACTTGGTATTAGACGAAAAGCTGCAGAACCTTTAAGGTTGGCAGCTGTAAGTTTCAGCTTTGATTTGTGCGTATTCTGCAGCCGACAGACGACTTAAAATAAATTCTTTTTTGACTGACTTGCCGGAATCTCGTAGCGCGGCGATTTCTTCCAACAAGGAACGAAACTTAACGATCTGGGATTGTGCCGTGACTTCAGCACTTGATTGATTTGGTAAAGAAATTTCGGTTGAGTAAACCGAAGTTTTTGTGAATTCCGACGTCACGATGGCGTGCTTCACGTCACTTAAATTTCTAGTTCCGATGTAATTGAAAGCTGACGTTTTAGCTCCGCTACAAAATCCCGAAAGACTTGTATTAAAGTTGTACTCAATAAATTGGATTTTATTCGCGTCCATGATGTTTTGAACTAGCTTTCTAAAACCGCTGTACTTTGGATCTACCATGGCGCGAAAGGTATCGCGGTAAAAGCCAGTTTGTTTCGGGAAAAGAATGGCGTAATCTGCGGTCGTGATGAAATGTTCACTGACCAGCGCCGCTAACGTGTCCTTTTTTAAGGGGATTGGTGCAACGACATTTATAAACGGCGTTCCCGCCGGTAGCGTGATCTTAATAAAAGAATTTCCGTATTGCTTAGAAATCAGCGGATCAATCGCGAAATAAAGTCCGGCGCCTGCCGCCCAGTTTTTCGTCGAAGTATCTGTGAAATCGGCGTCCCAAAAAGATCCCGCACGGGGTGAAAGGTAGTAATCTTTTATGTAACTTTCACGTTTCGCTTGGTCAGAAACCCAATCACCCTGAGACAAATAAAAGTAATTATAAAGATTAATTTCGCTTTTAAGGACCTTCTTCGAGGTCATGATATCGCGTGAAAGTAACTGCTCGGCCACTTGAGAAAAAGATTGAATCGAAAACAACAAACCAAAAGCAAACATGGCAACTATTTTAGATTTCACGACGACATCCTTTAAATGCAAATCCGAGAAGGGGGATTTCTCGGATTTGTTGGTGAACAGAATTTTTAAACAAAGCTGATTACGGAGTGCAAGTCTTCAACTGCTCTTCAGTTAATTGCTTTCCAGTTTTACGGTTAGCAATTTCAATCGCCTTACGGGGATTATTGCTTTCTAAAGCTTTCTTGTATTCAGCCGCAAACGTGTTTGCGGTTTTAGAAGAGTAATCGGCGAATTTAGAGATGTTGAAAGAAATATCAATAGCTAGCTGGGCCTGCTCTTGATTAGCTTTGGCTTCGGCATCATTTTTAGCTAAGGCGTCGATATTTCTAGCGGCTAATGACAGTAGATCTAAACCTTCTTTAGCTTGCTTAATTTCAGCTGCAGATGCGGCCTTGTCCTGAATGATTGAATGTAATCGAGCTACTTCGACAAGTGCGCTTGTCTCAGTATTAATGAGCTTCATCAAATTAGTCACTTCACCTGCTTGTGAATCAGTAACAATTTTCAAAATTGAACTATTAACTTTTTCCTTAAGAGTAGCGTTATTTCTGAAATCGCCACCATTTTTAATATCAAGTTTAGCCTTGTCGATACTTTCCGTGTAAGACTTTACTCGGGTCGCGGCCGTCTCTTTAGACAGTCCAACAGCCATTGAAACTTGAGCCATCATAAACACCATTGCTACCAATATCATTTTCTTCATATATCCCTCTTTTATTCTATATGGTTAATACTTTTCAAACTTCATACCTAAAAACGCTTACTTAAAATCAACTAATTGCAAACCAGGTCTCGGAACAAGACAGCCGAACTCAATTTGGAGACCGGCTGTCAAATCTTTAACCACCCTGTCTTTGGCCAAATGGACTTGCTTTAACCGGTGCCGACTGGGATTGGGTAGAGTTAGTGTTCTTCCAATCTTCCATGAATTCCTTCGTGTTTAACTCTAGACTTTGCGATAAAGAAATTTTCATGCGGATGAACCGGCGAATTTCAGATTCGACTGCGCGCAATCCTTTAACGGCCGCAATGATTGCTTTTTGGCGCAAGTTCGGTTTTACATCAACGTCTTTATAAGTAACGGCGCTGACTTCGCTTCCGGTTGACGAGGGGGTAATGGCGGCGGGGGTCTTACCATCTACCGATAAGTCTAAAGGTGCAAGTTCTTCTTCTTGCTTCACTAGATCTGGATTGCTTTTCGAAGACATCTTTAATCCTGCTAAAACTAGGACGTCATTGATCGCCGTATCAATTTTTTTCGAGTGTGCAATATACTGGTCGAAATTAACTTTGTCTTGCTGGATAAATGGATAATAAGAGTTCAGTAAATCCTGAACCTTTTGAACCTCAGGTAATGTAGCTTGGCCATTAATAGATTTAAATGTCTCATTTTTAGAATCTTGCACACTTTTTTCTACATACGAGTACTTATCTTTTAACGGAACCACTGCCGTCTTGTTCAAAGCGCGTGAAATGATTTGCAGATAGAAATTGGTTTCGAACTGTAAGTTGGCCTTGATGCTTTGTTGTAAATACTTACTCTGATTGATCTTATCCACCAGTCGGTTATACCAGCTCTTATTGTCAAAAATCATTTCGCTAGTCATTTCAACTAATTTTTTAAATCTTACGTCGTAAGCTTTGAATTCATCATTAATTGCCTTGCGGCCGTTTTCTAACCACCACTTATCAAAGTTATTTGCATTTTCTTTTTTAGTGAAGTCGCCCATCAGGTTGTAATTGAAGTTCTGTACAAAAAAGTCGTACATTGAAAGACCACCAATTTTTTGACCGTAAAGGTTTTCGCTGAATACTTGTAGTTCGCGCGTCTTTCTCCAAGAACCGCAGTATTGTGAAAGGGCTTCCGACTTATTCAATAAACTTGGTGGATCAAACTGGGGAGCCATAGCATCAATCTTAGTTCCTAGGAATGACGTTTTGTCGATGCTGCTGGTTGAACCACCACAAAAGATTTTGTAAGTCATCAGATCGGCTTCTTTGTTAAAGAAGTATTTTTTAGAAACAGACCACAAGCTAAAGTCAGCTTCAGGAACGACTTCATTGTTAGCTGAATTCGCGGCGAAAGCCTGCGCGTGACCCGCAAAAGGGTAGACCACCGGCATAGGATTACCCAGTTTTTTGCGAATAGCCGCAAGATCTGTCAAAAATTTGTCTGAGTATGCCGATTTAAACTGGCCAGTTAACTTATCCTTGAATGAATTCACACCCAAGATCTGATTGATTTCTGCCAAGGCAGAGCCAATTTGGTCGGCCTGACCCGTTTTCATTAAAGCTAATAAAGAGTTAAACTTTGCTGCGGATACGCCTTCGTACGCGCCAACGGATTTTTCCATCTCGCCGGAAATATTTATGACGTGTTCGATTTGTTTTCTTTCTAGCTCAGATGTCGATAATAAATACAGATCATCGATCGCCATGCCGGTCGTTTTGTATGGACCTAGGCCAACTCCGTACAGTGGAAGTTTTCGAAATGGGAATAAAGAAATGTTGTAGGCGGCTTCTTTCGGAAGTTCGTTCGACTGAATGCGTGATCCGATGTTTAGTGTCTCAAACATGGTCGTCACGAAACTTTTATAGAACTTGTACGAGTAATCGACTTGGTTCAATAATTTCTTGGTCATTTCCATCCAGCCCGCAATATCAGTCTCGGCATCTGAATTTAAGTGCTCGCGCCATTGTTGCATCTGCTCCGAGAAGCCTTCGATTTCGCCTACTAATCTAGTTTCAAGACAATTTGGATTGTGCACCGAACAAACCATTTTGTTGCCTTCGTTAATCCTAGAATCTTCCCAGTTAATGTTGTCGGCGGCTGACCAAAAATTGTTGATCGCAAGAGCGTCGAAGTCGAACGTCATTGGTTTTAGAAGGTTATTGATGGGGCGATAAGTGTATGGAGACATCGCATGGTCAACGGCGACGAAAGTTGTAAACTGAGTTAATTTACCAACCCATTTCACTCCCCGCATTGTCCAGGTGCCGCCCCCAATGGGGCTGAACGTGATCAGTGCATCGGCCGCGGTAATTTTTTTCGCAGCGTTCACTAAAACATCTTTGTTCAATAAGTTTTTGGCGGTTTCCGTGATCGTCATTTTACCGAAAAGCTGTCGAGTCTTCGCGTCGATGACTTCGGTTGCGGCCTGTGAAGCCCACATGGCGATGACCTGTGGAAAATACTGTTGAAATTTACCTTTGACGGTCCAATGCTGCCAAGCCTGGCTACAAGAAGCTATAGATTTTTCGTCAGTTTTACCCATGATCCATGAATCTACGCACGCCATTGCGCTATGGCCCAGGTCTGATGTTATGCTAGATGCAAGGGAACCAATCGCCATACCCTGATACGAAAGCCTTCGCATCATCTGGCGTTTGGTGGCGGCATCCATTCCTTTAGTTCTGAAATCAGTATAAAAACCATTTGCTAACATGAAGGCGCCAAAAGAAAGGTGAGCGATAGGATCTTTTAAAGAAAGAATATGTTTTTCCATCGCTAACGGGTCGCCATGCGATTTGATCCACATCGAATTAAATGTAACGGCACCGATCGCAACGAAGAAAGTCATAGACTCGGGAGTAAATCGCTTGCCGGTTGATTTAAGCCAGCCCTCTTTTTCATGCTTTGCTTGTTCGTTTGCACCCATTCTCATGAGTTCATTGCGTATAATTTCTAGGGCGTTAGGGTCTTGCTGAGTAGGCTCCACAACCACTGCGGCTGGGGTTGCGTCTTTATTTTTTGAATCAGCCTTCAACAAAAGAGGAGCGGAAACTAAGTTAGGGTCGTTTGCCGCAGTGTCGGATGGCGCCGCGTGAGCGATCGAGCTTACTAACATTACGCCGATCATAAAATGTCTCAAATTGAATAGCTTTTCCATATCTCTAATAAATGCAAACTTAGCGCTACTTAAAACCAACCAGCTTGATTAAAAGGAGCAAGACCTGTCTCAATCTGAGAATTCTCCGAAAACTGGAATGAACCGTCTACTCTTTAGACAGACCAAGGTCGGTCTAACCAGATATTTTTTTATAATTAAATAACTTCATCAAGTAATATTTAACAGAGCTAAATAAGAAATCCCCAGGAGTATTCATGAAACATATTTTCGTTGCGACCCTCTTTCTACTTTCACAAATCGCTTTCGCGGGACCGAAATTGAAGCCAGCAAACGC
>CAXSEH010000086.1:0-12446 GCA_964236345.1 uncultured Bdellovibrionales bacterium
ATATCGCCGTTCTTTGACCCTTCGCTTAATCCGATTGTATCGAAGCTTGCTTTATCAAGCCCTAGCTCTACCCCTACCATCGTCAAACCTAATTTAACATTTCCAAACTACAATGGCCCAGGCATCGGGTATGCCGCTCAGGCCGTCGGTATGACAAACGATTACTACTCAAATCTTGCAAAATTAATCGTCTTAGGGATCCAATGTAATTCTTCGAAAATATTTACGGTAGGCGTTGATTCCGCGCTATCCGCCGCAAATTACTGTATGTCCCAATCAGGCAGTGTCACCGAATGGCATTTAACCGCTCATGCGAACGACATGGCTAAACTTTTTTCGTTACAAAAATTTATTTTTGATAAAGTTTTCATCGAAATTATGAAAGGGTTGGATGTGCCTGAAGCAGACGGCCAAACTTACCTGGATAATACGATCATGATGATGACGGGCGAATGTTCGAATGGGCATTCAGGAATCAATTTCGGCGGTGTGCTCGCTGGAGGCGCCGCCTGCGGCATCGGATTAAGCAACGCGTATGACTTTTCAAATTGGTCTGCTGGAGAAAGCGTCACCTCAGGAGATGCGAAAATTGCGCCCGGGCAGCCCATTAACCGGCTCTGGGTAGGAATCTTAAAATCACTTGGACTCAGTAGTACCGATTATCTAAACCGTTTTGGAAATGGATCAAATACCTTCGGAATCTGGACTCCACAATATGGTGACAATTATGAAAGTGAATTCGGAACGCTCGCCCGGGAAAAGTACTTATCTAAACCCCTACCCGGCCTATTTTCGGTAACGTAGTAAAGCTTTCTCGATAAGTTTATCCTGCGGGAATTTCTTCATAAGAACCGTTTACTTTAGAAAAAGAAAAAAACCGTGTGGGCCCAATTTCTAATAGAAACGACTCAACAGACTTTATTGCTTTCGGCTTAACTGATTCTATAAGGATTTTTTCGCCGTCAATTTCCTTAAAGTAAGCGTCTTGGGAAAACTTACTGCCCGGGGTTACGTTATAAACTTTTATAGTCAAAATATGTTTGTCTTCAAAGATGAATTTATAGTCGCGCCCTAAATAACTATACTCTTGGAATCCGTCGGAGCCTAAGTCACCTTCATCATTAAATTGCGTCACCTCTAGAACTCTCAACATTAAAACATTGTGTTATAAAAAAGAAAATGTGTCAACTTTCACATTACAGTGAGTCTCAATCACGGCATCAATGTAGAAGGTTATCCTCCGCGAAAATTAAATGCATATTAATCCATTTCACGAATTGTAGCCGCATTCGTTAGATCCTAAAAATTCTGCGACGTCTTGAGCCGCTCTTATGAGGAATCGAAACCGACATGTAGGTACTGATTTTCGGACCATGATTTTGCTGGAGGATCTATTTCGTATCAGATGGCCTTCTTCTAGGGCAATAAACCCCATTCCCGATAGCCCAAATTGCTTTGCTTGACGTTCGGTGGGACCTTGCCCAGGATACTCATAAAAAAACTGAAAAGAGGATCATGTCAAAGCGAATTTATTTATTTGGTTTTTGTCTCCTTTTTTCGGCGTTGGTCCTCGCCGAATTAAAAGATGATGGCGGGCCGTCTCCAACACCGGGCGCCGATATTTTTAATTTCGAATACGTTTTCGGGAGAGCCGTTAAGCCGGGCGAAAAAACTTATAACGACTACCGCAAAGAACATATGAAATACGCTCAACAAAAAATGAATCTTGCACCGGAAGCCGTGGGCGATGGGATGGACACCTGGCATTGGTGGGTGGGCGTCGATAATCCGGGATTTTGGTCAGACCTCACAAAACTAACGGGAGGTGCGCATAATTACACAAACCTTCGCATTGATTTATTGCGATTACTCATGATCACTCCACGTTCTGAAAGATTTCAGCGCTTGGGTTTGATTAACGATCCCGACACCGTCGCCGCCGATAAGCCAGACGCTTTCGGATTAAAACTGGATCGCATGAAAGATGGATCGCTGCAGTGGGACCCGGAAAAATTTGGGTACTCAAGCGGCGTTATTGGTATTCAACTTTTTAGAAATGAAAAATTTGATCCGAAACATTGGTCGCCGGAAGAGTATTTAAAAGACGGAACACATATCGAGCCCCCGTACAAAGTGGGGATGGCCTGCATTTTTTGTCACGTCGGCTTTAATCCCTTAAAGCCACCCAAAGATCCAAACGAGCCGACGTGGGAAAATATCACTTCGGCCATCGGAAATCAGTACTTGCGTGAAGGATTAGCTTTTGGAATGAATGAAAAAGATCACTCGATGATTTTTCACTATCTGAACTCGCAAGAACCGGGCACTAGCGAAACCTCGCGGTTTCCAACGGATTCAATCAATAATCCCACAAATATCAATTCGATTTTTCGATTAACCGATCGTCTTAAAGTCGCGCACGTGGAAGAAATTACGCCGGCGCAGGCCACGTTAATAAAATCCATGTACAATAATGTGGGCCTTCCCTTAGATTCAGTGGCTGGCGCCTTAGGCGGGACCGAGCAACATCCTACATTAAAGGTTCCGCATGTTTTAACTGATGGTGCCGATTCAATGGGCCTTGTGATGGCGTCCGTTCGCGTTTACGTGAACGAAGGGTTGATGCACGATCAGTGGTACTCATCTTGGCCCGTGAATCTGTTTGATTTAAAGTCGAGTTTCAAACGGCACTTCGAGCCAAAAGAATTTGATCTGGCGGAGGCCCGAAAAGATAAAGACAGCCCTTGGATGCAGACCGAACGCCGCATGCCGAACATGGCGACCTTTTTAATGTCGTATGATTCTTTTCCGCTGGCCGAAGCTGACGGTGGTAAAAAGTTTTTATCCACGGACGAAAGGCTTTTGAAGCAGGGCAAAATAGTTTTCGCCGAGAACTGTGCCTCATGCCACAGCAGTAAATTTCCCAATCCGATGCCGGAAGGGGCCGAGGCACAGAAAAAAGCGTGGACCGAACTTGTTTTACAAAAAGACTTTTTAGATCACAACTATCTATCAGATGACGAGCGGCACTCGGTTCTTGAAATTGGCACGAACGCCCAGCGCGCGGAAGGCACGAACGCCCAGGCCGGTTCCACGTGGGGCCAAATGTCGAGCCTCACTTACAAAAAACAACGCGAAGGCTCGATCACTTTGGTTGACCACGATCTAAACGGAAATTCGAGTCCACTGTATAATCCATTGACCGGAAAATATGACATCGTCTGGAAAGGCCGGCCCGCTTTTTACCGGACGCCGACGCTCGTCAGTATTTGGGCGACGGCCCCATTTTTACACAACAATGCGTTGGGAAAATATAACGGCGATCCCAGTGTAAAGGGCCGAATCGAAGTGTATAACGACGCGGTAGAAAAAATGTTGTGGCCCGAACGGCGCGACGGCGTAAAATCAATTAAGGTAACAACGACCGAAACGAATCTGCCGGATATTTTCATCGGACTTAAAGATCGTTTGAAAAAGTTTGATGACATGGACCTCAAAATTTTAGAGTTTCCCAAAGGCACCGCGGTTAATTTGATGATGAATTTGAATCCGAAACATCTGCCTGGCTTGATGGGTGCCTACTTAGCGGGTGTTTTGCAAGGTAAACCGCGAAAGCAATTTAAAAGTTTTGTCAATTCACGACGTGAAGCAGGCATCGAAGCCGTCGAGAAAAAAATGCTGGAATTGAATTCGTGCCCCGATTTCATCGAAGATCGTGGACATACCTTTGGCTCAAAATTAACAGATCAACAAAAAAAGGCGTTGATCGAATATATGAAATACTTTTAAAGGATAAAAAATGAAAAAACTAATTTTCGCTAGCACGGCAATTCTATTTACCACTCCGCTTTTTGCGCTGGCCGCGCTTCACACTGTTAAAATGAAAAGCATCAGTTACGAACCGCGCAAACTTGAAATCACGGTCGGCGACACCGTCGAGTGGCAGAATGTAGCGTACACCGAGCACAGCGCCACTTCGGATGAAAAGGGAACATTCGATACGGGCTTAGTAGCGCCGCAAAAAAAATCAAAGCCGGTTGTCTTTTCAAAGCCCGGTACATTTTTTTATAGTTGCGCGATTCACGGGAAAACCATGCGGGCGGAAATCGTCGTGACAAAATGATCTCGACTGAATTCTCGACCAACCTCGAAAAAACGTACGCGCGTTTGCAACTAGGCCTGACCAAAAAAAATCGCGGTTACGATTGGCGAATGGCACAGCTTCGAGCTCTTAAAGCGTTGCTTGAAGAAAACGAAACCGCACTTTGTGAGGCGATGTGGACCGATCTTCGAAAAAGTAAATTCGAGTGCGCGTCCACCGAACAAGGGGTCGTGCTTTCTGAAATACGTGACACTCTTAAACACTTAAAGAATTGGATGAAGCCCCGCAAAGTTTCAACACCGATCTACAATCAAATTGGTACCAGCCATATTTATCATGAACCTTACGGGCTGACCCTGATCATCGGCGCATGGAATTATCCGATCAATTTGTTACTCGCTCCGTTGGTGGGCGCGATTGCCGGCGGGAATGGCGCGATCATCAAGCCGTCAGAAATTTCAGCTCATACCGCCCGCCTCATCGCGGAGCTACTCCCTAAATACATGGATCCCGACTTATTCGCGGTGGTCGAAGGCGGAGCCGAAGAAACGGGTGTTCTTCTTGATAAACAATTTGATCTCATTTTTTTCACCGGCAGTGGCACGGTTGGAAAAATTATTCTAGCGAAGGCCGCATTGCATTTAACACCAACGGTGTTGGAACTCGGTGGAAAATCTCCTGCCGTGGTTTGGAAAGACGCAGACCTTACGGTGGCGTCGCGCCGTATTGCTTGGGGTAAGTTCATGAACGCGGGACAAACCTGCGTAGCGCCGGACTACGTCATCGTGCATCCCGAATTGAAAGACGCATTCGTCATAAAACTAAGTGAAACTCTTCGTGAATTTTACGGAGAAAATCCCATTGAAAGTCCTGATTATTGCCGTATTATCAACGAGAAAAATTTTGATCGTTTGCAAAAACTAAAAGAGGGGGTCTCGGTTCTTCACGGCGGCGCTTCGGATCGTGCAAAATTATTTATCGCGCCAACGATCGTTGCCGCTGATGGCGCTTCGCTCATCATGCAAGACGAAATTTTCGGGCCGATCCTGCCCATCTTAACGATGAACGATCAAGATGAGATCGCGCGCTTCATCCGTTCGCGACCCAAGCCGCTGGCCCTTTACCTGTTTACGAAAGACAACGATCTAAAAAATTTTATTATTGGGAACACCTCATCGGGAGCGGTTTGCGTGAACGATAACGTAATACACTTACCCGAGCCGTCTCTTCCGTTTGGCGGAGTAGGTGCCAGTGGTATGGGTCATTATCATGGACGTTTTAGCTTTGAAACTTTCACCCACGCGAAAGGTGTACTTCGAAAGTCATTTTGGCTAGATGCCCCGTTTCGATACCCTCCCTACAATTTGCAAAAAGCCAGGTGGTTAAAATGGCTTCTGAAATAAATAAGCCCTTGATCGCATTGACCCTCCCCGGCGGTGGCGCCCGCGCGGCTTACCAGGCTGGCGTGCTCCGGGGCATTTCTGATATTTGCTCATTCGAAGAAAGCCCGTTTCAAATCATTTCGGGAATCTCAGCGGGTGCCATTAACGGCATGTGGCTGGCATCGGGGGCCACGGATTTTACGATGGCTACCGAAATGATGTACGACAACTGGAAAAATTTGACGGTCGAGGATGTTTATAAGACAGATGCCGCCACTTTGATTTCGACCGGTGCAAAATGGCTTCGTAATTTAAGTTTAGGCGATGTCTTCGGAAAAAGCCGCATCAATTATATGTTAGATACCTCCCCCCTTCGAAAACTTTTAACAGAACGAATCGATTTCAACCTCATCCAAAAAAATTTAGATAATAAACTGATTTACGGCCTTGCGCTTTCGACAACTGACTACCATTTAGGTTGCGGAGTCACTTTTTTTACGGGCAACAAGGCGATTCCTGAATGGCGGCACACCCTTTCCCGCGGCGTGCGCGAGGCGCTAACAGTCGACCACATCATGGCGTCCGCGGCCTTACCCATTTTTTTTCCGATGGTGCACATACACGGTCGCGATTACGGTGACGGCGGCGTAGGTCTGAAAACGCCATTAAGTCCTGCCATTAATATGGGAGCTTCGCGCATTTTGGTCATCGGAGTGCAAAACCCGCGGGGTGGCACTACGGAGAAAGATTCCGTGGTCACCGAGCGCGCGACCCTAGGTGATGTCGCCGGAACCTTGCTGAATTCCGTTTTCTTAAATTCGCTTGATGCCGATATCGAAAGACTCGAGCTGATCAACCGAACTGTCTCGATCCTAACCCCCGAACAGATCCGGCAAGACGTCGATCATTTGCGAAAGATTCAAGTTTTGACCATTCGTCCCAGTCGTGATTTAAGTTTTATCGGGATTAAAGAGTTCGAAAATTTTCCGTTTACGGTGCGTCACCTACTAAAAGGTTTAGGGGTCAACAATCGGAAAGGCTGGGACTTGCTGAGCTACTTGTCGTTTGACCAGGAGTATGCTAAAGCGCTTTTAGCGTTGGGCCATGCGGACGCGTTTAACCGTAAAGACGAGATCATCCAGTTTTTTAAAACCAATTAGTTGCAAATATATGAAGCGCCCCTGACTGATTCTTTGGACTCGCCGACTTGAAAATCTAGACCGGCTGACTTTTGGGTTAAAGGAAGATTAGAAATTGATCTAGATGAACTATCTCCGCTTCTGGCTGTGAAAAACTTTGAATGCTGCTATTCGCTTCGAAGTGAGAAAATGACCATGTCAGTAAGCTAACAGAAGCGGTAACATTGGACGAACCTATATTCCTGTATATAAATCAATCACTTGCCTCCCTTAAGCATTCCGAATCGATCAAACTGTGGACACAATGACCGCATACCGTCTCCCATTAGCCTTCTTGCTCTATTTGGTCTATTGAATTAGGCCTTCATTTTGTATTTGAATATCACGATAAGATATTCAAATAGAGGATGACCATGAAAATTAGCAAGTACGGATTAAAGTTTAGTGCGCAAAAGAAAGTTCACTTCTCAGGCATTATCGTGGCTTTTATTTTGCTCTTTTATTTTCAGAACTGCAGCCAACCTGGCGCAATCAACGTGACTTCTGCTGCTGCACCAGCCGAATTCGGTAGTCCGGTCGTACTCAATCCACCGACAAACGATTCAATAAAAAGCTTTTCGTCGAATACTTTTGCAAACACTGAACTAAACACGCCGATCGATTTTACTCTTGAGCCGGTTACGCAGACTGTTCTAACGGGGATACAGATTACGGATTCTTCTTTTCAAGCTTTGAACGGAACACTGACGTTACTTGATGCTCAAACGCGTAGATTTCGCTACACGCCTAATCTCGGTTACCGGGGCAGTGACAGCACAATGATTAAGGGGATAGATGACACAGGGAGGGTGATTTCTTTCAATGTTAAAATCGTAATCGATAATCCTGTACAAAATTTGAAACCCGCATTAGCTATTCGCGGGATGGCGTGCATCCAATGTCACGCAAAAGTCGAGTCAAACATCGTGACCGACTTTGGTTTCGGAAGCCCTTATTACTTTAGTCTGGACACGACCGATACTGCGGTGTGGAAATCAGGCGGTCTTTACGGTGACCACACTATGTCTTTTTCAACCATGGATTTGAACTCTGCCCTTAAGGTTATCGTTCCAAAAGCAAATTTACCCGGGGTTGTGGCCCGGGATACCGGAAAGGATACTTTAGCTAATTACATTAGGAGTCGCTTCTCCGTAGCAGAATTTGTTCGTACTAAATCAGTTGTGGTTGAAGAAAAATCAAAGGTATACATCGGTGCACCACAGGAAACTGATATTGTTACGGCCTTTTCGATGAAGTCATCAGACCGTTCAATTTATTTTAAGAATGCAGATACTGCGTTAGCCTTGTCAGGTTTCAGTGATAAAGGGACCTATTTTAAAAATAACGGAACCGTTAACTGCGAAGGTGATTTAGCTTTAAGAGGACCACTTTACTTAGAAAACTTGCAAGTGAACTCGGCTTCAGGATGTCGTATTTATGTCATTGGTTCCGTTTTTGTTTATGGAGCGATCAATCAATCGAACATTAACAACAATCGGAATCTGCAGATCACTAGCACTAAATCGATCAGCTTAGGTCTGGGTTTAACAAAGAAAAATAATGCTTTTTGCGAACCTGATTCACGTTTTGCGAAGGATCCAAATAATTATAATGTTAGCTCCATGAAAAATCGATACGTCACTTTCTGGTCCACTTGGACCAACAAGACTCGTGGTTCCGCCGACCCAGTTGCATCTGGAAACGCAATCATAGCCGAATCAGCGGCAATTGAGCATGGTGAAGGAACGCTTTATGATGCAAGTTGCAGAGCGGAAGGACGTAACATTTCCTTCGATCGTCTTCTCTTGAACGCTCCGGCCGTTCATAGTCGTTACGAAGGTAATTTCATTGGAACAGTTATCGCCGAGTATTCTATTATGAGCTTGAATCAGTTCAAATTCCAATACGACCCCGTGTTTGATCGAACTCCGATTTTGCCGATGCTAAAACATGAAGTCTACTTAGATATTCAGCAGTGATTATTTTAATTTTTTAGAAACTGTTGCATTTATTATCGCGCGCACGAGCGCAACAGGATCAATTGGCTTGGGCAGGTGGTCGGTACAACCTATGTCTTGGCACTTCTTACGAACATCCGACATAGCATGGGCCGTTAGAGCAATGATGGGCTTTTGATATCCTTTATCCCTTAACTTTGATATGGCGGTATAACCGTCCATGACCGGCATTTGGATGTCCATCAAAATCACGTCATGGTGCGAGCTCATCGCCATGCGAACTCCTTCTAATCCATTGTCAGCAATTTCAATTTGAGCCCCAAACTTTGCCAAATATCGCCAGATTAATTGTTGATTGTCTGGTGAATCTTCCACGAGAAGGATGCGTAGGCCTTCAAGGGCATTTTCGGAAAGGACTGAGTCCTCCAAATTTTCTTTTGTAAGGACTTTGGCTTCAAGTTTAGAACGTTCGCTTTCTTTGCTTTCAATCGAAAACCTAAAAATACTGCCGCGGTCCTGCCGAGTCTTAAGCAACTTTACATCCCCGCCAAGCTTTCGGGCTAAAGCTCTTGATAACGCAAGGCCAAGTCCGGTTCCGCCATACTTCCGAGTCATGGAGTTATCTGCTTGGGAGAATATGCGAAAAAGCCTCTCTATATTTTCAGGCGCAACCCCTGCTCCGGTGTCTTCAATTTCGAAAGCACAACAGGTTTCACCTGCCCTTTCGTGGCCACTTAACTTTATTTTGATGTACCCTACTTTCGTAAATTTCAACGAGTTTCCTACGAGATTCAATAGAACCTGCCGCATTCGCGTGGGATCCGTGACAACCGTCTTTGGGGTAGTACCGTCATCTTCGAACGAAAGGGGAATACCTTTTTCCTTTGCTAAAACGCCCATAAGTGACACGACCTCATGTGCGACTTGAAGAGGACTTACAATCATGAATTCAAGCTCAACATGTCCCGTCTCAACCTTGGAAAGGTCTAGAATATCGTTGATAACCCGCCCTAGCTGCTCTCCATTTCGAGTCAAGATATCTACGTAACTTGCTCGCTCGGCGCCGCTGAGGCCCTGCTCGCTCAAAAGGCTTGCGAACCCCATCATTGCCCCAAGTGGAGTCCTTATCTCATGAGACATGTTAGCGAGGAAGGATGATTTCAGTTCGTTGGCCTTTTCAGCGTCTTCTTTTGCCCGTATCAATTCTTCTTCACGCTTTTTTTCTGCGCCGATATCTCTAAAAACAACGGACATACCGCCGTTAGATTTTGGACTTGCCGAAATCCGCGTCCATATATCTAGGGAAGAATAATAATCTTCGAACTCGCGTGGCTCTCGAAGTTTCATGACGTCGTGATAATTCTTCCAGGATTGGGTCCCTTTTGTTTCTTCGGTGTCGAAAAATACTTCTAATAGGTTCTTTCCTATAAGTTCCAAGCGGCTTCGCTTAGTTTTCAATTCCATCAATTCGTTGACACTCGTTATAAGCCAGTCAGCATCGATTGCAAAATAGGCAATATCCATCGTCTCAAGCATTTCTCTCTGTTCACTTTCTACCATGAAGAGAGCGCGATTAGCTGTAATAGTGGTTGTTGTCTCCACTGCGTTGCAAAGCAGTCCTAAAATGTCGCCTTTGCTGGATGCGAGCGGATAGAAAGTAAAAGTGAAATATCTTGCTTCGAAGCCTTCACCGCTGCGCAAATTAAAGAGATGGTTTTCGAAGTAAAACGTTTTACCCTGATAAACCTTTTCGACCAAGCCACGCAGTTCGTCCCAAACTTCCGCACGCACTTCCGGGTATGGCTTTCCCAAATAGGTCGCATTATCATCAAGAATAGCTAAGTAGGCATCATTATGAATGAATATCCTATCTTTTCCACACAGAAGAAATTTTGGATCTGGCGATCGCAGAATGTTGTCGATTGCCGCTTTTAGAAACCAATCCCATTCTTCCATATTTCCTAGAGAACTTGCATTCCATGGGAACCCTGCAATGAGAATGGCGATCGGCGAATCGATGGCTAAAATTTGATCGCTAAATTTCATTTTCATCCTTCATAATTTGAAAAAAGAATCTATCATGACTCCAATTAAATAGAGCATCTAAAGATTTATGCCGCGTAGGATTACAACTCACCAAAAGACTACAAAATTCTGCCTTGAAAAATCTGCTCTCAAATGTAAGCTTTAATACAAGCTAATTTATTGGAGGAAAAATGAAAATTTTAATTCTATTAAGTCTTATTTTCAGTATGACTGCTTTAGAAGCGCACGGATTCACTGAAAGGTGGTCACTCGATCAGGCCAAACGGTGGGGTGAGTCAGAAGGCTGGGTGGTGGGCGCGAATTACATACCGGCGGGAGCCGTGAACCAGCTTGAAATGTGGCAAACAGATACTTTCGACCCGGAAGCTATTGACCGCGATCTTGCTTTTGCCTCCGGTCTTGGTATGAACACAATGCGGGTATTTTTACATGACCTTGTCTGGCGTGACGATAAAGAAGGTTTTGTAGAGCGCATCGACATTTTTTTACAAATCGCTCAACGACGTGGTATTAAGCCTATGTTCGTTCTGTTTGATTCTTGTTGGGATCCGCGTCCCAAATCTGGTATTCAACCTGCGCCGCTCTTGGGAGTCCACAATTCACGTTGGGTTCAAAGCCCGGGGGTCGAAGCCATTTTAGATCCTTATCAGAAAGCCCGGTTAGAAAATTACGTAACGGGCATTATCTCTCGGTTCGCCGAGGATTCACGAATTTTAGCATGGGATTTGTGGAACGAGCCCGACGGCATAAACACAGGTTATTATGGGGATCCCGATACGAAGCTTCATGCCGTAGAAAAGCTTCTGCCCGAAGTATTTGAATGGGCTCGGAATGCAAAGCCAACGCAGCCGCTGACAAGCGCAGTATGGACCGGCGATTGGTCAAGCCAAGATGTTTTACGTCCTACAGAACTAATACAATTAACGTTATCCGACATCGTCACTTTTCACAATTATGACGGACCTATTTCTTTTGAATCTCGTATTCGAAGTTTATTATGGTTAGGTCGCCCCATCATATGTACGGAGTACATGGCTCGGACGTTGGGAAGCACCATTCAAAACATTTTACCAATAACAAAGCGTTACGGGGTTGGCGCCATTAATTGGGGATTTGTTGCAGGTAAGACCCAGACAAATTATCCTTGGGACAGTTGGCTACACCCCTATCCCGCGCCGCCGGCATTGTGGTTTCATGACTTACTGCTTGCCGACGGGACACCATTTGATGCTGAAGAAACGGAATTGATTAGGGCATTACGAAAAGATATTCACGTACCGCCATTTTATATACGCCGCTCAGTTTCCATTTGGCCTTAGTCCAAGCAAATTTTTGCCATTATTTTGAGTAGAGGGCTTTCTCGACCTTTTCAAGGCGGCCTTCGAGTTCTTTTATTTTTTTGTCCTTGGCTCTGTTGTCGGATTCAAGCTTAGTATTTATGTTTGAACAGTGCCGTAGTCGTATTATAGCGAATCATACCGTTTATAAGAGCTGTCGGGCGGTTTGTAGTGGTGGCGCGAGGAACGATGAATGGCCACACCATTTACCCGGAAAGTTCCGGTAATATTTAAATCTCCCGCTACTCCTAATTTATACCCAGGAGTTGTCGTTCCGATTCCAACATTACCGCTTGCGTACGAAATATCGCCGGAGGTTGTTACCCATTGTGAAGACGTGTTCGTCATACAAATCCAGTCGGTTGGATTCCATTTTAAAATTTCATTTACAGAACATGTTTTTCCGACGATACCGGTAATCCCTGCCTATTACGCAGGTTGAC
>CAXSEH010000087.1:0-12419 GCA_964236345.1 uncultured Bdellovibrionales bacterium
TTTATAAGTAAAGTTCTTGAGTAGCAGGAGATATGACATCCAGCAAATTGTTAAACGTGCTGGCGACTTGCGACGCGACGCTTGGGCCCTCTGCGCTGTCTACTTTTAAGATATCACCATTGGGTTTATAACTTACTTTAATTGTGCCGAGGCCCGGTCTGGATACAATTGAAGGTTTTCCGAAACGTTCTTCGTAATCAATTTTAACAACTTTTTTTGCTTGATCGGTAATTGTCGCGATTCGGCCCTTTTGATCATAAGTCATATTGATTTTTTGCCCATCGCTGTTTTCGGCGTAAGTTAAATTACCCTTGCCATCATATTTAAAGCTGGTCTGGCGGGTTGCAATCGTTTTTCCCTTATCGTTTAAAAACGTCGTCTTGACCGTAGTAACTTTTTTATTTGTGGTATCGTGTACGAATTCAATCTTTGCATTGCTAGCTTCTTTTGATTTAATCAGTCCATCAGGATAATATTCAAATGTGATACGTTCGTTGTTCTTTTTGATGGTCACCGGTTTTCCAAAAGTGTCGTGGTATGTGATATCCGTTGTGCTTCCGCTAATGTTTTGTAGCACCCGCGATAAGATCACCTGACCAGCGGGTAATTGCTTGTGCCAAAACTCGTAACGATTATTTGCTACGGTTTGCTTTCCGCAGGTCTTAGTTACGGTTGACCAATAATGGAACTTTGGATTTGAACTTGCAGTTTCATACTTGTAGTTTTCGGTACATTTATCTCGATCGGTAAAAGCTAAAACCCAATCTTTCGCATTGTCATACTTCAACATAACTGCGGACTTATCGGGCCAGGTTGCTTTGGTTAAATTGTGAAATTCGTTATATTCGAATGTGTAAACTTCCGTTTCTTTTTTCGCCCACGCATTTCGATTCCAAACCAGGTCTTCTTGAACACTGTATTTGTACTCAGTCATTAAACCATTGGGTCCGGTAACTTGTTTCACTTTTTTATTTGGAAAGTATTTGAAAGAAAGTTTGCGAGAATTATTATCCACCACTTCCTTCAACTGGTCTTTTTCATACTCAAATTTCAAAAAATTAGTATTTTTATCATACATGTGAGTCAAGCGACCCTGTAAATCAAATCTTTGTGAACTTCCGTCAGCTAAGGTTCTAGTATAATATTCTTTCGAAAGAACCACGTTTTCAACTTCTTTGCCATTAGCCATGAACTTGCTGCCTTCTTTAATCGGAATGACAATTCCATACTTTCTTGCTAACTGGCCCCGTTGATCATCGTCTTCAACTAACTGATCGCTTAGTTTTTTAAAGAAGTCGGAGGATGTAGATTTAATCTTTCCGTCCGCTTTCATTTTGGTTATAATTTGCGAAATTGTTGAATCGACATCTTTTCGCGTGATTTCCCGCGCCGAGAAAATAGTTTCTAATCCGTCGCCGCATTCTGCGATTTTAATGTTTCCTTCGGACGTGGTTTCTAACTTGGTTTCGAAATCAGAACACCAACCGAAACCAAACATGCCGTTGAATAAGGTACGGCTTTTATAAGCGCGAACCACCTTCATATCGTAACCGCTGCCGGGTACTTCAAGGTCGATCCAGGCGTTCGAATAGCCGGCGTTGTTCATGTCCACTAACGCATTCGCGTTTTGGATCGAAAGCGTAAAAAGAACAGATATCAACAGTTTCAGTTTTATCATAGAAATATTCTCCGTATTACACTTTTATTGTAACAACTTTTTTGATCATAAGTCCGCCCATAATTTGCAAACCTAGCATAGCGGCGAGTAGGACTAGACCAAGGGTTGTGGAAAACATTGGTTGAATGAAGGTAGGATCAATGAAAAAGAACACGCCCATTAACACAAATGGAATACACGTCACGATGATTCCTTGCATGACTCCCTGGGCGGTCATGGCGGCGATTTTTTTTTCTAGCTTTTGGCGTTCGCGAATCGTGCTGACGATCGTTTCGAAAGTTTCCGACATGTTGCCGCCAGTTTCTTTCAAAATGTTGATAGCCGTTACGAACATCTGCACATCGGGTCTTGGTATTCTTTCACCTAGATCTGTAAGCGCTTCTTCAAAGCTTTGACCGAATTGAGTTTGACGGATGACCTGGCCAAATTCTGCGCTAACGGGATTACCCATAATTTCAACGACCCGTTGCATGGCTTGTTGTGGGTTTGAGCCCGACTTTACACCGTTGGCCATAATGGTTAAGGCATCAACCATTTGATCGACGAAAACGCCACAACGTTTTTCATACATCGATTTAAAAATAAACGGAGGTAATTGAAAACCGACAATTCCGGCGGATATTCCTAAAAAAGCTCCGACTGAGACGGATGGCCATGCCATCATAAAAAATAGAAATCCCAAACCGAAACTGCTCATCAAAAGTAGGCGGGTCACTTTTTTTTCGTCGACATCCATACCTAACATTTTCATGTGCATCATGACCTGCGATTTTTTACCGATGCTTTTTTCGAAAATTTTAACCAGAAATTTATCGGCCCAAAAATAGGCCACAAAGAAAACCGTCAATCCAATTAATGGAAAGGTGACCCAATCGTACCGAAAAAATTTCGTGAATAAGGAAATGTCCATTTTTAACCAACCTTCTTAATTGGTGCGGGACCCGGCGTGACTGGGGCTTTAGGTGCTTCGTTCGAGAAAATTTCCATCGGGATGTGACCACCCTTATCTTTGATTTCCTGAGCAAAAGAAGGCACCGTACCGGTCGATTGGAATTGTCCTAAGACGCGGCGATTTTTATCATACCCGGTTTCTTTGAATCGGAATATTTCCGCCAGGGTGATGACTTCACCCTGCATTCCGGCCACTTCGGTGATGCTGATAATTTTTCTGCTTCCATCTGATAATCGAACAATCTGCACGATTAAATCTACGGCGCTGGCAATCTGTTCGCGAATGGCCCGAATCGGTAAATCAAGTCCCGACATCATAACTAACGTTTCTAAGCGCGCTAAACATTCGCGCGGCGAATTCGCGTGGGTGGTTGTCATGGATCCGTCGTGACCGGTATTCATGGCTTGCAGCATATCTAACGCTGCCCCATCTCGCGTTTCTCCCACGACGATTCGATCGGGCCGCATACGTAGTGCATTCTTAATTAAGTCGCGAATGGTGACCCCATTCGTTCCTTCCATTGAAGGAGGGCGGGTTTCAAGTCTGACAACATGTTCCTGCATCATTTGTAACTCGGCGGCATCCTCGACCGTGATGATTCGTTCGTGGGCCGGAATGTATTGCGAAATCATATTTAGCAAAGATGTTTTACCCGAACCGGTACCACCGCTGATGACGACGTTGTAGCCGTACTCGACCGCAATCTTTAAGAAGTCTAACATATTTTTAGTAGCTGATCCGTACTCGATATATTTTTCGGGATTGATTCCACCTTTTTTAAATTTTCGAATTGTCAGGGCTGGTCCATCTATCGCAAGCGGTTCGATAACGGCGTTAACTCGGCTTCCATCTTTTAAACGGGCATCGACGTAAGGGGTGGCGTTATTAATCTGACGACCTAGTGGCGTAACGATTCGTTCGATAATTCTTCGTAGGTGATCATTCGAGGTGAACTTAATTCCGCTTAATTGCACCTTGCCGGATTTTTCAATAAATATTTTATTTGCCCCGTTAACCATAATTTCGGAAATGCTTGGGTCGGCCAACATATCTTCAAGAGGTCCTAAGCCTAAGGCTTCTTCCAAAACTTCTTTGACCATCTTTTGCCGTTCGTCGCGCGCTAAATCTGGGGCTTCTTTATCAACAATGGTAGCAATATCACGTTGCGTTTTTCCACGCAGTTCTTTTTCTTTGGTTTCGCTATCGCCGGCTTCGGCCAAAAGTTTTTTTAAATCAATCGTGCGAATTAATTCTGAATGCACACGTAGTTTCATCAGAGTTTTAGCATCGTAACCTTGTGGGTTGGAAGAACTTGGTGATGCATCGGCCGACGGGGTAGTAGCAGAAACGGGGGGCTTCGGCTTTTGTACCATCTTAAGCTTTTGCAAAATCCCGCCGGTTAACTTTCGGACTAGATCAAAGTACGCGGCCGATAGGGCCGATTTCGGATTCGTCGTAACGAAGGGTTTTGAATCCCGCAACGATGCCGCGGTTGTGGCTTCGTCGGCTGGAATCAAGCAGATCGGAGCAAGACCTAAATGTTGCGCGATCACTTGGGGTTGCAGCCCCGAGTTTGAAAATTTGTTAAGAACAAGTTGGAACATTTCTTTCGGATAAGCCTGGGTTAACAGTTCATTAATCATTCGTTGCGTTTGTTGAACCACTAAAATTTCCGGAGTCGCCGTGATGATGATGGCGGTTGATTCTTGCAAGATGGTTTGTTGCATGGGCCCCATATCGTTACCAAGATCGACAACGATATATTTAAAACTGCGAGAAAAAAATTCGATCAACTTAGCCAAGTTATCAGAAGGTACATTTAAAATTTCGTCGGGACCGCGGACGGCGCCAATATACGAAAATCCCGAAGGATGCTGGGTAACGATTTGTTGAATGGGGGTTGAATTTAAAGACTGCGTTGAGTTGGCAAGTTCGCGTAAGGTTTTTAGTGGTTTTAAACCGGTGATAATATTTTGATCACCCGCGCTTCGGGTGTCGCAGTCGATCAGCAAAACCGAAGTGCGCATTTCCATCGTCATTGCGGCCGTTAAATTTGCGGCGACGATGGATTTACCCACGCCACCTTTTCCGCCCAGAACGGCAATCAAATTACATTGCGGATTTAAAGCCAAAAGTAACCTCCAAAGTAAGATCAAGATTCACATTTCTTTTCGGATGAATTCCTGAAAAGCTACACTCGACGCAGGTCTTACGTTAGGCTAACGTCGCGCTATTCGCGGAGACGAAATTTTTTCTTAACCTGGTCCACACCCGCGCTGGCCGAGGATTTGATGATCGGGGTAATGAACACGACAAAATTCGAAGAAGATTTTTCGTACTTCTTGCTGGACTTGAACGTGACGATCGCGCCGGGAATTTCTGGAGTGCCTCCGAAGTCGTTCACTGATTTCTTTTTAATAATTCCCGCGAAGGCGGCGCTTTGACGATCACGAACGGAAATGGTCGTGGTTACCGAGTTGTTCGTCTGCTTTCCTGAATCCGTATCATCAACACTTACGCTTAATGGAAGTTCGATCAGGCCAGACCGTTCCGACTTAATTGCCGGGGTGACGTTCACGTCCACCGTTGCGACGATATTGTTACTAACCGGCGGCGCGGCGGGCTGCCCCGCAGCAGGCGCCGGGGCCTGTATCGTACTGAAGATCGTGATCTTATTGGTATAATGTCCATTTTTTTTATCCTGAGTCAGAATCGAAGCCGTATCCAAAACTCGGGCGTAGCCGTGCGCCTTAGCCCACTGTAACTTCGGTGCCAATCGATCGATCAAGTTGTAAGTGTCGTTTAAAGTTCCAGCGCTCGATGTAGCCGCTGCAAATGAAGGTTCCCAGCGAAAGCTAAAATTCTTTCCGTACCTTTCGATGAACTGCACGAAATGGACAACGACTTGAATCATTTTAGGAGCGGGTTCAGTCTTTTCTTCATCTTTTTTCTCGGCAATGAGGTCGATGATAAAGTCTTCGACTTTTCCCCCAGACTTTCGTCCTACAATTTTAAGATGATCTAAATCACCGCCCTGATCGATAACGAGGTCGGGCATGTAAAGACTAACGATTCTTAGAATTCGATTATGTTCATCTTTGTTGTTAACGATGCCCTCAAGCTTAATGTAGTCACCGACGGCCGTAATTGAAACTTCCGGGTTGTTAACGTCGCGGGCAATATATTCCACGACCTTTTTACGGGCGATTGGGCTTAAAGTTGCCAGTGATTTTGCGCCGCTAAACTGTTTAACCACGTTTGCGATCCGAATAAGGTCTCGCGATAGTAAAACGTATCCGTCCAATAATATATTTCCATTCACAATTTTGTATTCAAGTCCTTCGATATCTCCAAGCAAGGACTGTATTTCACGCATTTGCTTTTCGATAACGCCATCTCGGATGTCGTAACGAAGTTCAACTAAAATTTGCCCGGTCTTTTTATCCACAAACGTGGCGACGCCGCTTGAGGGTTTTTTAGGAGTAATGCGAAAAAAATCGGTGCCCCGGATCCGCTTAATATCTAAGGCTTCGCTAGAGCCCGCGCCCTTAACTAAGATCTCACGATTTGGAATCAAAAATTCTTCATCGTGATCGACACCATAAATTAAATTTAGCTGGCGGCGAATCCGCGCGCCATTCGGTCTTTCGTCTCCAACCTCGTTGGGGTTCGCGGCATCCGTTAATGGGGTTGTGTGAGTAGCGGTTGTTGCGGAACCTGGATTAAGTGGCGCGGCCGGCACAGGCGCAGTCGGCGGAGGCGCGGTCGGAGGCGCCTGGGCCAAAGCTTGAAATGAAAATAGAATGATCAGTAAACTAGACAACTTTATATTCATAATTGAGATGCTCAATCATGAATATAAACTATTATTTGCCGGGAAGACTATTAATGTTTGCGGGAGCGGGCGCAGGATATGGATTTACCGGGACCGAAGTCCTGAGTTGAATTGATTCCGTCGTACTGGCCATGATTCTAGGATTTGGCTTTCGATCGTGCGGATTTCTTAATAGAAAATATAAACTGCTCGGATTAGTCGACACCAAAAAGACTAGATCTTGGGCCTGCTGAACATTGGCTTCAATCGTTAACGTCGTATATTTTGTATCTCCGGTTAACGTTGTTTGAACTAAACTTTTTCCTGAAGGATCACGCTCGATCGTTCTTGGTAAATTGTTGTGAACATTTACGCCCGTTGCAAGAATCACAACGTCTTCCATGATAATACTTACTTCACGTTTAGTTGCGGCACCCTTGCCTGAATCAATGATCGCCATAATGTCAACCCGATCGCCGGGTCGAATTAAGCGCGCATTTGCGCGGTCATCATTGATCGGAATCGTAACGGCTCTTTTATTTGGAGAAACTTGAATGGCCATTCCCGTTTCGGGGCCTGGTTCTAAAACTTTATTCTTTGTAATGGTCTGACCTTTTTTAATTGGGATCGCGGCCACGCCGCCGACAACGGAGGGAATATCTGAAAAGGAATCTGGCTCGGCTTCTTCACGATTTTTTTCGACAACTTTTAAAACGTTATCATAGATGCTGTCCATTTCATTAATATCTTCTGCGGCAACAACGACTTTTACTTTGTCGCCCGTCGCTTGAAGCAGTTCGGCTTTTTTTTCTTGCGAATACGAGTACAACATGAAAGTTGCAAAGACTCCCGCCCCGATCGAGATCCATAAATTTCTAGACTCATTTGGTCCCATGTGAACTCCTACTTATCTCCACAATCGGCATTTAGACAGATTCCATAAACGGTCTTGATCCATATTCTAGGCGTTTGTATGGATTCTCCTGCCTTGGGAGCGTACTTCGAACTTGCATTCCAGATATTGGTCGGGTTCGCCTGTCCGATATATTCGTGATCGTTAACGCTATCTACTCCAGCGGTTTTAACTTTTCCGTCTTGAATCGAAGATAAATTTCGCGTGGGATCATCTCGCTTATAATTAAAGGTGATTCCGCGTTGCGTGGCCGGCCATTTGTTTTTATCTTCTTTTCCGACTTGAACTTCACTTCCGTCTTGAGTCGTACCGTGCACGCGATTCGAAGACTTCGCGTAATTGGTGTTACCGCCGCCTGGACGAAAATAGACAAGGTTTGACTTAAAACGAAAAGTTTCAAGCGAGTAGTTGTACGACGCGATAGAATTTAAAATTCCGGAATGGATTCCACCGAAGAAACCTAGCGAGAAATTAAATATAAGCGCCAGCATAATTAAGACGGGGATTGCTTCGACGAAGGCCATGCCGCTTTCTGATTTTTTAAACGAGCGTTTCATTTTAACAGCCATTGTCTTCAACCTTGTAGGGTTCAGAAGCGGGCGTGCCATTGATACTTTGAAAACTTTCGATTTTTTTAACGCCTTTTTCAAAACGTTGTTGAAAGAAACCACTGCATTCTTCAAAACTTGGATGACGGATAATAAAGGCGTAAATTCTAAATTTGAAATCAGTTTCGGGGTCGTTACTGACCTTACCGAAAACGGGGATCCCCAAGTTCGCAAATAGTTTTAGGTAAAGATTTGCGCTCGCACCGGTCCAAGGCTGCCGTCTTTCAGTGTTACCGTCGCGATTTTCACGATCGGAAGCACTTGTGACTTTTCCCGCGAAAGTGGCTTCTTTTTCGTGATCTTGGACCTTGAAATCGTCCAAACTAAACCACGGCGAAGCATTGCCTTCACCCGTTAACAATGGAAACATGGCGCTTAAACTTTTAAATTTGGTTTCTGAGGCACGGGCCGCCTTGGCTTCATCTACATTGGCACTTGAATAAGTTCGCGCGGCCGACCAAACGATGTATTGTGAAATTTCGATCGTCGCAAGTGAAAAAGTTAATGCAAAAATAAACATCCCGACACAGATAACTAAGACAAATGAAAATAAAAAATCGGCGATGATAAAACCAGACTCTGATTTTTTTCGTTGGTGAAAGGGCTTCATATTAGGGACCCGGATCCGAACTTAAAGAACGGTGGATAGAATTGGGGTGGCATTTTCCTAAAGTTTGCTTGGCTTTTCCTGGCGCGGTGCAACCATCAGAATTCCAAGTACCGAAACTAGTAATCGTTGAAAACCTTGCGATCACCTTTGTCGTTACAAGTTTTTGTAACAAACTGGGAGGTCCCTTAACAAAATTAAAAATTGAAAGTGAAATACCCACTAGCAGGGTCAGCAAAAGAACGGCTTCGATGGCAAACTGTCCACGGCGATTGCGAATTAAATTATTCTTTGTCGATCCAAGGAACTTTTCCATTGTCGCCCTGACTGGGGTAGGGGTTAAAACCGGTGCCGGTAGATAACTGATTTTCTACTCGAGCCGCTAAACGCACTCCACCTTTTTCATAAGCGGTCTTCGGCCCTTTAATAAGGACCGACATAAACATGACCCCGCCCATGACTAAGAGAAGCACGTATTCAATAGTCATAATTACTCAACAGTAATTTTATCCATGCCTTCAGCCACTGTTTTAGTTTTTCCCTGTACAATTTCTTTGATCTTTGGACCAAAAGAAACCACAAGTCCAACTACGACTACAAGTAATAAAATGTACTCGGTTGCGCCTTGTCCGCGATTATTTTGCAACAAATTGGCGCGCATTCTGTTTCTTAAATTTGATAATGACTTCATAAGATCCCCCTTATATTGGATAAGTTCTTTTCGTCTGTTTTTGGGAAAACTTAAGGGCTTTTTCTTCATTCTCAATGTGAGACGGTACACCATTTTGACGACTGTCGAATTCTCGACATTGGTCGTAGTTTTTTGATCAAATTTGAAGTCTTTAAGGAAGTGTTTTAATCTAATTGTTCAGGAGAAACACAACATGATCCCTAAACAATTTGTTTTCTTGTATGTGGTTTGCGTAATTACCCTATTCGTCGTGAACGCCTTACTGGGCTAGGGCGCCGCTAGTTTCTAAGGACGTAAATGTCCGCGTAGTTTCGGCCCTTTTCTTCAGAGTCCATGCCGTAACCGACCACGTAACGATCTTCGATTGTTTTACCAATGTAATCAGCCCGAATGGGAAGTTCGCGACGAGCTGGTTTATCAAGCAAAGTCACAATTTTTAATGACGCTGGATTTGAAGCCATCAGTCGGCTTTTCAAAAAGCTGAGGGTGCGGGCCGTATCGATCACTTCTTCAACGATGATGACTTCTTTATCGGTAATGTTAATCGAGATATCTTTTGTCATACGGATCGCGCCACCTTTTTCGGTGGACTGAACGTAAACAAAATCAATCTGCTGCATCAGCGAAATTTTTCTCATTAGATCAGCCGCAAAATGCATGGATCCTCGTAAGGGACAAATTAAAATGATTTCTTTGCCTTCATAGTCAGATTCAATTTGCTGGGCTAGCTTCGTGACAAGTTTTTCGATTTCTTCTTTTGATAAGAACGAGGTCATTTCATTTTTAATTTGAGCCATATTTAAATCCTTTAAATAGATAAAGTTGTTACGCCCGCTGCTTGGGCCATTTTTAAGTAGCGTAATGCTTCTTGATTTGTGGCATCGTAGCGTAAAATATTTTCCCATTGGTCAACGGCTTCGGCGATGTGGTGAGAATTATATAATATTAATCCTAACTTTAATCTCGGAGCGATCAACTTCTGGTCGATCTGCAAAATTGCTTTTAATTCTTTGATGGCTTTATCTTTTTGTCCGGCTTGCACGTAACACTCGGCAATTCGAACCGCATAATCGACTTTTTTATCCGAAAGTTGCTGAGCCTTAAGATACTGTTCGATCGATTCGTTGTACCGCTTATGCTGAAGGTACATATCGGCAAGCTCAGCATGTTTAGCGGCGAACTTTTCGTTCATATTTGGTTCGGCTGACTTTTTCTTTGTGTCTAGCAAAGCCTTTGCGTCTTCAAAGACTTTCTTAGCTTCGTCGTAGCGACCAATGTCATTTAAAATAATGGAAAGACCCACGGCCGCATCGGTGTATCCTGGGTCAATCTCTAAAGCCTTCTTAAAAGTTTTGATCGCTTTGTTAAATTTGCCTTGGTCGTAGTAAATCGTGGCCAACATTTGCAAGACTTCGGGGTTTTTTGAATGAATTAAAGTAGGCTGATTCAGTAAAGGTTCGGCCGTTTGGTAATCACCTTCAATAAAGGCGGCTCGTGCTTCATCAATCAGCTGTTGAGAAAATGATTTCATTCAATCTCCTCACTTTTACCTAAGCTTTTTAATTTTTGAGCCTCATCGGAATTCGAAAACTTCGATAAAAGTAAAGTGGCATATGCTTTACGTTTTTGCGGTTCTTTCGCTTTTCCCGCGGCGCGGACCGCACCGTAAAGGGCACGGGGATCTAAGCCATATCCTGAATATTTTTTGTAAGCTGATTCATAACGAAGCAAAGCCGAATCGTATTTTTCATTTCGGTAATAAAAATCGGCGACGTAAAGTTCTTTTTCCGCCAGCATGATGAAGGCTTTTTCGCGTTTATCTTTGGCATCTGCAAGGTGCTCGGAATTAGGGTAAGATTTGATCACTTCGTTGAAACTGTAAATCGCGTCGTTTGCTAAAGATAGGTCGCGATCAATCGTTTCCGGAAGTTGCAGAAAATAGCTCATCCCCGCGCGATAAATGACGTAATCAATTTTTGGATTTTTTGGATGCATGTCGCGAAAATTTTGATAAGCAATTTGCGCTTCGGGATACGATTCGCGCTTATACTGAACATCCGCAATGGCTAGTTCTGCCGCCATCGCAAACGAACTGTATGGAAATTTATTTTTGACGTCAGAATATTTTTGAATGGCGATTTCGAATCTTTCAGAATCGTCATACTCTTTAGCAATCTTAAAAGCACCTTCAGGAGTGTCGGCGTTTTTCTCATCCGTTGCGCAACCTGCAAAGACAGACAGAATTGTAAAAATAAATAATAATTTCAAGATCTTAGTTAGCATAAATAAACCCTAAATTTCATCAAACATGATCCCATTAATGATGTCAAAAATTTTCGCACATGCCTCATTTAATTGCTTACTGAGATAAAACTTCCAGATTTTTCAGCGGTACCCACCCTGAAAATGCGCCGGGATAACGGATTTGAGCGTAGTTATCCATGATCTTTAAAACCTCAACCTCGGTACCCGGTTGGGCTTCGAAAATAACTGATTTATTTTCGCCCGCAGCGGTCTGGACGCCCGTTTTCTCAGCGATTAGGATCCCCTTCAGTTTTTGGTCACCTTCCCAACGAATGAAAGTCGCCATAATGACCAGGACCAAAACGATAAAACTAACTATTGGTTTCCACGCAAAGGGTGAATGTCCAACCAGTTCGATTTGTCGTTGGCGCCTGAGGATCAGATTTTTGAAAAATAAGCGTAAAGTCAGAAACAGCATGATCAAGCTTAAAACATAAAGACCATCGACGGGAACTTGGGCGATTACTTTCTGAACATTTTGGGTGGTTGTGATTTGGTGGGCGACCTGCGGAACTTCGAATTTTTTCGAATATTGCTCTAAAGCTTGTTGCGCGGTCCTATTTCCTGAATCTAAAGCGACCGCCTTTTTTGACCACACGTAGGCGTGTAAAAAATCAGATTTCTCAAAAGCCAGCGTCGACATGTTGTGAAATACCACTGACATCTGGGGCCGATTCATTTCAGCCTGACTTTTGTCTAGGGTCTCTTGATACAGCCGCAGGGCTTCGTCGCCATTTTTTTGTTGCTGAGCGGAAAGCGCTTGATCAAAGAGCTGTTGAAAAGACACATTTTCTTGCGGCATAGAGCCAAAGTCTACTCAGACTTCCTTGAGGTTGTCACGAGATGGTGCAA